>NZ_JAGGIJ010000001.1:0-353125 GCF_024103505.1 Snodgrassella sp.
TCATCACCTCAACTCAGGCCGCCGAAGCGGCGGGTAAAAACCAGCTTATTACCGGTAGCCTCACCAGCAGCGACATCAAAAACCACAGCGATTACAAAGGCAGCAGTATCGGCATAGGAGCCAGTGGCAGCGTTAGCGGATCCTCACTGGGACAAAGTCAGCCGAGCAAAAACAACAGCATTAATCTGGCCAATCAGGGCGGTACAGGAGCCAGTAATACCGTAGGTTACGGCAGCGACAGCGGTCACGACAGCAGCACCACCCATAGCGGCATCAACACCAACAACATCATCATCACCGATGAAACCGCCCAGCAGCAGAAAACAGGCAAAAACGCCGCCCAAACCATCGCCGGCATCCATACAGACACCACCAGCGACAACTATGCCGACAAAGCCGGCTATCTGAGCAATAACTTTGACAAAGACAAAGTACAGCAAGAACTGGATTTACAGCGCGAAGTCAGTCAGGAATTCAGCCAAAACATGCAGGCTACCTCAGCCTTCATCAACAGCAAAAAAGACAAACTGAAAGAAGAACTGAAACAAGAAAATCTCAGTCCAGAGCAGCGCGCGCAGTATGAAAAAGAACTGGCGCAATGGAATACCGGCGGGTTGATACTGAATGCCATCGGTGCTGGACTATCAGCACCCACCAATAGCATAGGCGGCATTGTTGCCGCCACGGCCAGTCCAGTGCTTTCGTATCAGATTGGGCAGTACTTCAAAGTTCTGGCTCATAAAAACCAGATAACCGGCGGTAAAGATGAATTAACCGCCGGTCAGGAAACAGCTCATATACTGGCACATGCCATATTAGGAGCCGCAGTAGCAGCAGCGGGAGGTAACGATGCATTAGCTGGTGGGTTGGCCGCAGCAGGAGCAGAGGCAACAGCACCAATCGTATCGAAATGGCTGTATGGTAAAAATCCAGCGGATTTAACCGCAGATGAAAAAGCGACAGTTTCAGCCATAGCAGGCCTTACCGGCGCAGCGACGGGAGTGGCAATTGGCGGCAGTATGGCGGATGTGGCGCAGGGTAATCAGGCTGGGCATGTTGCGGTGGATAACAATACCGAATTTGGAGATAAAATACGCAGTTATATAGAGGACGCAAAACACTACTGGCATACCGAAAAAGAAGCCAAAGATAACCTAGATGTAATAAGAAATGTAGCGGTCAATTTAATAGGAGATGGTTTAGATAGTGTAGTAGGATTAAGTGATTATGGTATAGACTCACTAAATGCAGTAGTATATTGTACAGGTTTAACGCCGAATCTATGCAATCAGATGCAAGCGACGTTAGATCCGAAAAACAAAGCAGCACTAAATAGTATCAAAGCAGCATTTGATACACGCACATATATTCAGTTTTATGAGTTATTGGATAAAGCAGCACATGGGGATTTGCAGGCTAGAGAGGCTGCTGGAGAGCTGCTGGCAGCTGTGCTAATAACTAAGAAGGTAAATTTGAATGTAGGAAGGGTATCTAAAGCAGGTAAGAGTACTGGGAAAGGTACTAGTATAGGAAAGGGAATTTCCAATACATCTACTTTGAATCCTAATGAAATTAGATTCTCACAAAATACGGTTTCTTATAATAAAGTAGAACGAGGGACTAATATGAAATATAATTATGACGATCTTGTTACAAACATGAAAACTAATGGTTGGAAAGGTGATCCTGTTGATGTAATTAAAATGCCAGACGGAAAATTCACGAGTATGGATAATACTAGAATAGCAGCTGCTAGAGAAGCTGGTATAGATATTAAAGCTAATGTTAGAAATTTCGATGATAAGCTTTCACCTGCTGAAGTAAGTAGGTTTTCTGATCCTAGAAAAGGATTTGTACCTACAACTTGGGGAGAGGCAATAACAGGAAGAATTAATAAACAGTCAGGTGGATTTAGTAAAAATAATCCATATGGTTCAAATACTCCTCCTCGCATTAGTGGCAAACCTAAGGATTAATAATATGGCTCATTACTTATATTCAAAAGAAGAATTACCCGAAGGATTCAAATATCCACTATCTTTTTTGGAAATTGTTTCTAAGAAAGATGTTCTAGATTTGGAACCATGGTGGTTTTTATATGAATTTGAAAATTTTGCTAAACAATGGTTATTTGAAATAAAAAAACAATACCCAACTAGAAAATTGATACCATTTGCCAAAGCTTCTAATACTGATGATATCGTTTGTTTTGATGGCTCTGATAAATCAGGCAATCCGAAAGTATACTTTGTTCATACTTTTGCTTCCCCTGGATGGGAGGACAGAGGTAGTGTCTATAGCTTTGATGAATGGTTAAAACAAGCCAAAGAAGAATCAGCACGATATAAAGCCGAGAGGGCTTAATTAGGTTAGGTTTAGTCAAATATCAAAAAGTTGGTATGAACAGTATGGGTTAACCAAACTCCATTGTCAGCTAGATAAAACTTAAAGCCTTGTTGATACATCTGCAAGGCTTTTACTTTTAATACTACCGGTTTTCCATGTCTTTCTCCTACTTTATTGGCAGTCTTCACATTATCAGATAAATGGACATAATGGCGATTACCAGAAACTAATCCTTGTTTTTTAATGGAATCAATAAATCGAGTTGCTGTGCCATGATATAAAAACTCTGGAGGTGTTTGTTCTACATGGCTAATTTTTACTTGTTGAGTTGAATGTCCTTGTGCTGCACGTATTTTTAGACCATCATCTGAAATCGTAAAACGTTTTTTATCACTTGTTTTAACGACTCGCTCAAGCAATTCTCTAGTAAGGGGTTCTGCATGTTGATTAGCTTGCATGATTAGGTTATCAATATTAACCCAACCATCAGTATCTAATGTGATTCCAATAGTTTCCGGTTGATGCCTCAAAATATAGCTTAAGAATTTACTTGTTTTATTCAATTGTTTATTCAAGATTTATATCCTTTTTTCTTCCTATCAACCATTTCATATCTTACCTATTACTTTCAAAATCCGCAATTTGAGCTACTCCAGCCAGTGCACTTTAATGGTCAGTTAGCGGCTGAAGATGAGAGTTTGATGTCTAGTGGTACGTAACTAACCTCAAAGGCGCCATCATCACCTCCACCGAGGCCGCTGAAGCCGCGAGTAAAAACCAGCTTACCACCGGCAGCCTCACCTACGCTGGGGCTTTCCCAAGTGTTTTAATCGCATCAGAAAGCTCGGCTATAAATGGAATCATAAACGTGTGTATCGGGTGTATTGTGAATTGAAGCTTAATCTCAGGGTAAAGCGTAAACAGCGTATTCCACCACGAAGCCCGGAAAGGCTATCAGTACCCAATAAACAAGGTGAATGCGGGTCAATGGATTTTATGAGTGACGGCAGTCGCAATCAACGACGCTTTAGAACTTTCAATGTGATAGATGACTTTAATCGTGAGGCGCTAGGCATTGATATTGCGGTCAGTTTACCAGCTGGCAGGATTACCCGTTATCTGGATAAACTGGCCGAATATCATGGTTATCCACTAAAAATACGAGTAGATAATGGACCGGAATTCACTGGAAACACGTTTACTAATTGGGCAAAATCACATGGTATAACTATAGATTACATCAACCCCGGCAGTCCATATCAAAACGGGTATATTGAACGATTTAATCGTACCTATCGCACGGAAATATTGGATTTATATTTATTTAATAATCTAGAACAAGCAAGAAAGGTAACCGAAGAATGGCTAACCATTTATAATACTGAAAGACCTCATGAAGCATTAAATAATATGACGCCGATTGAGTATAAAACACTAAAACAAGCAGCATGATTTTCTACGTCTGTTTTGTACTAACTATGGGGTATTTACAAAACAAAACGCAATTGACAATACAGATCGGGCACAGGGTTCTATTTATGATAGAAATTCAGGAAAGCATTTTAATATGTTATATATAGATAAAGCCAATGATAAAGTAATTGGTACTATTGAAGAGCAAAAAGGCAATCAATTTACTCCAAGAGAAACAACAATATTACCCGATTCCAATGGATACTATAATACTAACGCTACTATTAATGGTCAGGCTGGAACAATGCGCTTCAGACTAAAAAATGGGCAAATCTTACCTTAAAGAGTAAAAATAATGTTGATACAGTCAAAAGAAATTTTTTTATTAATTACATTATTGATAGTTTTAAACAAGTCAATATTTGCAAAACAAATTAGTGTAAAGGAACAACAGGATTTTTTCTGTCAGCTTGAGAAATACGATCAATGCTTTTACACAGGAACGTGCGACTATAAGGATTACGTGAATTATACGGATTATTTTATGAAAATTACTGGAGATATTAAACAGAATGCTAAGTATTTATATGATAAACTTCCTCAAATATATGAATGGGCACATTATGAGAAATTGAATGAAGTTTTTCCACAATATCTAATTTTTAATGGTAGTGATGTACACAATTTAGCCCGTGCGTATATCGATTTAAAATATAAATGGTTATCATGGTTCAAAAATAATACGGGGATAAGTTATAAAAATGCTACGGATATATTTTTGAAAAATAATAAAGCATGCGGAACTAAAATGTTCAAAAAATATTTATCTTTACCCTTACCTGAAGATGCTGATGTAGAAACTTGTTTTTTTAATTATGAAATTGATGATCCATGGTGTAAACCTGATGACAAACCTTTAATAAAAAATTTGTTCTGTAAATCAGGAGAAAGATGTGAAATTAAATGGTAAAAACAAAGTGTGAGCTTAGTAAATAACTTTTATATTTTCTTATAAAGCATCCGAAGAAAATTATATAATAAAGAAATAGCATTGATGCTCCATAGATGCTCCATAACAGTAAAAAAACGGTAAAAACGCCGCCACTGCCAGTCCAGTATTATCGCATCAGATCGGTCAGTACTTCAAAGTTTTGGCTCATAAAAACCAGATAACCGGCGGTAAAGATGAATTAACCGCCGGTCAGGAAACAGCTCATATACTGGCACATGCCATATTAGGAGCCGCAGTAGCAGCAGCGGGAGGTAACGATGCATTAGCTGGTGGGTTGGCCGCAGCAGGAGCAGAGGCAACAGCACCAATCGTATCGAAATGGCTGTATGGTAAAAATCCAGCGGATTTAACCGCAGATGAAAAAGCGACAGTTTCAGCCATAGCAGGCCTTACCGGCGCAGCGACGGGAGTGGCAATTGGCGGCAGTATGGCGGATGTGGCGCAGGGTAATCAGGCTGGGCATGTTGCGGTGGATAACAATACCGAATTTGGAGATAAAATACGCAGTTATATAGAGGACGCAAAACACTACTGGCATACCGAAAAAGAAGCCAAAGATAACCTAGATGTAATAAGAAATGTAGCGGTCAATTTAATAGGAGATGGTTTAGATAGTGTAGTAGGATTAAGTGATTATGGTATAGACTCACTAAATGCAGTAGTATATTGTACAGGTTTAACGCCGAATCTATGCAATCAGATGCAAGCGACGTTAGATCCGAAAAACAAAGCAGCACTAAATAGTATCAAAGCAGCATTTGATACACGCACATATATTCAGTTTTATGAGTTATTGGATAAAGCAGCACATGAGGATTTGCAGGCTAGAGAGGCTGTTGGAGAGCTGCTGGCAGCTGTACTGATAACTAAAAAGGTAAATTTGAATGTAGGAAAGGTATCTAAAGCTGGTAATAGTGCTGGGAAAGGTGTTACTGGGGCTGATAAAAGCCCAGCTAAAAAACGACCAACCTCAAAAGATTTAGAAAAAGATGTAGGAGCCAGTTTACCACCAGATTATAAACCTTAGGTAAGTTACAAAGACGGTAAAGAAGTACCTTATGGTACAAAAGGTAGCACCAGACCAGACTGGTGTAACCGAACAACCTGTTCAATAGAAGTGAAAAATTATGATATAGGAAAATACGCTGATAATTTGATTAATAATGTCTCTAAACAAGCAATTGATAGAAGTAAACATTTACCAAATGGTATGCAGCAACAAATTGTGATAGATGTAAGGGGGCAAAATACAACGCCGGTTCAGAGAAATAGAATCAAACAGGGTATAATTCAAAAATCTAATGGTATCATTTCGGGTAACCAGATTAAATTTAAAAATAAATAGGGATAGATAAGTTATGTTAATTGAAATTGGTTTTGGGGGGGGATCAGACGTATTTGAATTAGGAACAGCTAACGATATCATTTTATTTTTTGAATGTATTGAGTATTATGTTGTTCCCAAATACCCAGAACGAGACTGGATACTAATAACAGATCGATTTTATCGTCGTTATTTGCGTTTGGAAGAGTTGGATACAGCAGAAGAATTGATAAAACTTATTGAAGAGGAATTTAAACAATATGCTAATGAAGCAATTGATATAACTACAATACGATTAGGAAAAATAAAAAGTTGTTTAAATATAGATGGTAATACTTTATTTGATATTTTTAATCGCTATTTTAAAGCTTTTTATGAGTGCGTTGAATCAGCCAAATTAAGTTACGAAAATTTTGGTTCTCCTTCAAAAGATGAGTATCTACCTGTAATGATTTGTATTACTACTATACCTTATCTAATAAGTTATAAACAAATACCTTTAACAGTATTTGATGATCTTGAATCAGATGAAGAACCGATTTGGTTATCAGGAAAAATACCCACATAAATCTAATTATGTGTAATTATACGAATCATATCAAAACCGATAGTATGAAAAAGAATTGGCGCAATGGAATACCGGCGGGTTGATACTGAGTGCCATCGGAGCAGGACTAGCAGCCCCCACCAATAGCATAGGCGGCATTATCGCCGCCACCGCCAGTCCGGCATTATCGTATCAGATTGGGCAGTACTTCAAAGTTCTGGCTCATAAAAACCAGATAACCGGCGGTAAAGATGAATTAACCGCCGGTCAGGAAACAGCTCATATACTGGCACATGCCATATTAGGAGCCGCAGTAGCAGCAGCGGAAGGTAATGATGCATTAGCTGGTGGGTTGGCCGCAGCCGGAGCAGAGGCAACGGCACCAATCGTATCAAAATGGCTGTATGGTAAAAATCCAGCGGATTTAACCGCAGATGAAAAAGCAACCGTTTCAGCAATCGCAGGACTTACCGGAGCTGCGACAGGAGTGGCAGTTGGCGGCAGTATGGCGGATGTAGCACAGGGTAATCAGGCTGGGCATGCAGCGGTGGATAATAATCGGCTGATAGTTACCGGTGACAAAGCCGCTAAAAAACGTTATCTGGATTTATTAAATAAAGCACAAAAACAGTATAACTATAAATTAGACGAAAAGAATAGAATCGTGATTGATGGTTATCATTATGATGATACTCAAAATCCACCTGTATTAGTATCGGATAATCCAAATGGTGGAGTATTAAATCCCACAGATGTGGCGAATAAAACAATAATAGACGCAATTAATAAAAATGAAGATATCTATTTGAGATTGATTTCTGATCCTAAAATTATAAGTCAAGATCAAATTTTGATAGATGATTTTCAGACTGGTAACATTGATGTCACAAAAGATTTTTTTCAGAATTCAGATCCGAATGCATTAATGCAATCAATTATTCATTATATTAAAGAAAGGGAGCAAACTAATAACTATGAGGGGATAAAATCAACAGTTAATAATAACAATAGACATTTAATATTCACACCTGGACATAATGCAGGTATATTGGCTGAACTAAATTATTTACAGGAATTGTATCCAAATAAGAATTTTATTTATCAATACTTAAATCCACATCCTATTTTAACAACATGGAAAGGAAAAAGTGTATTAGTTAAAATATATAATTATGGTGGTGTACAACAAAAAATATATTTCGATTATAAAATAGATTCCATAGGAAGGAAGATACCTATACGACCTATTGGAGTCTCCTATTGATTATAATATTTATATTAATGAAAGGATTAATAAATGAGATATTTAATATCAATATTAAGAAAGTTAATGTCATTTTTTATGTTGTATTCATTGGTATGCCTAGCTCAAGCAGATGAACAAGATTCAGTTTATAATGCTGTTGAAAATCAATCAAATTTATGTAATTTTTCGAAAAATAATACTAGGATCACATCATTATTTCCAGTTGATAATGATAGTAAATATTTAAATGGTATTTACTATGGAGTCGTAAAAAAAAATAGAAATAATTATTTAATAAAATTATATTTTGAAAATAGCTTTTTAAAATATATTGAAATACAAGACAATAAACTTCGTTTGGGAATTAAGGATAATAGCGAAAAAATAGTTCTGCATATTCCTTGCCAGGATATCTATCAAAATGAATTTTTATGTAAAAGTAATAAAATATTGTTTAACAATCCTAATCGCTTGAAAGATATAAAAAAATTATGTTTATCAAATTTAAAGCATAGGAAAATTCCTAAAACATCATATTTACCAGATATTGTAGTAGAGTATTTATACTTCAATGGTATTAACATTAAATTTTTAAACGATTTATTTAAATATCAAACCAAGATTACAAATGGGATTGTAGATACATTTTAATCTAAGGTGTGCTGTTTAAAAGTTGCTGAAAAGCGACAGCGTGGCTATGGAACAAAATACCAAATACTGAATGCGATCGGAGTAGGACTGGCTGCACTCACCAATAGCATAGGCGGCATTGTCGCGGCCACCGCCAGTCCAGCACTATCGTATCAGATTGGGCAGTACTTTAAAGGCAAAGATGCCGAAGGCAGCACCGCTCATCTGGTAGCCCATGCCGTACTAGGCGCAGCCGTGGCCGCAGCAGGAGGCAATAATGCCCTTGCTGGAGGATTGGCCGCAGCAGGAGTAGAGGCAACGGCACCAATCGTATCAAAATGGTTGTATGGAAAGGATGCGAAGATTTAACCGCAGATGAAAAAGCGACAGTTTCAGCCATAGCAGGCCTTACCGGCGCAGCGACGGGAGCAGCAGTTGGAGACAATATGGCGGATGAGGCGCAGAGATATCAGGCTGCGTATTCGGCTGTAAATAATCACTTTAAGATATCGAAGACAATAAAAAAGTGGATAATATGGGCATTACTGTGAACTTGGCAGGAGCTGCCATAAGCGGTAATGTATTGATAACAATAAATAGGAATGGAACAGCTACTATTCAGTAAGGTTTACAACTGGCGCTGCTTTTGAAGGTGGTTTTGGAATGTTATTTTCATCAAGTGCTAGACCAGATGGTGTTTTTGTTGAAATTTGTGCAGGTGCATTTGCTCGTATATCAGGTTTAGTTTGTATTTCTGCGCCAATACAGAAGGATGGTAAATTGAATATACCAGGTAAAGGAGGTGTTGCCCTTGGAGCAAAAATTTCTGAAACAACTGGCTATCAAAAAACGATTAGAATAAAAGGTGGAGCAGCACAACCATCTTCTCCAGATAATTCTTATTATAAACCCGTTGGTCAAGCTTTACTTGCTACATGGTAAAGGGAATTTATGTTAAATCCTGTTTTGATGTTAAGTATTATTTTTATTCCTATTTTAATTATTATTAGCAATATATTGACGTATAAAATGGCCAAATTAGAAGGATTAGTTAGCTCAGTTAAAGATTTATTTATCCATAATATGGAAGTATCAATTTTTTTTTGGAAAGCTATTTTTGGTTATGTATCGGTGAAAAACAAAAAAATTTTATTTATCAATAGATTTATATTCATACTATTTATTCTAGTAGAATTAACGTTGATATTACTTTTCTACTTTGCTAGATAAAAGTAAGGTGATGCAGACTGTATGAATATATTATAGCTATGATTATAAAAGGATTATATGTCTTTTGCGATAAGATGAATGGTTTAATCGGAGGTCGCTTACCTTTAAGCAATTCAGAAAGAGCCAATATCGCACCCTCTCAATATGCTTAAGACCGTGGTTGTGAAATAGGTTTAAGCAACTATAGTCATGGTGGAATGAGCGCTAATGTCGCACTAAAGTATGCCAACTATAGGTTTAACCGGCATATCAATAAGAAAAGCAAGATTCTATGGCTCCAGACCCATGCTCCGTGGTAAGCAAATCAGCTGATTATAAATGGTTATGAAGGATGTAGAGTTTGTTAGGTAGTACACTATACCGACTATGTTGGTTGAAGCACCGATACATTTTTGAGGAACCAGTATACCATTCTAATTATAATTTATAGACTAGTAACACTCGGTATAGCGTACCCAATACTAAGATAATATTATTGTCCGCGTAAAAAGAGCGCATCCAAATCCTGTAAACGCAGTTTTACCCACGTAGGTCGGCCATGATTACATTGATTTGCGCGTTCAGTCTGTTCCATATCTCGCAGTAAAGCATTCATTTCCGGCAATGTTAATTTACGTCCGGCACGGACTGAACCATGACAGGCTAAAGTGGACAGAATACGATTTTCACTTTCTCTGATTACATCACTGCTGCCAATAGTCATTAAATCGGCTAGTACTTGTTGTACCAGTTGCTGAATATCACTTTTGACCAGCATTGCTGGTACTGTATGAACCACCAGTTGCTGATCATTCTCAATGCTGATATTCAGACCATAATTTTGCAAAGTGGTAGCATATTCGCTTGCAGACGCAATTTCTTCATGACTGGCAGTAAAGCGGACAGGAATCAATAATGTTTGGCTGCTTACTTTACCATTAGCATCGCGTTGTTGTTTCATCTTTTCATAATTGACACGTTCGGCAGTAGCATGCATGTCTACCAGAATCAAAGCTTCTTCAGCCTGTGCCAGAATATAAATATCCAGTAGCTGGGCAATGGCATAACCTAACGGGGGGGTATTTGTTTCATTTACAGGTAGTTGTACTGGAGTTTGCGTAGCAGTAATCCCCCGCGCTTGCTCCAAATCATTAAGTTCACTATCAATTACCTCTGCATCGGCAGTAGCAACGTTATCTGCAATAGAAACTGTTTCTGATCTATATAGTTCGGCATAAGTATTCATGGCAGCTTGAGATTCTTTTAAACTCAAGTTGCGCTGTATGGGGGTATGGCTACGGTGATAGGGTGCCGGTGACTGTTTTGAACCAGCTGCGTTTTCTTGCGCGGGGAACAGTTGCTGTACACTGGCCGGCTGTTTGTGCATGATATCCGCCAAAACAACGGCTGGCTGGGAAATGGATTCAGTTTGAGTGGCATTGGTGGCAGCCAGACATTTATTTAAAGTATGAAAAACCAGCTGATGTACAGCCTGACTTTGCCGGAAGCGCACTTCGGTTTTGGTGGGATGAACATTTGCGTCCACATCAGTTGGTGATAGGGTAAGAAAAAGCGCAAATGCTGGTGTTAATGCTTGATGCAAAACATCGTTATAGGCCTGTTTTACAGCGTGTAAAATAATTTTGTCACGTACAAAGCGCTGATTGACAAAAATGTATTGCTGGCTGGTTTTTCCTTGTGCAAAAGTAGGTTTGCCAATTAGACCGTTTAATCGCATCCCGTTTATTGTTTCATCTACATTTAGGCTGGCCGCGGTAAAATCTACCCCCATAATTGCGGTGCACCGCTCCGAGAGGGATTGTGCAGGCAGGGTGAATATATTCTTGCTATTGTGCTGTAATTCAAAAGCTACATCAGGATGAGCCAGTGCCAGACGCTCTACCATGGTACGACAATGAGCAAATTCTGTGCTTGGCGATTTCAGAAACTGCCGTCTGGCCGGTGTATTAAAAAAAAGCTCAACAACATCTACCGTGGTACCTGGCGCGTGCGCTGCTGGTTTGACGGGACTAAGTTTGCCATCTTCAGCAAAAATTTGGGTAGCATGGGCAGCAGTGGCAGTACGGCTGGTTAATGTTAGGCGGCTGACTGAGGCAATACTGGCCAATCCTTCACCGCGAAATCCCATGCTTACCACTTTTTCTAGATCATCCAGTGTGCTAATTTTACTGGTGGCATGGCGTTGCAGAGCAAGGGGGACGTCGGTCTCATTTATGCCTTGTCCGTTATCAGTTACAGTTAGACGTTTGATACCACCAGCTTCTAACTGGATATCGATATAACTGGCACCGGCATCCAGACTATTTTCAATAATTTCTTTAAGCGCATTAGCAGGGCGTTCTATCACTTCACCGGCTGCTATCTGGTTAATTAAGTGATCGGGTAACAGATGTATCTGGCTCATATTTTGCCTATAATTTATGAATGTACAGCAGTATAGAATACTTAATTTCGTTTATGTGCTGTTAGCTTGTGCCGCATAATTTCAATTATGGCTGGTAAAACAGAAATGACAATAATAATAATCAATGCTAAAGATAGGTTCTGCTTGATAAATGGCAGATTACCAAAAAAATAGCCGGCATAGGAAAACAGCAATACCCAGAGAATAGCACCAATACAATTGTAACGGAGAAAATGACCATAATGCATATGGCTCATACCGGCCACAAAGGGCGCAAATGTTCGTATCATCGGCACGAAGCGTGCAATAACTATGGTTTTTCCACCATGTCTTGCATAAAATTCCTGCGTTTTGTGTAAATAAATCTGCTTAAATAGTCGAGATTGAGGATTAGCAAACAGATATCCTCCAAATTTCTTGCCAATTGAGAAATTTACCGCATCTCCAATAATAGCCGCAGTTAGCAACAGCACGACCATTAAATGGATATTCATCTCTCCGACTGCTGCTATTCCGCCCGCTGCGAACAGTAAGGAATCACCCGGGAGAAAAGGTGTGATTACTAATCCAGTTTCGCAAAAAATTAAAACAAAGAGGATAACATAAATCCATATACCATATTGACTGACAATGAATTGCAGGTGCTGATCAATATGTAAAATAAAATCTATCAGGGTAGAGATGATATTCATAAAGCATGAAAAAAGATAAAAGGAAGCATTTTAACGCAAAGCATACCGTGACAGCAGTTATATGCATGTTAAAATCAAATTTATAACTTTCGGTCTATCATTCAGGCTGATAAAGACTAATCTAATACTGATGAACATACTATGAGCCAATATGTGTACTCAATGCTGCGCGTAAGTAAAACCGTGCCGCCACAAAAACAAATTATTAAAGATATTTCGCTATCCTTTTTCCCGGGTGCAAAAATTGGTTTGCTGGGACTTAATGGTGCTGGTAAATCGACTGTGCTGAAAATTATGGCCGGAGTGGATACCGAATTTGAAGGAGAAGCTATTGCTATGAGTGGCATCAAAATCGGTTACTTACCACAGGAACCGCAATTAGATGCTGATAAAACTGTACGGGAGGAAGTGGAATCTGGACTGGGCGATGTAGCCGGTGCCCAGCAGAAGCTAGAAGAGATTTATGCGGCCTATGCCGAACCAGACGCTGATTTTGATGCATTGGCCGAAGAACAGGCACGTCTGGAAGCCATTATCACCGCTGGCGCCGGAGATAATATAAAACATCAATTAGAAATTGCCGCTGATGCTTTACGTCTACCTGAATGGGATGCGCGAATTGGTAATTTGTCTGGTGGTGAAAAACGCCGTGTAGCTTTGTGCAAATTGTTATTAAGCAAACCAGATATGCTGTTGCTGGATGAGCCTACCAATCATCTGGATGCCGAATCTGTAGAATGGCTGGAGCAATTTCTAGTTCGTTTTCCCGGTACTGTGGTTGCTGTAACACATGACCGCTACTTTCTGGATAATGCCGCTGAATGGATTCTGGAATTAGACCGAGGTCATGGTATTCCGTGGAAAGGTAATTATAGTTCTTGGCTAGAGCAAAAAGAAGCAAGACTGGCACATGAGGCAAAAGCCGAAGCTGCGCGTATTAAAGCTATGAAACAAGAACTCGAGTGGGTACGCCAGAGCGCGCGCGGACGTCAGGCCAAATCAAAAGCTCGCTTAGCTCGTTTTGAGGAAATGAGTAATTATGAGTATCAGAAGCGTAACGAAACACAGGAAATTTTCATACCAGTGGCTGAGCGTCTGGGTAATGAGGTAATCGAATTTGAGCATGTTAGCAAGAGTTTTGGTGACAAATTACTGATTGATGATTTAAGTTTCAAAATTCCGCCGGGAGCCATCGTCGGTATTATTGGTCCTAATGGTGCAGGTAAGTCGACATTATTTAAGTTGATTACTGGGCAGGAACAGCCAGATCAGGGGCAGGTGAAAATTGGGCAGACTGTTAAATTGTCAGTAGTAGATCAAAGCCGTCACGGGTTGCATGAAGATAAAAATGTGTTTGATGAGATTGCTGAGGGGCGTGATATTTTACAGGTAGGACAGTTTGAAATACCGGCACGCGCCTATCTGGGAAGATTCAATTTCAAAGGCAGTGACCAGAGCAAAATTGTCGGTAAACTATCCGGTGGCGAACGTGGACGGTTACATTTGGCTAAAACGCTGATTTCTGGTGGCAATGTTTTATTACTGGATGAACCTTCCAATGATCTGGACGTGGAAACTTTACGCGCACTGGAAGATGCATTACTGGAATTTGCAGGTAGTGTTCTGGTTGTATCACACGATAGGTGGTTCCTTGATCGAATAGCTACGCATATTCTGGCTGCCGAAGGTGAATCAAAATGGATATTTTTTGATGGTAATTATCAGGAATACGAAGCAGATAAAAAGCGCCGCTTAGGGGAGGAAGGAGCAAAGCCTAAACGTATTCGCTATAAACCAGTAACTCGCTGATCAGCTAAAGCTGGGCAGACTGAGATCAAATAATTAGAATTGTCCGGCTTATCTCTATAAGTTGATATCAATCATAAATTAGTATTTTAAACATTGTCATGCAGCAATGGGCGCTAAACCACAAAAGTACTTGAAAAATGTTGGTTCAGCACCATTTCTACATTCAATTTTATTGCATATTTTCAGGAAAGATTGAGGCATTACATGGCTGAAGTTTATGATTCTCCTTCGGTACAGCCAACCACAATGGCGATGTTGCCCCTGCGTGACGTTGTCGTTTACCCGCATATGGTATTGCCCTTGTTTGTAGGGCGGGAAAAATCTATAGCGGCTCTGAATGCAGCAATGGAGCATGATGAACCGGTATTCTTACTGGCACAGAAAAATGCTGATACTGATGAACCGCATGCAGAAGATATGTATGCTATGGGCACAGTGGCCAATATTCTGCAAGTACTCAAACTACCTGATGGTACCGTTAAAGTGCTGGTAGAGGGTCTGTATCGTGCTCAAGTACAGTATATTGATGAAAGTGGTGCGTACGCTGAGGCTCATATCGAAAAATGTGAAGACGCCAATGAGGACACACATGATGACGAGGCATTGCGTCGCACATTACTGTCTCAGTTTGAGCAGCTGGTAAAATTAAACAAAAAAATTCCGACAGAAGTAGTAACCACTATTCACGGAATTAATGAATTAAGCCGGCTGGCTGACACCATCGCTGCTCATTTGCAGCTTAAGCTGGATCAGCGCCAACAGATTCTGGCTATGGTAAATGTTACCACTCGTCTGGAACATTTACTGCATCTGCTTGAATCCGAGCTGGATATTCTTCAGGTAGAAAAACGTATTCGCGGCCGGGTAAAACGGCAGATGGAGAAATCTCAGCGTGAATACTATCTGAATGAGCAGGTAAAAGCGATTCAGAAAGAGCTTGGTGAAGAAGATGATGATCTGGCTAATCTTGAAGCACAGATTCGTCAGGCCGGTATGAGCAAGGAAGCAGAAGAAAAATGTCTGTCTGAGTTCAAAAAATTACGCATGATGCCCCCGATGTCTGCGGAATCTACTGTTGTGCGTAACTATATTGATACTTTGCTTGAATTACCATGGAAAAAGAAATCTAAAGTTAGCAAGGATATTGCCAAAGCAGATCTGATTTTGAATGCTGATCATTATGGCTTGGAAAAGGTAAAAGAACGCATTCTTGAATATCTTGCTGTACAAAAGCGCATGAATCAGCTAAAAGGGCCAATTTTGTGTCTGGTTGGGCCACCTGGTGTGGGTAAGACTTCATTGGGTGAATCCATTGCTAAAGCCACCGGCCGTAAATATGTGCGCATGGCTCTGGGTGGCGTACATGATGAAAGTGAAATCCGAGGCCATCGCCGTACCTATATTGGTTCTATGCCCGGTAAAATTCTGCAAAACATGACTAAGGCTGGTGTAAAAAACCCACTGTTCTTGCTGGATGAGATTGATAAGTTAGGTAACGATTTTCGAGGTGATCCGGCCAGCGCTTTACTTGAAGTGCTCGATCCTGAACAGAACCATTCGTTTTCTGATCACTATGCAGAAGTAGAATTTGATTTATCGGATGTCATGTTTATAGCTACGTCCAATAGTCTAAATATTCCTACGCCGTTGCTTGATCGTATGGAGATTATTCGTCTTTCCGGTTATACCGAAGACGAGAAAATCAACATTGCCATGAAATACTTGGTTGCGAAGCAAGTCAAGCAGAACGGCGTACGTGATGGTGAAATCTGCATCGAAGAATCTGCTGTGCGCGATATTATTCGTTACTACACCCGCGAAGCCGGCGTACGCTCACTAGATCGTGAGATTGCCAAGATTTGCCGCAAAGTAGTTATGAAGCAGTCGGTTGCAGAAGAGAAAGTCGGTGCAGGTGGTAAGGGTAAAAAAGCTAAAGCCAAGCCGGAAGAAATCATTATCAATGCTGAAAATTTGCATGAATATCTTGGTGTGCGTCGCTTTGATTATGGTGTGGCAGAAAATGAGAACCGTGTCGGACAGGTAACCGGTCTAGCTTGGACTGAAGTGGGCGGTGAGCTTTTAACAATTGAAGCCAGCAAATTCCGTGGTAAAGGTAATATCCTGCGTACCGGTAAGCTGGGTGATGTTATGCAAGAATCCGTCAGTGCTGCATGGAGTGTGGTGCGTTCTCGGGCTGAAAGTTTGGGTATTGAACCTGATTTTTATGAGAAAAACGACATTCATGTTCATGTTCCCGAAGGTGCCACTCCTAAGGATGGACCTAGTGCTGGTAGTGCAATTACTCTGGCTCTGGTTTCGGCTTTTACCGGTATTCCTGTACGTGCAGATGTAGCCATGACTGGAGAAATTACCCTGAGAGGTGAGGTTTTACCGATTGGCGGATTGAAAGAAAAACTGCTGGCGGCATTGCGTGGTGGGATCAAACATGTGTTGATTCCAAAAGATAATGTTAAAGATCTGGAAGAAATTCCTGCTAATATTTGTGAAGAACTTACCATTCATCCGGTACAATGGATTGATGAAGTGCTTAATCTGGGACTGGCATATCCACCCAGCCCTTGGCAAAGCGTTTCTGAAGAAGGTGTATTAGCTAAATCTGCGACTAAGTCAACTACAAAAACCGTAAAACATTGATATGCAGCCATTCACCAACACTAATTGGTGAATGGCTTTATTTTTGGTTCGATTTAACTCACTGCAAGCCTATCGACGCTTGACACAGAGAATTTGGGCTTGTTATAAAGTAAGCGTAATGTATTGTTCAGGTTTCACCACCCATGTGGCACCTGAAAATCATATGAACATAACAACAGAAAGGGACTTTATTGTGAATAAGTCTGAATTGATTGAAGCTATTGCTCAAGAAGCCGATTTATCTAAAGCTTCTGCAGCTAAAGCTCTAGATGGTATGATTAGCGCTGTTACCAATGCACTGAAAGGTGGCGATACGGTAACTTTGGTGGGTTTTGGTACATTTTATGTAGGTGAGCGTGCTGCCCGTGCTGGACGCAATCCTAAAACAGGTGAACCATTAGAAATCAAAGCAGCCAAAACACCTAAGTTCCGTGCTGGTAAAGCACTGAAAGATGCTCTTTGATTTAAAATTGCGTAATACAGCAAGGCGGGATATCCCGCCTTTTCTGTTGTTGTCGTATTTATGCATTAGCGCTTCAAACGGCATTGGTTTAGCTTAACAAAAAACGTTACAATAGAATATTATCTGCTTTAGAAAAGTTAACTGAATCCCATGTTCCACATTGTAGAAAAATATAGAACTCCAGCCCAGATCATTCTGGGTGTGATTTGTCTTAGTTTTGTGTTTGCAGGTGGCTATTCGCTGGCTGTACCCGGTACTGATTACATCAGTAAAGTTGGTGATATTAAAATCAAAGTTAGTGATGTTAATGATTTCCAGCGGCGATTACAGAATGCTTCTGGTAACCCAGTGAGCAAACAGCTGGTTTATGACACACTGGTTGATCAGGCTTATATTCAGCAGGGTGCTCAAGATATGAGCATTAATGTATCACTCGAACAGATAAAGCAAATTATTGCTTCTGAACCTAGTTTTCAGGAAAACGGAAAATTTGTCGAAACCAAATATCGCGCATTCCTGCAACAGGCTGGCATGTCTGAAGAAGCTTTAATCGACGATATACGTAAGCAGTATGCCATGCAGACAATGCTCAATCTGATGAAAGCTGGTAATCTGGTAAGTGATGTACAAGCAAAGCAGATGGTTAATCTGCTTCAGTCTGCACGCCAATTACAAACTGTAACCTTTCCCGCAGCAAACTTTGTCAATCAGGTGGCAATTGATGACAACAAACTTAAGGCTCATTACGAAGCCAATAAAAAACAATATTATCAGCCACAAGCAGTAAAATATGAATTTGTACAATTGTCAGCCGCAGAATTGGGTGCTAAGGAAAATGTCAGTGCGGAGGAGCTAAAGGAAGCGTATGACAAAATTCCGGCATCAGCTTCTGCGCCAAAACCATCTCTGGAAGATGTAAAAGCACAATTAACACAGGAGATACAGGCTCGCAAGGGTACAGCACTGGTAGCTAAAATGAAAGAAAGTATCGCTGATCTGGCTTTTAATAATCCTACAACACTGCAACCCATTAAAGATAAGCTTGGCTTGGAAATTCATAAAGTTGATCAGGGGTGGGTAACACGTGAGATGGCTAGTGCCAGCGGTATGCCGAAAGCCTTGGAAGATGTTTTGTTTGGCAATGATGTACTGGTTAAACGCTACAATTCCGAACCAGTAGATATGGGTAACGGAACTTACTGGGTAGTGCGCGCTCTTGATGTGCGCAAAGAACATCAGGCATCCTTTGCCGAAGTCAAGGCTCAGGTGAAACAGGATTATGTGGCATTGGAAACCAAAAATCTTGCCATAGCAGCGGCCAAACAGGCTATAGATGCTATAAATAAAGGTAACAGCCCCACTTTGTCATGGTCTCCCAGTACTGATTTGACTCCACAGCAGGCAGTAGCTGTTATGTCCAAGGACGATTTCCAATCTTGGATTAAAGCTAAACCGGCAAACGGCAAATCTGCATATATCCTGCTTAGTGACCAGCAAAACCCGGTTCTGGTGAAAATTAATTCAATCAAGCCGCCACAAGATTTGGTTAATGTTCTGCCACAGGCCAAACAAGTAATCAGTCGAAATCTGGCACAAAATCTGGTTACCCTAAATCTAGAATGGATGAAGAGTCGTTATAAGCTTAAGCAGGGTGTACAGAAACTGGAAACCGGAGACGAGCAATAATTTTTATCATTGACCTTATAAATTCGTTTATAAGGTCAATATTATTTAATAGCCTGTATGAATTAGTAGCACGTGCTGTTTGATTTATTTTTTGTGGATGAAGGATTGTTGCGTTGTATACCAGTTATCATGCCGTTACAGGTGAAGTTCTGTTTAATCGTAAAAGTCTGACCAAGGCTGAATTCGGACTACAGTATCAGCAGTTGGCACTGCAACAATATGCCTTTGCCCAAGAAGATGTACAATCCCGTACCCAACGTTTACTGGCCTTTGCCCAGCGTCTGGAGCAGGCCAAAGCGGAGCTGGCCTATCAGATTTGTATTGAAGTAGGGCGCTGTTTGCGCGAGTGCGAAGCCGAAATCAGCAAATCAATTGCGTTAATTCGCTACTACGCCCATCTGACACCTGAACTACTGGCACACAAAACCATTGCTACACAGGCAAGTCTGAGTCAGGTACGCTTTGAACCATTGGGAACAATACTGGCCGTTATGCCGTGGAATTATCCGGTATGGCAGATTCTGCGTTTTGCTATTCCGGCTTTATGTGCGGGCAATGCCTGTCTAGTAAAACCAGCACCTTCTGTAGGCCAAATCAGCCAGATGCTGTTTGACTTGGTGGGTGAAGACTTACCTTTACAATTGGCCTGGCTGAATAATAATGATATTGAGTATGCTATTTCAAAAACGCAGGCATTGGCTTTTACAGGCTCAACTGAGACAGGACGGTATTTGGCAGCACTTGCCGGCCGACATCTGCGTAAATGCGTAATGGAGCTGGGAGGAAGCAATGCATTCATTGTATTGAATGATGCAGATGTGGAACAGGCAGCTTCAGAAGCGTGTTATTCGCGTTTTCGTGATGCTGGTCAATCCTGTAATGCAGCCAAACGGCTTATAGTCCATAATGAAATTGCAGACGATTTTATTACTGCGTTGCAACAGCATTGCCAAAAATTGCGGATGGGCGAACCATGGTTGCCAACTACTACTTTAGCACCCTTGCACCGTCAGGATTTACGCACCGCTGTTCACACGCAAGTACAGGATGCAGTAGCTCATGGTGCACAGTGTCTGCTGGGCGGTGAAATTCCAAAAGATATGTCAGGCTGGTTTTATCCAGCTACTATTCTGGATAAAGTAAATTCAGATTGTCGTGTATATCATGAAGAAGTATTCGGGCCGGTTGCTATTATTCTACGGGCGCAAGACAATGCTCATGCATTGAATCTGGCTAATGATAATCCTTTTGGCTTGGGGGCTAGTATTTACACGCAGAATACCCATACAGCATGGCAGTTTGCGGAACAGTTAAATGTGGGTAGTGTGTTTATCAACCGTCATACCAGTAGTGATTTACGTTTACCATTTGGAGGCGTAAAAGATTCTGGATTTGGACGTGAGCTGTCAGAATTCGGGATATATGAATTTGTTAATGTTAAAACTTACTGGCAAAAATAAGCAGCTAAAACAGATAGTGACGTCCTGTTTGAAAAAAAATGTAATAAAGATAGAAATAATTTTCATTGCATAAAATAATGACTCTGCTTAGTAAATAGGGATAAAATTCATGTATGTAGCCAGACGTACTTACTGGTTCGTACTCGCAGTAATACTCATTCTGATAGCTATCGTGTGGCTGATCAAATCAGATCCTCAAAAGAGTGTGTATTCCAGTGCAGATGGTCAGACTGTTCAAAAACAGTCTGAAGTAAATCATGTGCAACATCCTCACGATAATAATAATCATACAGACAAGCAGGATTTTCATGTACCGACCAAACCCAGTGACAGCTATGCCTTGCCTATAGATGAATTGCAACAATTTATTCCGGCAATGAAAGAAGGTAAGTTGCAGCTAAAGTATCCGGATGGCGGTAATAAAATTCAGGGTGACTATAAAAACGGCAAGCCGGTAGGGAAATGGCATACTTGGTACCCTAATGGTCAGATGGCTATTGAAATGAATTGGAAAAAGGGGATGCCAAGTGGCCGGACTTTGAGTTGGTATGAAAACGGGCAAAAACGTGGTGAGCTGTTTTTTGTTAATGGTAAAGCAGAGGGACGCTGGCAGCGCTGGTATCCAAATGGCCAGATGAAACAGGATATGTACGTCCATCTGGGCGAGGTTCAAACCATGACAACATGGGATGATAAAGGGCATCTGCTTGCCGATGTGGCTATACACAATAATAAGGTAAGTGGTGTAGTACTGAGTTGGTACGATTCGGGCGCCAAAAAAAGTGAATCGATATTTGAAAAAAATGAACTGATACGGAAAACCCAATGGGACGAGGACGGCTTGATTGTTGATTTAGGTGATAATTAAAAATATTCACTAGTTTGCTATTTAAAATAAATATTTTTATGTAATGCACAGCGTGGATTAAAAGATGCTAGACAAAATGGGCACTTATATTGTTGATATTGTTCATAAGTCAGAAAGTTTTTGCACTTTCCACACATAACCGGCTTGCTGTTTTCAGTGTTCATGGGAACAAAACGATGGCCACACATTTGGTCATGACATTTAAAACAAGCATAATATTGCTTACACTGATTACATTGAAGTGCGGCAATATCATTTTCATTGTGATAATGTGTACAACGGCCACATACATCGGTTTCAATTCCTAAAATCATGTTTTTACATATGAATGCTGTTAATTTAAATTTATTGTAATAGAATTGCCAGCTTTATAAAATACCGGCTTCATTACTTCAACTATTAATTATTGTAGTCAGAATTTTGTATTTGAAGGAAATGATATAAAAAACCGAATCTTTGGAACAGATTCGGCTTTATATAATTAAATAAACAAACTCAGATTACATGCGTTCAATTAAGGCTTTACCGAAAGCTGAGCAAGAAACTTCTTTTGCGCCATCCATCATACGGGCAAAATCATAAGTAACGATTTTATCAGCAATGGCTTTTTCAATAGCTGCATTCACCAACTCGGCAGCTTCTTTCCAACCTAAATGACGCAGCATCATTTCGGCAGAAAGAATGATTGAACCCGGATTGACTTTATCCTGACCGGCATATTTGGGTGCTGTGCCATGAGTGGCTTCAAAAACGGCATATTCGTCAGAAATATTAGCACCCGGCGCAATACCAATACCGCCTACTTGAGCAGCCAGCGCATCAGAAATGTAATCACCATTCAGATTCAGGGTGGCGATTACATCGTATTCTGCTGGACGTAATAAAATCTGTTGTAGGAAAGCATCGGCAATACAATCTTTAATTACAATGTTTTTACCTGTTTTCGGATTTTTGAATTCGCACCATGGACCTTCACCAATTAAAGTCGCACCAAATTCATTTTTAGCTACTTCATACGACCAGTCGCGGAAGCCGCCTTCGGTGAATTTCATGATGTTACCTTTATGAACAAAGGTAACACTGTCACGGTCATTATCAATAGCATAACGTATGGCTGCACGAGTCAGGCGCTGTGAGCCTTCTTTAGACACAGGTTTGATCCCAATGCTGGAAGTTTGCGGGAAACGGATTTTGGTAACACCCATTTCACCCTGCAGGAAATTAATTACCTTTTTAGCATCTTCTGTTTCAGACAGCCATTCAATACCTGCATAGATATCTTCGGTATTTTCACGGAAAATAACCATATTCACTTTACTTGGGTCTTTCAGTGGCGAAGGCACACCGGTAAAGTATTGTACAGGACGAACACACTGATATAAATCAAGTTGCTGGCGAATAGCAACGTTCAGTGAGCGGATTCCGCCTCCAACGGGTGTAGTCATCGGCCCTTTGATGGCTACTTTGTACTCTTTGATGGCTTCCAGTGTTTCTTCCGGTAACCACACGTTTTCACCATAAATTTTAGTGGCTTTTTCGCCAGCGTAGACTTCCATCCAGACTATTTTTCTCGTACCGTTATAAGCTTTGGCTACTGCAGCATCAATAACGTCTTTCATCACTGGCGTAATATCTACACCGATACCATCACCTTCAATAAAGGGAATGATAGGATCATTCGGGATGGCTTGGCCGGAAACGATTTTATGACCTTCTGTTGGCACTTTAATGTGACTCATGGTAACTCCTGTGATGTTACTTTTTCTGATGGGTGACTACACACTCCCGCTTGTAGCCAGTCAGGTTAATTATCCTTTATTTTGTTGACTTAAGCCAGAAAAATGTAGTGCGATGTAGTCTGAACTTTGCTTTAGGCAGAATAGCGCAATTACAGCTGCCATTTTGCTCTGGATTTACTTGCCTGTACTTTCCGCTGTCCATAAATCTGATTGATATTCATGCTGATAGAAGTGGCTGATACCCAGACCTATGAGCCGGAAAAGAGCACTGTCGTTAGGCATGCGTTTAAGTAGATCCTGTCCGGCAGCAATCAGAGCGGCAGCATCAGGTAAAGGAGATGAATAGGTTTGGGAGCGCGTATAAATCTGAAAATGTGTATTTTTTAATTTTAATGTAACACAACTGCCTTGAAGCCGTTTTTGTTGCATGCTTTGAAACAACGTCTGTGCTAATTCAGGCAGATGATGGGCTATTTCTGTTAGATTTTCGTTATCATTCAGTGTAATTTCAGTTGAGATTTGCTGACGGTCACGTTCAGCTGTCACCTCACGGTCATCGCGTCCTCGAGCTAAATCAAATAGCCGGTACCCCCAGCGACCAAAATGATGCACTAAAACAGATAAACTTACCTGACTTAAATCACTCACTGTAGTCCAGCCTAATGAATGCATTTTCTGCTCGGTAACCTTACCAACACCGGGAATTTTTCCTAATGGCAGATTATGTAGAAAAGCCTTAACTTGTGAAGGCGCAATAACAAACTGTCCGTTTGGTTTGCGCCAGTCGGAAGCGATTTTAGCCAAAAACTTGTTGGGTGCAATTCCCGCCGAAGCTGTCAAACCCGTTTCAGCCTGTATGGCAGCGCGTATTTCACGCGCAATATCTCGTGCATAGGGTAATGTGCCCTGATAGCTGGTTACGTCCAGATAAGCTTCATCTAGTGAAACAGGTTCAATCTGATAAGTGTAGCGGCTAAATATACTGTGTATATGTTGTGATACAGCGCGATATTTACTAAAATTTGGTGGAATATAGATTGCCTGAGGACATAAACGTTTGGCTGTGTTTACAGCCATAGCTGAATGTAAACCATACTTGCGTGCAGTATACGAAGCAGCACAGATAACCGATCTGGGCCCATCCCACGCAACCACAACCGGTTTGTTTTGTAGTTCTGGATGGTCGCGCAATTCTACTGAAGCATAAAAAGCATCCATATCAATATGAATTATTTTTCTTTCAGACATATTACCCTGTGCGATATAGTATGATTATTTTCAATTTATCCTGTTCTGTATTGGTTGGAGCCGATAAATATACATTTAATTAATATTTTTAATGATTTGCAATTCATTAAATAAAATAGAATCCAATAACTTTTGTATTGTACTATTTTCGCTGGTATATGAACCAATGTAGAGAATGTAAGCTATCTTACCGTACTGCCATTTTCAAATTTTGCTTTATTAATGTCTGGATTTACCTGCTTCAACGTTATGGCAATTTTACTATCTTTTTGAGAAATATTCCCATTCACTTTATACCATTCTGATTCTAAGTTTATTGCATTAATTTATAGTTTAAGCTATTTTTTGATAATTTAAATCTAGCTCTGCAGCTAGTACATTTATGTCCAGTAGGTGTAGAGAAAATGTGTAATGTGCACAATTAAGGCATAATTTAATATATATGTACATGTTTGTTAGCACAGTACAACTATATTAACGAGATTAAAAACAGGCATCAGCAATAAACATTATAGCTGATGCCCGCTTTGAAATTATGGATTAATGTACTGCGTAGCCACTCAGATACTTAATGCGTTCGTTAGTCATCTGAGTATCACATTCCAGTCGCAGGAATTCTGCATGAGCCGGTGTATCTGCTTTAGCAGCTTTTTCCTGACATTGACTGTTCTTACGGGCTATCCATTTCTGCTCTTCCTGCTGTAATGTTTTGCGTACAGTATCATCAAGATTACGCCAGTGTGTATTAATAACACTGTTGGCATTGCGGTTATTATCCCGTGCTAGTTGCAATTGATTAGCCGTAATCTCAGTTGGTTTACTGTTGTTTTCTGAAATTTTATCTGCATTATTATTGCTATCAGTCTGGTTGTCGTTGCCTATAGCAGGTATATGTCCGTTAAGAATCGCACTGGCCATTTGCGCAGTTGCGCTTGGCTGATCTATTGGCGATACCTTTGCATTAGGATTGGTGATCAGGGTAATAGCGTCGGCACGATTGTAGGTATGGCCGGCAATGACCACTGTATCTTTAATACCAAATGGCAGCAAAGCATTCCCCAGAACTGTAGCGAATGTCTGAATACCTGCCTGATCAAAATTGCTGGCAGCGGTGGCTGCTGATGCTGCATTAGTATTGCTGGCCACCGGAGCATATTTAACAGCTTTGGTAAAAACACCATCACGTTGTGTAACTTCGTTTCCCTGTAGCTGCTGATTAAGTTGAGCAATAAAATCTGATTTACCAAATAACAATGGTGCATTGGCTTGGGTTTGCTGCCAGATATTGGTCGGAATAGTAATCTTTAATTCACTGCTGCAAATAGGATTACCATTAGCGTCTTTGTCTAATTTACCTTCTGACAAAGCAATACTCAGTTCGTGACTGGCACCAATAACTTTTTCGGCATCAACAAACTGTCGACTGTCATTTTGGGCAAACTGACGGGCATTGTTATCAATACCGGTTTGAAGAGTTTGTTGAATCTGGTTGTGCAACTGTTCACTGTTACAGCTTAATTGCGGTGATGAGGCTGATTCATCCCGGGAGCAGGCTGCCAGAGAGAGAACGCTGATGATGCTGTACACAAGTATGCTTTTTTTCATGATTGTTTCCTAAGCATTGTTAATGAATATAGACAACATGATTACATATAACCCATCCTTATTATGCGGCGCATGTAATTTTTAATCATTTGATTTTACTAAAAAATACAAAAAAAGCCTGTAATATGTTCAAGTTTAGGATACAACATGCGGAAATTAACGCAAACTATCAAGTATGGCATATATTGGGCTTAGAATGGCTTCACCCAAGCGTAGTGAACGCTGTCCGTTCCAGCCAAAATCATCATCAGGCCATTGATGGTTATCCTTAAATGGCATCTCCAATGTATAGGCTAAGCACTTGAAGGTTTCACCGATATAAGATGTGGCAAGACTTAGATTTGCTTCGCCCGGTGCATCTTTTTCATAACCATATTTATCCTGAAAATCTGGACTGGCCACCAGAAAGGCATGTTTAAATTGTTTCTGTAATGTATACAGCCGTTCATCAAATGAGGGGATACCCTCATTACCGGAAAGAAATACATAAGGAATGGTTTCATCACCATGAATATCCAGAAATAAATCAACACCGGTTTCCTGCATTTTTTGCCGGACTACAAAAACTTCTGGACTGCGTTCCATGCTGGGATTTAACCATTCACGATTTAAATTAGCACCAACTGCATTAGTACGAAGATTACCCAATGCTGAACCATCTGGATTCATGTTAGGAACAATATAAAAAGTAGCCCGATCAAGTAGCGCACGAGCTGTCGGATCCTGATGATCAAGCAGACGGTTAAGTACGCCCTCAACAAACCATTCGGCCATGGTTTCGCCTGGATGCTGGCGAGCAATAATCCATATTTTCAAATCACTGGCAACCTGATTGCCGATAGTTAATAGATTAATGTCACGCCCTTGTATTGTGCTACCTAAGTCTTCTATTTGACACAGTCCGCTACTTTGTGAGTCACCAAGCAAATTAAGATGCTGTTCATAAGAATAGGGTTCAAAATAAGCGTAATAGACACTGTTTGCCAATGGGGTGTGATTAATGCAAAGTATTCCGTTTTCGTAGGTGGTAGGAACGCGAAACCAGTTGATCCGGTCATAAGAACACATTGCTTCGTAGTCTTCCCAACCTGCAGGATAGGCAGATTCGGCAGCATTGATAAAGTGTAGCTGAAGATTCTGGTAGGCCGCACCCTGTACACGGAAATAAAACCATTGGCGGATGTTGGCTGCGTTGTCTTTGGGTAATTTCAGGCGAATGTTGCTAGGCGTATGAGCATCTACAATTTCTATATTACCACCATCAAACTGAGTACTAATTTTAAGCATGAAATCACTTTCATATGGGCCACTGATTTAAATTTAGATATATTGTATTCTTTTTGTGGGTGATTTTCGATATTGTGTATCTAACTTGCTGCTTGAAAGTATTGTTATTGTCAGTAAATTTGTATTTAAATAGTTGATTAGTCTTGTGCAGAGGAAAGTATTGGTTCTGGTTTTCCCAAAAATTTAGGTTGTTTATCTTTGATATATAAATCACTTACAGCTTTAACACGTGCTAAAATCTCACGGACTATTACTTTTGCATAGTTTTTGCCACCTGGAGCTGCTACTGCATAGCATTGTGCATCTAGCTGATGCTTTCTGGCGATAAGTATGGCACGATCACAATGGAAGCTTTGCGTAATTATGGTAAAACTGTTTACCTGAAAAATTTTTTCTGCACGAAGTACAGAGTCTAAAGTTCTTAGTCCGCCATAGTCCAATGTTATAGATGAAGCAGGAATGCCCGCTTGAATTAAGTCTTGGCGCATGGTTTCTGGTTCATTGTAATTTTTACGAGAATGATCTCCGCTCAGAAGCAAATGTTTAATTTTTCCTTGCTGATAAAGTTTAACGGCACCCTCAATACGGTATTGATAAAACGGATTTAGTTGACCATTGCGTAAATACTTTGCCGTACCTAATACAAGACCTACATTACGCGGTGTGAGCTGGCTGCTGTCTGTGAAGGTATAGGGCATAGCCTGTCTGCTTATTAATTGATAAAGCAGTATCAAAAAAATTAGGATGGCTATTGTGCTAAAAAGGATATATTTAGTGATTCTTTTTAATAAAGTTATAGTCATTTGATTAGAGCTTTATACTGTTTAAGATGTATATAAATATATTCTTTCAGAATAATTGATAAAGGCTAAATCTGTCAATAATATGACATATTTTGTTAACACTACTGATTTATAGTAGTGATGAGAATTGAATATGGCAATATTAGTGAATTTAAAAAAATTGTCGATTATAAATTTTTCGGCGAACTTGGGCTCATTCCGTTAAAATGAGCAGTTATTTTTGGTTTTCTGGTATCTGATATTGAAGATGCTGGGAGGCTATTGACTGAATTAATTAATTATTGGCTTGCATGAATAATATACGTAATTTCTCTATTATCGCCCATATTGATCATGGGAAGTCTACACTGGCTGATCGTTTCATTCAGTATTGCGGCGGTCTTGAAAACCGGGAGATGAGTGCTCAGGTACTTGACTCCATGGATATCGAAAAAGAACGTGGCATTACTATCAAGGCACAAACAGCAGCCTTGCAATATAAGGCACGTGATGGTCAGGTTTATCAGCTTAATCTGATTGATACTCCGGGACATGTGGATTTTTCTTATGAAGTATCGCGTTCGCTGTCTGCCTGTGAAGGTGCATTGCTTGTGGTTGATGCCTCACAGGGTGTAGAAGCACAAACTGTTGCCAATTGCTACACCGCAATTGATCTGGGTGTAGAAGTACTGCCGGTATTGAACAAAATTGACTTGCCGGCAGCAGAGCCAGAACGGGTAATCGAAGAGATAGAAGACATTATTGGCATTGAAGCTATGGACGCTGTGCGCTGTTCGGCTAAAAGTGGTATCGGTATAGAAGATGTGCTGGAAGAAATTGTCAAAAAGGTCCCTGCACCTACAGGCACGGCTGATGCACCATTAAAAGCATTAATTATTGACTCATGGTTTGATAATTATGTTGGCGTAGTGATGTTGATACGTATGGTAGATGGAACCGTGCGCCTCAAGGATAAAGTTCGCTTCATGGCCACAGGCGCCGAGACACAGGTCGAACAGCTGGGTGTATTTACGCCAAAATCTGTTCAGAAACCAGAGCTTAAAGCAGGTGATGTAGGCTTTCTGATTACTGGTGTTAAAGAGTTGGGCTCAGCAAAGGTGGGGGATACAATCACTTTGGCTCGCGAGCCGGCCAGTGAACCTTTACCCGGATTCAAAGAGGTTCAGCCACAAGTGTTTGCCGGTCTCTATCCGGTAGAAAGTCACGATTATGATGCGTTACGCGAAGCATTGGAGAAATTACAGCTCAACGATGCAGCGCTGAAATTTGAGCCGGAGGTTTCTCAGGCGCTGGGCTTTGGTTTTCGCTGTGGCTTTCTCGGCCTATTGCATCTTGAAATTGTGCAGGAAAGGCTGGAACGAGAATTTGACATGGATTTGATTACCACTGCACCGACAGTGGTATATGAAGTGTTGCTGAAAAGTGGCGAACGTATTGAAATTGAGAATCCATCCAAATTGCCGGACATCGGTACTCTTGATGCGATTTATGAACCCATTATCACTGCAACTATATTGCTGCCACAGGAATATGTTGGTGCAGTAATGACGTTATGTAACCAGAAACGTGGGGTACAGAAGAATATGCAGTATATGGGGCGGCAGGTAATGCTTACCTATGATATGCCTATGAATGAAGTGGTAATGGATTTCTTTGATCGATTAAAATCAACTTCACGTGGTTACGCTTCATTAGATTATGAATTTCTTGAATTTAGAGCCGCAGACTTGGTGAAACTGGATATTTTGGTCAATAGTGAAAAGGTTGATGCGCTCAGTCTGATTGTGCATCGCAGTAATTCAGTTCATCGTGGCCGGGAACTGGTAGCCAAAATGCGTGAACTGATTCCACGCCAGATGTTTGATATTGCTGTACAGGCGGCAATAGGCGGTAAGATTATTGCCCGCGAAAATGTTAAGGCGCTGCGCAAGAATGTGCTGGCTAAATGTTATGGCGGTGACATCACCCGCAAGAAAAAATTATTGGAAAAACAAAAAGCCGGTAAAAAACGCATGAAACAAGTAGGCAACGTGGAAATTCCGCAAACTGCCTTTCTGGCGATTTTGCAGGTTGGAGATTAATATATGTCGAATACGATGATTATAGGCGCAGCGGTACTACTGGTACTGGGTATTCTGCTATTTTTCAAGAGTGCAAAAGTGCGCGGGGAAAATGGCGAGTGGAGTGGTGCATTGCAATGGGGCTATCTGCTGATGCTGGTTGGTGCTTTTGGCCTGTTGTCAACGCTGATGAGCTTTACCGCGGTATTACTGCTATTCGTGCTGCTTACCGGTATAGCTTGGTTTGTACACCGGAAACAGAAGAAAAAGCATTCTGGTCAGATGGATGATAATCACTTCACTGATTACATGAGTGGTTTTTTTCCCATCATTCTGGTGGTATTTATACTACGTACATTTGTGGCCGAACCTTTTCAGATTCCGTCTAGCTCAATGCGCCCGGGCCTGATTCCCGGTGATTTTATTCTGGTGAATAAATTTGTCTATGGCATTCGTCTGCCCATTCTGAATAATGTGCTTATTCCCGTAAGCAAGGTTGAGCGCGGGGATGTGATGGTGTTTAATTATCCTGAAAAAACAAAGATCAATTATATTAAACGCGTGATTGGTTTACCGGGGGATGTTGTTACTTATAAGGATAAAACACTTTCAATCAATGGTAAGACAGTTAACGATATTGACGAGCAAAAACTTTACAGCTATCCCGAGCAGGTACCTAATTTTGGCACTATAACCATTCAGGCTCAGCAACAGACTGAACAGCTTGATAATAAATCGGTTCAGGTGTTGAAGATGCCACAACAGCCTTCAGTTATTTCTGAGGGTGTACGGTCTTTTCCCGATCGTGAGTTATGTACTTATTATCCTGATGGCAATGGATTCAGTTGTACAGTTCCGGCTGGAAAATACTTTATGATGGGTGATAATCGTGATAACAGTGAAGATAGTCGCTACTGGGGCTTTGTAGATGACAAACTGGTTGTAGGCAAAGCGTTTCTGATATGGCTGAATATGGGCGATATGAAACGAATCGGTACCAAAATTCACTAATGCTGATTTCAAGCGCAAGATTCTGTCTTGCGCTTTGTCTATGCAGCAATAATGTATTGATTCTGATCTGTCAGACTGATTGCAAAATCTTTCCTGAAAAACAATTAATTTATTATTAAAGAAGGTTAAATGAAAAAAACTGATGTACGGCATGAAAATGCTTTGGGCTATGTGCAGAAGATGCTTGGCTATCACTTTAAGCAATCAAAACTATTGCAACAGGCATTAACCCATCGCAGTTACAGCGCGTTACACAATGAGCGGTTTGAATTTATTGGCGATTCAATTTTAAATTATTCTGTAGCCAAGATGTTGTTTGAGGCATTTCCACGCCTGACAGAGGGCGAATTGTCTAGAATGCGTGCAAATCTGGTGAATCAGGATACATTGTCACAAATCGCTGCTGAATTAAAAGTGGGTGATGCTTTGTTGCTGGGTACCGGAGAATTGAAAAGCGGCGGCTTTAGACGTCCATCCACGCTGGCAGATGCAATGGAAGCATTGTTTGCTGCGGTGAGTTTTGATGCTGATTTCAATACGGCCGAAGCTGTGGTGCGCCGCTTGTATGCAGAACGAATCCGGCATATCAATCCGCTAAATAGTGGTAAAGATGCAAAAACGCTTTTACAGGAAGCTTTACAGGCAAGGCATATGCCATTGCCTAAGTATAGAATCGTAGATCAGATTGGTGATGTGCATAATCAGCAGTTTGTAGTGCAATGTGATTTGGGGGAAACGGGTTTTCAAACTGAAGCGGCCGGACATAGTCGCCGTGAAGCAGAACAGCAAACAGCGAAGACTGCTCTGGTTTGGCTAGAAAAGAATTTCCCGTCGGCAAAGAATCGGAAAAAATAATTTTTTAACAATTATTGATATAAAAATGAGAATTATATGTATCTTTATGTTGTTACTGAGTAATATTATCTGGGCTAAAACAGTACACTCTTTTGATGCTGTTTATCCGAATATTAAACATTCTGCAGGTCGGGAATTTTTTGCAGAGGAAATGGGAGGCGTAAAGCCAGTTGATTATTTTGGCCGTCATTATTTTTCAAAACCAAATGAATTTATAAAAATTCTAGCTTTGGTTGATGCAAAACAGGCAAGTGAGGGAAATTGGCATTTTGCTGGTATAAAGGCATGGCCAAGTCAGCCTGATACCTATATTTTTATAGCTTGTTCTAGCATTCAAAAAGATGATAACGATTATTGTCATTATCTAGAAAAAGGTAAAACAATCATCGCTGTGCTGCATTTAGATCGGGTAAAGGGCTTTTCACTGCTGGCTAAACCGTGGATTGAAAATAGTGATAATCTGCAAAGCAGTGCCTTTTTACTAGATAATGATTTAGGTGAAGAGGTTATTGGCAATCCACGACGTTATGATTTTGCTCCTTATCGATTAAGCTCTAATGTATTAGCTTTTGGTATACGTCATAACACATTTACAAGCTATGCTGGTGGTGGAGCAAATGATGAATCGGTAACATTATTTGCCGTAATTAATGGTGAATTACTACCTATTTTCAATGCACCAACCTATCATTTGGCTAATTATGCAGGAGACTGGCATGAAGATGGTACACGTGACCATGAACTGCATGAAAATAAATATATTATTAAAATTCCGCCAACGTCTCATTCAGGAATGAAAGATATTCTTTGGTCGGAAAAAGGGAATGCAAAAAAGGTATCTATGATATATCATTGGGATAAGCTAAAGAAAAGGTATATTCCTGTCAAAAATCAATTGTTCAAAAAATGAAAATTGAGCTGTCGATTAGCAAGTGTCAAGTATTCCTGTATGGGCAAATATCATCCAATTAATCGGAAAATCAGTATTCCCTGTATAAGCACTCAGATTACTTAAATATTTATATTGATAAGGAAAAAAATGATTAACAGGCAAAAGACAATTTCCAAAACGCTGACTGAGCTACCTGATAATGTTACTCTGGTTGCAGAAAAATTGGATTATCTGGACTGCCAGAAGAAAGAAATTTGTAAAAATATTACAGCATATGAAGCTTATAAAATGATGACATCTAATCAGCCTGAATGGCTAAGGATGTTATTTAATCTTAGGGATATTCTAGTCAAACCGGCAGGTGTGCGGGCTATACAAGGGTTTACTAATCTGGATGAGGACAACTATAAATCCGGCCAGACAAATACAGCTCATTTTTTTACCATAACTGAAGACACTGCGGATAAGCTTACTTTGATTGTGAAAGATTCGCATTTGGACGTTTGCGTATGCGTGCGGATTACTGAGAATACTTCTAATCCTGGTAAAAACATGCTTTATCTGGTTGCATCAGTAAGAAATCATAATTTCTGGGGGCGTTTGTATATGTTGCCCGTTTCAATACTTCATCCGTTTATTGTCCATAAACTGTTTGAAAATATTCATTAATCAATTGTGGTAATTTTATTTTGTCAGTTTGATGTATTCTGAGCGTTATTTGTAATATATCGGTAATTGCTAATATGCTGAAGTTTCAATAATATGGTAATCAAACTGGGTAAAAAAAATTGCATCACCAGCGCAATGTATTCATGAACCCGATAGTTTATATTTTTGCTTTGCAACTTAGTAGCCTATAATCTGATTTTGCAACGTTGCATTGGTAAATTTATTGTCTTTTAAAATTCCATATTTGGGAAAATGCCAGTTTATTATTCGCTACGCTGTGGTTATTTTATATCTTTTGGAAAGAGTGTATGTCTGAAGTGCCTAGTCATAATTATCCATTCCCGTCAGACAATTTTAGCTGTGGCTTTGTTGCCATTGTCGGCCGCCCGAATGTGGGTAAATCGACATTAATGAATCACCTTATTGGCCAGAAAATCAGTATTACCAGTAAAAAGGCTCAGACTACCCGCCATAGAGTTAATGGTATTTATACTGATAATGAAGCACAATTGATCTTTGTTGATACGCCAGGATTTCAGACTTATCACCGTAATGCACTGAATGACCGTTTGAATCAGAATGTTACTGAAGCAGTAGCTGGTGTGGATGTGATTGTTTTTGTGGTTGAGGCTTTACGGTTTTCTGATGCAGATCGCGAAGTTTTGCAACAATTACCACAGCGCGTTCCCGTGGTGCTGGTGATTAATAAAGTGGATAAGGATAAGGCAAAAGACCAGACTATCATGCAGGCTTTCATTGATGAAGTACAGCAAGCTTTTACTTTTGCTAAAGTAGCATTGGTTAGTGCCAAGCATGGTTTGGGTGTGGCTCAACTGATACACATACTTAAGCCCATGTTGCCACAGGGAATCCCGCTTTATCCTGAAGATATGGTAACGGATAAATCGGCACGATTTCTGGCCATGGAGATTGTGCGTGAAAAGCTGTTTCGCTATCTGGGTGAAGAGCTGCCTTATGCTATGAACGTTGAAGTGGAGCAGTTTGCCGAAGAGGATGGGCTATACCAGATTTATATTGCTGTTCTGGTAGATAAAGATAGCCAGAAAGGTATTCTGATTGGCAAAGGTGGGGAAAAATTAAAAAAGATTTCCACTGAAGCACGCTTAGATATGGAAAAGCTGTTTGAAACCAAAGTATTTTTAAAGGTTTGGGCAAAAGTGAAATCTGGCTGGGCTGACGATATTCGCTTTTTACGTGAATTGGGTATGTAGGATTCAACTGAATATAAGTACTTGTCTGCTCAGATGCTGTGGTACGGACAAGAATACTGTTCACTTTGTGGGCGCAGGTATTTTGTTTACATGAAAATATGCTGATGCCTTTGATAGGCATTGGTTGGTAAATGTAATCAGATATTGCTATGTATCAACTAGAAATAATAATAGGTTATGCTTTTAAATATTCTGGACTTTGTGCATACCAGTATTCAGCAAGTAGTGCAGGTTGGTGATACGGTGGTAGATGCTACAGCGGGTAACGGGCACGATACTCTTTTTCTGGCTACCTGTGTTGGTGAACAAGGTAAGGTAATGGCCTTTGATATCCAGAAAGCTGCATTGCAGGCAACCCATAAAAGACTGAAAAATGCTGGTATGAGTGAACGGATTGAGCTGATTGAGGCCGGACATGAGTATCTGGATAATTATATTGAAGGTGAGGTCAGTGCTATCATGTTTAATCTGGGATATTTACCGGGAGCAGATAAAAACTGTACAACTACAGCCAGTACAACATTAAAAGCCATGCAGGCGGGCTTAGCTCATTTGGCGATCAATGGGGTATTGGCTGCGGTTTTATATCCGGGGCATGAACAGGGTAGAATTGAGGCTCAAGCAGTACAAGAATGGGCTGCTGGCTTACCACAACAGCAGATAGCAGTATTAAAATATGCTTTTATTAATCGGGTACATAATGCACCATATGCTTTGTTGTTACAGAAGCAGGCATAAGACCACGAATTAAAGTAACAGGAATCTAGAGATGAAACGCAAGGAATTGATACAGCTGGCTACAACTGTATTACAGCGGCTCGACGCCATCTTACCTCCATTAGCTCAGGAACCAGACTGGACGGCGGTTGCTTATCGCTGGCATAAGCTGGGTAATAAAGGTATTCTGGAAAGCCTGCCTCATCCACATACTTTTGCCCTGAACTGTCTGGCAGCAGTAGATGAGCAACGACGTCAACTGGTACGTAATACTGAACAATTTCTGGCAGGCCGGCCAGCAAACAATGTTTTAATGACTGGTGCACGTGGTACGGGTAAGTCATCACTGGTTAAAGCATTATTGCATCAGTATGCTGCTCAGGGCTTGCGTCTGGTGGAAGTGGATAAAGGTGATTTACTCACTTTACCGGCACTGTTGACTATGCTGGCGCAACGAGCAGAAAAATTTATTTTGTTCTGTGATGATTTGTCGTTTGAAGACGGTGACGATGCTTACAAGGCTCTGAAAACCACACTTGATGGTGGCTTGTCGCAACGTTGTGAAAATGTGCTGGTTTATGCTACTTCTAATCGTCGGCATCTGATGCCTGAATATATGGCTGACAATACGGCCCAGACAGGTAGTGGTGGCGAAGTCCACCCACAAGAGGCAGTAGAAGAAAAGGTATCATTGTCTGATCGCTTTGGTTTGTGGCTGAGCTTTTACCCATTTGATCAGGATGCTTATTTGCTGGCAGTAGAAAATTGGCTGGAACAAGCTGGTTTACATCTGGATGACACCACTAAACGTGCAGCACTTAACTGGAGCCAGAGTCGAGGCAGCCGCTCGGGCAGGGTGGCGTGGCAATTTGTCTGTGACTGGGTTGGACGGGAACCACAAGAAAGAAAAGTTTGATTTTTTTGAGAGAAGATTTTTTTATTGACTTTTCAACTTAAAAACTATCTTAATTAATTATGAAGTAGTTTGAATAAATTCTTTGGTAATAATTGATTTTTCTTATATATTATTAATGAATTTTTTTGAACAGAATTTAAATAATTATTTATTGTTTTCCTTTGGGCTGTATATAAAGTGCTGTCTTTTTTACTCCTTGAAAATAAACATTATCACAATCTGATTCTATTTCATTGATGGTGTTGAATCGTGTTGTGTTGTTTTTTGATTTCAATGCTGTAAATGAGTTTACTGATCGGTTTTAATTTATTAATGAGGTGATTATTTCCACTCTGTATTTTAGATAAGTTTATGTTTATGTTGATTTTGTCAATGTAAATTTTCTTTGATTTTTACTTTTGCATGATGCGATATGGCTTTTTGCCAAAATAATATTCAATTATACTATAGAGGGGAATTAGTGCTCACTTACTCGTTATGGTAATAAAATAATCTGTTAGAAAAATCCCAATTTCAGATAGCAAATAATCTGATTAATTACTGCGCTTAATATTGATTTTTATTGTTAACAATATTAAGAAAGTACGATATAGATTTTCATCGTTTAATGGTTGTCTTTTCGTTTTAAAATTATTGATTTATATCAGTAAAGCTTAATTATCAAATAAATCAGACTGGACTTTGGCAGGAGCTACTTGTACACGTCGTTCACCTGTGGCGAAGCGGATATTAAGATACTGACCGGTTTTCAGTTTGCTGCCATCATTAATAATGTGTCCGCGCTGATTGGTTACCACGCTGTAACCTCTGGCCAGAATCTGCAAAGGTGAAACAGCCTCCAGTACTGAAGCTTGCTGTTGTAATCGCTGCTGAGCTCGCAGCAGAATATTTTGCCAAAATTGCCGCAACTGCTGTTCACGGTAAGCAAGTGCCTGCTGCGCATGGGTAGTCTGTGGTCGCAAGCTGTTTAGGTTGCGCTGTTGCTGTATCAGACTTTGTTGTTGCTGTCTGAGCTGACGTTGCATGCTTAGTTGTAATTGGCGTTGCAAGTCTGATAGTTGCTGCTGTTGTTGCTGCCAGTTTTGTTGCGGATGTTTTAACTGACGCGCCAACCAGTCGAGTTTCTGTGAAGCATCGTAATAGCGCTGTTGCAATAATTGGCAAATGCGGGTTTGCCATTGAGCAACGGTATGCCGTAATTGTGCCATATCTGGACTAACCAGTTCTGCGGCTGCTGTAGGGGTAGGAGCGCGCACATCGGCAGCAAAATCGGTGAGGGTAAAATCGGTTTCATGGCCAACACCACTAACGCTAGGGATAGCACTTTCTGCTAAGGCTCGTACCACGATTTCTTCATTGTAAGACCATAAATCCTCAATACTGCCACCACCACGGCAGATAATCAGTACATCTGCCTGTGCATGTTCGTTGGCTGTGGCTATGGCAGCTGCAATCTGCTGTTCACTGCCGGCGCCCTGTACCGCAGTTGGATAGACAATCACGCTGATGCCGCTATGACGTCGACGTAACGTTGTTATCACGTCACGCAAAGCTGCTGCGGCCAGACTGGTGACTACGCCCACTACTTTTGGATGGGGTGGTAGCTGGCGTTTACGTTGAGGAGAGAATAAACCTTCCGCAGTTAATTGTTGTTTTAGTCGTTCATAAGCTTCGTATAATTGCCCCAAACCTTTATGCCGGACGGCATTGATGGTAATCTGAAATTCACCACGAGCCTCATAAATGCTGATTTTTCCAGATACTTCAAGGTCATCGCCTTCCTGTAAGGGCTGGCTAAGTTGCTGTGCCACGCCTTTAAACAGTACACATCGAACCTGTGCGCGGGCATCTTTTAAAGAGAAATAATAGTGTCCGCTGGCGGCACGGGTAAGATTGGAGACTTCGCCGCCAATCCATAAACCAACCAGATTCTGTTCGAGTAATTGCCGGGCACATGCATTGAGTTCAGAGACGCTTAATGCAGCTGGAGCAAAGAAATCAGACATAAAACACCATATTTCGAACGATATTGTGGTGCGTATATTATACGACCTTTTCAACAGGGTTTCAGTTCTGTGTATACACCGTGGTATAGTGCCATTTTGTCATTTATGAGCAGAATTATGGGCTGGTTAGCCGGTTTGATACAACGCCACTGGCAACATCCACATACAGGGCTGACCATACTGTTATGGCCGCTGGCACGGATTTTTCAAATAATAGCCATGCTGCGCCGCTGGCTTTATCGAGTCGGGCTATTATCCAGTAAACGGTTGTCCTGTCCGGTGGTGGTAATCGGCAATATTCATGTTGGCGGTGTGGGTAAAACCCCTTTAGTGGCTGCATTAATTCAGGCGTTGCAGCAGCGGCAGATTAAGGTTGGTATCATTAGCCGTGGCTATGGACGTTCCAGCAACGATACGATAATTATCAATGCCTGTACTACTGCTTCAGAAGTCGGAGATGAACCGCTGATGCTGTTTCAGCAAACTCAGGCACCGATTGCTGTTGCCAGTACACGTGAGGCTGCGGGTAAAGCATTGCTACAGGCACATCCGAATTTGCAGCTCTTGCTAAGTGATGATGGTCTGCAACATTATGCCCTTAAGCGGGATCTGGAAATTGTGGTGTTTCCGGCAGCAGATATTGGCAGAAACATGGATTTATTACCTAATGGACCATTACGTGAACCACTTGGTCGTTTGCATTTGGCTGATGGGATAATATTCAGTCAGGGCGATGCAACAGCGATGCAGCGAGCGCAGCAGTTAGGCATACTAAAAACACAGTGGTGTGGTTACAGTAGATTAAATTATGCTGATTTTTATTGCCTGAACCAGCCACAACAGACTGCACAAGCAACAGACTTTGCTGGTAAGAATTGTGCAGCTATCGCTGCTATTGGCCGACCAGAACGTTTTTTTCAGGCATTACAGACTTTGGGCATTGAGCTGAAGCAGACTATCGCGCTGAGCGATCACGCTGTGATTAAGTCAGCAGACTGGCCTCAAGCAGATGTGATTTTTATTACCGAAAAGGATGCAGTGAAGTTGGCAGCACCTTTGCAACATAATATCTGGGTTTTGCCTCTTTCGGCACAAATCTGTCCGGATTTGGCTGAATTTATTCAGACCCGATTACAATTGTGCGCTACTGATACATTGAAAACATGCTCATAATGAAAAAGATGTCATTAATGCTGGCTACTGGTAAAATTTCTATAGATTGACTTGTCAGTACAGGATTGATGGATGGTACAGAAATCAGGATACAAGGAAAATTTTGTTCAGGCTGGATATTTCAGTGTAGTCTGTATCGTCATTTCAATATATGGTAAAGTCATTCATTAATGTTATGTGTTGATTATTAACAGGCAATGCCTTATTCGGTCATCAGGCTGAATGAAAAAAGATAGCTATCGCTTACCACTTGTGTGGTATTAAAGGATAAAAAATGGATCAAAAATATCTGGATATTCTGGTATGCCCCCAATGCAAGGGAAAATTGCAATGGCATCCACAGCAACAGGAACTGTGGTGTAAGGCTTCGCGGCTGGCTTATCCGGTTAAAGACGGCATTCCCTATATGCTGGTAAATGAGGCGCGTGAATTATCTGATGAGGAATGCACAGCGAGCAAATGAGTAATTTTGTCGTATTGATTCCGGCGCGACTGTCTTCCAGCCGCTTGCCCAACAAGGCTTTAGCAGATATTCATGGTAAACCGATGGTTGTGCGGGTAGCAGAGCGCGCCCGTCTGAGTAAAGCCAGTAATGTTGTTGTGGCCACCGACCATATAGATATTCAGGCTGCGTGTGAAGCTCATGGAATTAAAGCCGTATTAACGGGTACAGACCACGAAAGTGGTACTACACGTCTGGCGGAAGCAGCTACTATCCTGAATTTGGCTGATAATGACTGTGTAGTCAATGTACAGGGTGATGAACCGCTGATTGAACCGGAACTGATTAATGCAGTGGCTACGCAATTACAACAAAGCAGTGCTCCAATGGCAACAGCTGCACACTTGTTAACTGATTATGCAGATTTTATTGATGCTAATTGTGTTAAGGTGGTGCTGAATAGCCAGCACAATGCATTGTATTTCAGCCGTGCTTGCATTCCTTGGCCACGTGACCTGATGCGCAGCGGTGCCGAAGTGTTGCCGAAGGATATACCGGTCTATCGTCATATTGGAATTTATGGTTATCGGGTACAATTTCTGCATCAGTATTCTGGTTTAACACCCTCTCCATTAGAGCAGGCAGAATCGCTTGAGCAACTACGGGTATTATGGCATGGCTTTAACATTGCCGTACAAATCACGTCTCATGCACCTGCTGCGGGAGTTGATACGTTGACAGATCTGGAGCGTGTACGAGCCAGTTGGCTGGATACATATAAATAAATATTATTATTTACAGTATATTAGATTAAATTATAGATATATTCAGGAGTTTAAATGAAAATTTTATTGTTGGGTGCGCCTGGTGCTGGTAAAGGCACACAAGCACAATATATTACCGCTGCGTTCAATATTCCGCAGATTTCAACTGGAGATATGCTGCGTGCGGCAGTAAAAGCGGGTACACCACTGGGTATCGAAGCTAAAAAAATTATGGATGCCGGTGGTCTGGTACGTGATGACATTATAATCGGTTTGGTTAAAGAACGCATTGCTCAGCCTGATTGTGCTAACGGCTTTTTGTTTGATGGTTTTCCCCGTACACTGGCTCAGGCCGAAGCCATGGAAAGGGCAGAAGTACATCTGGACGCCGTAGTAGAAATTGCTGTACCTGATGAAGTGATTATTGAACGCTTGTCTGGTCGGCGCGTGCACCCGGCTTCAGGTCGTACCTATCATGTAATATATAATCCACCAAAAGTAGGTGGTGTTGATGATGAAACGGGTGAACCACTGATTCAACGTGACGATGATCAGGAAGAAACCATTAAAAAACGCTTGCAGGTATACCATGAACAGACAGAAGTACTGATTGACTTCTATGGCAAACAGGATGGTGCTACCGCGCCGGATTATATCCGTGTTGATGGCACACAGCCGGTGGAAGCAGTCAAAATTCAGGTATTGGCAGCATTAAAGCTATAATTCTTTGTTCAGGCTGTCTGTTTCCGGATTTAATTTCAAGTGCAGGCAGTCTTTAATTTTGGCTACACTGTGCCAATACTTTTTCCAAATAATTAAGCTGAATAAAATATTCAGTCTCGGAGACTTTGGTATGAATATTGCCAAAACTGTGCTGGTGACTATGCTACTTAGTGTTTGTACTCTGGCATTAGCTCGTAAGGAAACTTTGTATAACGAACATTACATTGGCCCGGATGAGAATCAGGCATGGGAAGAACTTGCTGTGCCGATGCCAGCCTATCCGACTGCTAATGAGCAATGGGCAAACATTTATGTTAACCAGACGTATACAGGCCAGCCAAAATTAATGCTAAACAGTATTTCTATTCATACTGACCATACTGTACATTATATTTTGAATCAGCAATCCAATCAGGGTATTAATAATCTCTCTACTGAAGCCATCCATTGTCCTACACGACGCATGAAAGTATTCGGTTTTGGAGATGATGTTAATAAACGCTGGATACAACCACGCAATAGCCAGTGGAAAGTAATCGGTACTACTCTAAATCAGCTGGATAAAGTGCGTTCTGTGCTGTATCAGACTTTCTGTGAAGACGGATTGCCACGTAATCAGCAGGAATTGATGAAACGTATAACTACCCGCGCAATGCGCTAGACAGGACTTATCGTGGAATGGTTCAGTGATGCTCATATCTGGTGGTTGCTAATTATTGGTTTTAGTGCCGGTTTGATGGATGCCGCTGTAGGCGGTGGTGGGTTGTTACAGATACCAGGACTTTTTGGAGCCTTACCAGCACAAACCAGTGTACCTGTTGTTTTGGGGGTCAATAAATTTGCATCAGCCAGTGGTACGTTGGTAGCCGCGGTACAATACACTAGGCGTATTCCGGTACCATGGGCAATGTTGTTGCCAGCTGCCGTTCTTGCGTTTATTTTTTCCTATTTGGGTTCGCATGTTGTGGTGTATCTGCCTACAGCATGGATGAAACCGTCCATTCTGGTTATTTTAATTGTGATGGCGGTTTATACTTTTCTGAAAAAAGATCTTGGACAAGTTCAGCGTCAGAGCCATCTTAGCCGGCGCGAATATGTTTTTGGTCTGTTTATGGGTGCATTAATCGGTCTGTATGATGGTATTTTTGGTCCAGGTACTGGTAGTTTGCTGGCTTTTATATTTGTGCGCTTTTTTGCCTTTGATTTCATTACTGCTACCGCATCTTCAAAAGTCATCAATCTTACGACCAATCTGGCCGCACTGATTTTCTTTATTCCAAACCATTATGTGGTGTGGCACTGGGCAATTCCATTGGCTGTCGCTAATTTAACTGGCGGGTTAATCGGTGCCAGATTGGCTATGCGTGGTGGCAGTAAACTATTGCGCAAAGGATTTATTATTTTATTATGTATTATGATTGGTAAATTTGGCTGTGATTTACTTTAATTTTTATTTGAAATAATATTTTCTCGGTATATTATAGTTTTATCGTCTTCGGTTGCTTGTTTAAAGCTCTGTATTGCTGGCAGACGTATTTGTTATTTGGTTAGATTTGCGTTTGTGCCGGAAAAATTGCTGCAATAATTCTTTGGATTCAGCTGCCAGTATTCCGCCCAGAACGGCGGTATGCGTATTAAGCTGGCGATTGTTAAATAAATTAATTACACTGCCAGCAGCACCGGTTTTGATTTCAGCAGTACCATAGATCACTCTTTTCACTCTGGCCTGTATTAAGGCGCTGGCACACATGGCACAAGGCTCCAGAGTGACATATACATCACAATCCTGTAAGCGATAATTACTCAGTGCTTTACTGGCAGCGGTTAGCGCCTGTATTTCAGCATGGTGGCTGATATTATGGTCGGTAATACAACGATTATAGCCATAACCAATGAGATTATTTTCGTATACCACAACTGCACCTACCGGCACTTCATTCAGTAACTGTGCCTGCTGCGCTGCATGTAATGCCTGTTGCATCCAGTGTTGCATGATTTTTGCAGACGGAAACAGGGCTACTGGTGGATGCTGTTTTATTTGTTGACGCCAAAATGTTTTCTCTTCAGCGCTCAAGCTCTGTGCAGCACGGTTTTCCACTAAAGCGATAAATTGCCATAACACGCTTTCAGTACTACTTGTACTGATGTTTTTTAACTGTAAAAAAACGGTAATGGCACCACGCCGCTGTAAATCTTCTACACAGTGTATATCAAGCTGTTTTAGGATAGCTATGGTTTTAGGCGCTAAGGGGGGGGTAGTAAATGGCGTACTCATAAGCAAATGGAATGAATGTTGCCCATTATCCTACTATAAATCTGGTCGATTTAAAAAAGAATTTGATCTGCGTAAATTATGTGATTATTACTGAATATGGTTTGTGTATGTACAGATTAAATGTAATATCTTGCTCAGTAAATCCAGCAGCTCATGTTGTGGTATGAGGATGGGACAATCTGCCAGTTGGCAGAATTGTCTGGAAAATAAAACTGAGGTATTGAATAATTAAGCCACATTGATACAACTAAATAATTTCTATTCTGCAAAGTGAAATGATTGAGTTCATTTTAAAAAGTCATAATTCGATAACTTTTGATTTGTTATTTGGCTTGATGTTGCTCTATAACAGCTTGTTCTATAGCAGCTTGATGTACTTCATCGCTGTAATCCTGCTGTTGTTCCGCCATAATCCCTAATTTAATAAATAATGCCTGATCTTTTTCTATCTGAGGATTAGCTGTTGTTAATAATTTATCTCCATAGAATATAGAATTAGCTCCTGCTAAAAAAGCTAATGCCTGTGTCTGTTCATTCATTTGTTGCCTTCCTGCCGATAAACGTACATAGGATTCTGACATCATAATACGGGCAACAGCAATCATTCTGATAAAATCAAACGGTTCTATATCTGGTTCATTTTCTAGAGGTGTACCTTTAACTTTAACTAGATTATTAATGGGAACGCTTTCTGGATGTTGTGGTAAATTGGCTAATTGAATTAATAAATTTGCGCGATCACTGACTGACTCTCCCATACCCAGAATACCACCTGAACAAATTTTCATACCTGCATCTCTTACGTAAGCCAATGTCTGCAATCGATCATTGTATGTATGAGTAGTGATGATGTGACTATAAAATTCGGGTGAAGTATCCAAGTTATGATTATAGTAGTCTAATCCGGCTTCGGCCAAAGCATGGGCTTGATCTGATGTTAATTTACCTAAAGTCATACAAGTTTCCATGCCTAATGCTTTTACACCTTTTATCATCTCTAAGACATAAGGCATATCTCTGACGGTAGGCTGTTTCCATGCTGCTCCCATGCAAAAACGGGTTGAACCTATGGCTTTAGCCGCTTTGGCTTTCTCTATGACCTTTTGTACCTCAAGTAATTTTTCTTTATCTAATCCTGTATTGTAATGGCCGGACTGGGGACAGTATTTACAATCTTCCGGGCAGGCACCTGTTTTAATCGATAATAAGGTTGATACTTGTACTTCATTTGAATTGAAGTGTTGCCGGTGTACAGTTTGAGCCTTAAAAATAAGATCGTTAAAAGGTAGTTGAAATAGTTCCATAACTTCAGGCAAGACCCAGTTATGACGAATAATGCCCAATGACATAATAATTTCCTTTAGTAATAAGCTTGAGATTTTCAATACTGCATACAATTCAATGCTATATTGCCAACCATTTAAAATTATTAAATTGACAAGAAATGGGGATAGGTGTGCAGACGGATGTTGTTTTATCAAAAGTTAATGTCTGTTCGCATCGGTTTTCTCCTCAGCATTAGAAATTGCGATAATACGCTATCATTTGTGACTATGCTAATATTTTTAAATTTTAAAGGCATAATAACGGTAATGGTATCGTGCTGAGGTAAATCTTTTACGCAATGTATATCAAGCTGTTTTAAAATGATTATGGTTGAGAACCAGAAGTAGTATTCTGTCTGGCTAGGGCATTATTCTGCTGTGAATCTGGTTAATCTTGGAAAAGGAATTTGATATGCAAAATTGTGTGATTATTACTGGTCATAATCGCGGTTTGGGGCGCGCTCTGGCTGAATATTATCTGACTCAGGAAATCAGGGTGGTTGGTCTGTCGCGACATGGCTGGGACAATCCGCCAGAACGATTATTGCAATATGTGATTGATTTTGCTGATGCAGAGGCTTTAGCTACACTTGTACAATCAGCCAGTTGGCAGAATAATCTGGAAAATAAGAATGAGGTGATTCTGATTAATAATGCTGGAATCGTGGAACCGAATGCACTGACTGGTCAGCAGGACTATGATGCGATTATTAAAGCGATAGCAGTGAATATTACTGCACCATTATTATTAACTAATGCAGTTATTGCAGCAGCTACTAAGGCAGATATTCGTATTGCACATATCAGTAGTGGTGCTGGCCGTCATGCTATAGCCGGCTGGAGTGTTTATGGTGCTACCAAGGCTGCGCTGGATCAGCATGCAGCAGTTGTAGCTGCCGAGAATCATCCACGCGTACGTATTGCCAGTATTGCGCCCGGAGTGGTGGATACCAATATGCAGCAGAATATTCGTTCGGCGAATGCGGAAAAATTTCCGCTGGTACATAATTTCATTAATTTAAAGGCGAAAAATCAATTACAAAGTGCTGAAGATACGGCATATCAGGTTGCGACCATGATTGCAGCGGAAGATTATGGGCAGCAAACTCAGCGTGATGTGCGGGAATAAACAGGGGTTTGTTATAATAGTTCCCTTTTGTTTTGCCTGTTAATTTCATGACGACTGCCGCTTACCAACAACAATTGTCTGACAAACAACTTTATCTGGAACATTTATTTGCTGACTGCGCTTTCCCGCCAGTGCAGGTTTTTACTTCGCCTGCATCGCATTACCGGATGCGCGCTGAATTTCGCATCTGGCATGATGGGGATGAGTGCAGTTATGCTATGTTTACGCCGGGTGAAAAAGCCAGCGCCGGCAATGTTCACAAATTGTGTAATTTTTCTGTCGCCCATGAAAATATAAATTCATTGATGCCCAAGCTGTTGGATTGTATACAGGCCAGCGAGTTGTTAAAGGCACGGCTGTTTCAGGTTGAGTTTTTAACCACGCTGGCAGGTGACACGCTGGTAACGCTGATTTATCACAAAAAGCTGGATGATGGCTGGATGCACGCAGCCAGCAAATTGGCTGCCGAATTGGGTGTTCAGGTTTTGGGACGCAGTCGGGGGCAGAAAGTGGTTTTGGAGCGTGATTATGTTATTGAACGCTTAAATGTAAATCAGGAGATATTTCAGTATAAACAGTTGGAAGGGGGCTTTACTCAACCCAATGCAGAAGTGTGTCAGTCTATGCTGAGTTGGGCTGTGAATGTGGCGCAAACGATTAATACCGGAGACTTGCTGGAACTATATTGCGGTAATGGTAATTTTACTCTGCCTCTATCACGCCATTTTCGCCGAGTACTGGCTACTGAGGTATCAAAAACTTCTGTGCAGGCTGCACGCTGGAATATTGCAATCAACCAGATAACTAATATTGCGCTGGCTCGGCTGTCGGCTGAGGAATTTACTGAGGCTTATACCGGTGTCAGAACTTTTCAGCGTCTGGCAAGCGAGCACATTAATCTGGCTGATTATCAGTTCAGTTCGGTTTTTGTCGATCCTCCGCGAGCCGGTATTGATCAGGCAACGCTTGAATTGTTACAAAAATTTGACAATATCATTTATGTTTCCTGCAATCCTGTGACTTTGCACGAAAACCTGCAAATACTTCTAACTACGCATGAAGTTAAGCGGGCGGCGATGTTTGACCAATTTCCCTTTACTCCACATATTGAATCGGGTGTCTGGTTAAAAAAGCGTTGATTAATCAATAATTAATATTATTCGTTTTAGTCCTGTGCTCTGAATTTTAAAACGCGCTGATTCTGGCTTGATTTAGCTTTGATACCCATTCTATTTTAACTCTCATCATCAATGATGATTCTGATAAAAAAACTGCCTGACAGCTATCAGGCAGTTTTTTATTGCATAAAGCAATTAATTCTGTTCTTCAGTTTGAGCTTTCTGACGTAAGCGCAAGCCTAATTCACGCAGTTGTTTTTCATCAACATGATTTGGTGCATCTACCAGTAAGTCCTGTGAACGTTGTGTTTTCGGGAAAGCAATAACGTCACGAATAGAGTCAGCACCAGCCATCAATGTAACCAGACGATCCAGACCGAAAGCCAGACCACCATGAGGTGGCGCACCGAATTTCAGGTTGCTTAGTAGAAAACCGAATTTATTCTGTTGTTCTTCTGGCGTAATTTTTAATGCAGCAAATACTTTTTCCTGAATGTCAGCACGATGAATACGGATGGAACCACCACCGATTTCCCAGCCGTTTAACACCATATCATAAGCACGGGCAAGGCATTGTTCAGGTGCGCTTACCAGTAGGTCTTCATGGCCCGCTTTGGGTGCAGTAAACGGGTGATGCATGGCAGACCAGCGTTGTTCTTCTTCATCATATTCAAACATGGGGAAATCAACTACCCATAATGGGCGCCATTCTTCGGTAAAGTAGCCATTGGCTGCACCGTGTTCATGGCCAATTTTGATACGCAGGGCACCAATGGCTTCATTCACGACTTTTGCCTTGTCTGCGCCAAAGAAAATGATATCGCCATTCTGAGCGCCGGTTTTTTCAATAATCGACTGCAATGCGCTATCAGAGAGAAATTTCACAATCGGAGACTGCAAGCCACTGTCTTCGCTATTGTTTATCTTGCTGATATCGTTAACCTTAATATAAGCCAGACCTTTGGCACCATAGATGCCTACAAACTCGGTATAAGTATCGATTTCTTTACGGCTCAATCCGGCACCGTTAGGTACGCGCAATGCCACAACTCGGCCGTTTTTCATGTCGGCAGCAGCACGGAATACTTTAAATTCTTCCGTTTTCATGACATCTGTAAGCTCGGTAAATTGCAGGTTTACTCGTAAATCCGGCTTGTCTGAACCATACAGGAACATGGCGTCATGCCAGCTCATGCGTGGGAAAGTTGGCAGATCTACGGATAATGCTTCCTGAAATACCAGTTTAACCATGTTTTCCGTGATATCCATGATTTCGTTTTCGCTAAGGAACGAAGTCTCTAAGTCAATCTGGGTAAATTCAGGTTGACGGTCAGCACGTAAATCTTCATCACGGAAACATTTAACAATCTGGTAGTAACGGTCAAATCCCGCCACCATCAGTAATTGTTTGAATAATTGAGGAGACTGAGGCAGGGCAAAAAACTCACCCGGGAAGACACGGCTTGGCACTAGATAATCGCGGGCGCCTTCTGGAGTGGAGCGGGTAAGCATCGGTGTTTCGATATCAATAAATCCCTGACTATCCAGATAACGGCGTACAGCCATAGCGACACGGTAGCGCAGACGCAGATTATTCTGCATAACTGGACGGCGCAAATCAATTACCCTGTTGGTTAGGCGCACATTTTCACTGATGCTTTCATCATCAATCAGAAAAGGAGGGGTAGCGGCAGTATTGAGTATATCAATTTCTTTGGCTAAGAGTTCAATGCCGCCAGAGATCATTTTATCGTTTTTGGTACCTTCTGGGCGTGCGCGAACACGACCAGTAATGCTCAAGACATATTCATTACGGGCAGAGTCGGCCAAGGTAAATGCTTCGGGTGTATCCGGGTCTATAACTACTTGTACAATGCCTTCTCGGTCACGCAAGTCAATAAATATTACACCGCCATGGTCACGGCGGCGATGTACCCAGCCTTGTACGGTGACAGTCTGGTCGAGGTATTGCTCGTTAATTAAGCCACAATAGTTGGTTCGCATTTTAATGCCTTTGTTGCAGTGATTACGGTTAATTTTGTCATCAGGAATATTATCCCTGCCAAGTGCGGTACTAGTGCGGTTTGGCTGGGTTGTGTAACGGGAAAATAGCCTGTAGTGACTGTTTATGTGGAGGTTCATCTGGCTGTACCATGCCTAGCGAAATAACATATTTCAGTGCATCGTCCACACTCATGTCTATTTCGCGTACATCTTTCTTGTTGACCATAATATAGTAGCCACCAGTAGGATTGGGCGTAGTAGGTACATATACAGAAATATATTCGTCTGTTGGTGTATCGCCAGTCTGATGAGGCAGGGCAGACGCAATATTATCTGGTATGTGGCCAGAAACAAATCCTATAGTCCAGATATCATGATGCGGAAACGGTATCAGTACAGGTGTTTTAAACGACTGGCGGGAATCTGACAATAATGATTCAGATACTTTTTTAACGCCGGAATAAATGCTTTTTACGACCGGAATACGTCCCCAAAAAGCGTCCCAAGCAGCCAATATTCTGCGTCCTAACACATTTGCTGTCAGTAAACCGGTAAAAAATACAATTATAAGCGCCGCCAGCAAACCTATACCATGAAGTTTAAACCCCAAAAATGCCTGTGGTTGCCAGCGTGCCGGTAAAATGTTGACAAGCTGATCTGCCATGCCAATGATGTAACTGATTACCCAGATTGTTACAATAATGGGCAGCCATACCAGCACTCCAGTGAGCATGTATTTCTTTAGGGATTTTTTCAGTTTTCCGCTCTCGGCAGGCTGTTGCGCCATGGTGTAGTTATGTCCTTTTAGTCTGCTCAGTTTACAAATATCAAATTCTATATTATACCTACATTTGGTTGTTTTCACACCGACTATTACTGAAGTTGATTAAATTCAATTTTAAACGGATAGTTTGTGCAGATATAAGCTGTCTTTATCAGTCTTTACCCGTAATTAATCTTCTGAGCATAAACACAACTTGCGGTAAATTAGTTTTAATGAGATGTATCCGATAAGTTGAAAACCGATATGCTATTTATTCAGTATGATTCGGGAAGTGTCTTTTGTTATATGATGGTATTCTATTATAGATATTTCAAGTTTTTTATATGCAATTCAAATTTTTAGTTTACGCATGAGAATGGTTGCATGAGTAATATTTATATAAATATTTAATTATAAAAGAATAATGTCTAATATTTCACTATTTGTATCTTTTAAATCGGATTACCTGAACTTTCATCGAAATAGTGTCAATAAGCTTGCACATATCTTTATCTAGATCGTTACAGGGTTCTTTAAATCTTCTGCTCAAATCAGTTATGGTAGTATTTTCTATCAATAAATCATTATCGGATGTATGAACCGATATTCTCTTGCGCTTAGGAAAAGCTTATTGGGAAATTTGGAAATTCAATATACAACCTGATGTCAATTTAAATTCCTAATCTAGAAACGCTTGAATTATTTATTATTTTTACTTGATTTTCAATAGATTACCAGTAGAAACTAATGTAAATTTATTTGGTATAATATATTTGGTGTAAATATAAAATTTAATTATATATTTTTAGGGAAGCTATAACTGTCTATATGACAAGTATGCGTTTTGCCAGTGCTTGGTTACCGTGGTGGGTTGTGGGTGTCTGTGGATCTTATCTATTACCCTCGCCTGTAATTTTGCCGTGGTTATATGCTTTTGTTACTTTGGTTGTATTGACAGTGTGGACAGGCTGGCAATGGTGTCGATTTGGCTGTGCAATCTGTGCTGGTGTGATATTTGCGTTATGGCGCACTGATATAGTATTGCAACAGCAATGGCCACTAACTGATAAAGCACAGTTACTAGATGTTGTTATTCAAGTAGCAGATATTCCCCAGCAGGATCAGCAGCGCAGCCGCTTTGTGGCACAGGTAACGTTACCAAATGGCCAACAGCAGCAATGGCTACTGACGGATTACACAAAACAATCATGGCCACCGGGCAGCAGATGGCAGATAAGGGCAAAAGTACGTGCTATTATTGGCGAAAACAATAAGGTTGGTTTCAACAGGGAAGCCTGGGCACTGGCTAATCATATTGGTGCGATGGGTACTATTGTCAAAGGGCAGCGTAAAGCATTACCTGCGTCAACTGGCTGGCAGCAATGGCTGGTTCAATGGCGTGTATGGTGTAGTGCACGCTGGCAGGCACAGATTCAGGCTTACCCGCAGGGTGTTGCTTTGCTCAAAGCGCTTGCCGTCGGTGAGCAGTCTGCATTACCCGCAGCAGCATGGCAAATATTTCGCCCACTTGGATTGAATCATTTGGTTAGTATTTCTGGTCTGCATGTCGGTATGCTAGCGATGTTAGCTGCATGGTTATGCGGCAAATGCTTGCTGTATTTACCCATACGTGTGTACCAGCCATGGATTTACACACGATGTACAGCTGTGCTTACCGCTATTATCTACAGTGCACTGGCTGGTTTTGCTGTACCCACCCAGCGCAGTATGCTGATGATTATTATTCTGGCGTTAACGTGGCGACGCGGGTATTTGCGTGCTTTTCAGCTATGGTGGTTAACGATAGCGATTGTGTTGCTGTTTGATCCTCTGGCTGTGTTAAGCGTTGGATTCTGGTTGTCTTTTCTACTGGTTGCTGTGTTGATGTGGGCAGGTGAGGGCTATGGCCATACTGCCAAATGGCGGCAGTTGGTACTGGCACAGTGGGCAGCTGGGCTGGCTTCGGTGGTACTGGTGGCTTTTTGTTTTGGTTCGGTACCGATAATATCCCCGCTTGTGAATGCATTGGCAATTCCTTGGTTCACGCTGATTCTGGTACCGCTGGCTTTACTGTCATTAATTATTCCCTTGGATATTTTGCGTACAGTTGCCTCTTATCTGAGTGAACAAACCATGCGTTTGCTATACACAATAGCTGATTATGCCCCTGAATATTATCCAGCCCACGCACCTCTGGCATTGTGGGTGTTGGCGATTATTGCCGTTTTGCTATTACTGCTGCCGCGGGGCTGGTATTTACGTCCATTATGTCTGTTGATTGTGCTGCTATTGCTCTGTTATCAGCCACCACGCCCAGCTCAGGGTGAGACCGTTGTCAGAATATGGGATATCGGACAGGGTTTGGCTGTAAGTATTAGTACGGCAAAACACGAATTATTGTTTGATACAGGAACCGCCTATGCGGCACAATCTGCATTATTACCCAATTTACGTGCTGCCGGTATCAGACAGCTGGATACGCTGGTGTTGTCGCATAATGATAGCGACCATGATGGTGGTACGCTGCTGATTAAGCAGCATCTGCAACCGCGAAGCATTATTGTCGGGCAACCGCAAGCATATTCATTTCCAGTACAAGCATGTAAGGGTGGTACCAACTGGCAATGGGATGGAGTATGGTTTGAATTTCTCAACCTACCAGTGGAAGCCAAAAGCGGAAAAAATGAACATAGCTGTGTGTTACGCGTTGTGAGTTCAGATAAAGCCATACTAATTACTGGTGATTTAGGTAAAAAAGGTGAACGTGCTTTAGTGACGGCTTATGGTGATAATTTATTTAGCCAGATTTTAATTTTAGGTCATCATGGTAGCCGTAATTCAAGCGATATAAATTTTATTCGTACTGTGGCGCCACAATATGCTGTTGTCAGTGCCGGTTTTGCCAATCCTTATGGTCACCCTCATGTAGAGGTACAGCAATTACTGGCGCAGGAAGGTATTATGCTGTTACGCACAGATCGGATGGGAGGTTTGCAGACACGTTTATCTGCCAGTCCATTACATTGGAATCCATTGCATAACTATCGACCTTACTGGCAGCGTAAACCGGTGTCAGAAAAAATACTACAATAGCCTTATACATTAGTCCTCTAAATGGGATAATATATTGGCGTATAATGATAATTGTTTGTTGGTCGGATTGAAGGACTCAAGATGCATTGGCGTAGAATTTGTTCTTTGGGCTTGATGGGGCTATTGATGGCTGCTTGTGCTACGCCGGAACAAAAAGCTGCTCGGGCGGCGGCGGAAAAAGCGGCTGAACAGAAACTTCAGCTGGATTTGGCTGCACAATGTGATGCGCGTACTGCTGAATTGATGCAGGCACAAATGCAAAATCCGGCTTTTTTTTCTGATCCTGCCAATGCCAGAATAGCGGAAGAATACCGGCAAAAGATTAATCTGCCGATTTTTCAGAGCTGTTATAAACTGGCTTGGAATAATTATGTGAATCAGGTTAAATTACAACAGGCGCGAGACTGGGCAATGCAGCGCAGATGGGATGATGACATGAATTGGATGATGTTCAGGCCACGCTGGTGTCGCAGCTCCCATAACGGACATACATATGTATACCGGTGCTGACAGCGAAATAAAACAGGCAGATTTTAGCTGCCTGTTTTATTTAATCACACTTGCTATTATTGGCTCAGTACATCTACGCCCTTGGGTGGGGTAAATTTAAACTGGCTGCGGTTAAATTGTGGATGGGTATTGATTTTGCTAAAAGTGATGGTAGTTTGATTGCCAAAACTGTCTTTTAATTGCATGTTGGCCAGATTATCGCCACGAAAGCCTATACGAATATTCTGATAGCCGGTATTACTGCGTTTTGGTATGGCACGAACATAGTCGATGCCATCGCTATTGCCATCGTCTGACAAAGAATAATTGGCGTTCAATGCTGATTTGTTGGATAGAATGGCTGCCGGTGAATCACCAATTGTCTGATTTTGCTCTTGTTTGGTTACCTGAGCCAAATCTTGATCATATAACCAGACGGTTTTACCGTCACCAACAATAGTCTGTTTATAAGGCTGCGTGTATTCCCAGCGAAAAAGCCCCGGGCGTTGAATGGCAAATGTCCCAGATGTGGTTTGAGTACGTTTTTTACTGTGAACTGTCTGGGTAAACTGGCCTGATATACCATCTGTATCAGAGTTGAACTTTTGCAGAGTATCTAAACCGCCAGCATTAACCAGTGCACAACTGATGACCATTACGCCACTAAGCACAGCTCTACTCAAAATTCGCATTGATTACTCCTTTGCTTAACTATTGGTGAATATTTTAGCGGGTTATAGCTAAAGTTCAACCAGAAATTGACAGATAATTGCCGGTTCAGTAGGTTAATTTAGTAATGGGGGGTGAAAATTATTTCCCAATCGACCAACAAAATGGCAAAATTATTTTAATCGATTTTATAGAAATGATTTGCAGTTTTATGCTTTTCAGGTTGGTTGCAGCTAGAATAAGCGGCTTGAAACAGAGTTATAAATTAAAAATACTAATCTTAAAATATGTCATGCATTGTCCATTGCATAAAATAAATCATTTGTTATGACAGTATTTTTTAACATTTGAATTATATTTTAATTATGTAAGAACGAAATAAGATTAATTGCGCAATATAAATACTAATGAAAAATCATTATTCTATAAGATTTCTCATTAGTATTGGTTTAACTAATTAACGTTTTGCTGCCTGCTCAAAACGAGCAAAATCCTGTTTTGCTTGCTGAAGTTTAATTTTGTTTTCATTCAGTTTATTTTGCAAATGAGCGATTTTATGGCTGTCATTTTTAGCCTGAGCCTTGTCCAGTTTACGCTGAGTATCGTTAAGGTTATAGTTTAATTTGTCGATTCTCAGGGTATATTTGCGCCGTAAATCTTCGTTGCTACAGTTTTGGGCAATATTAGCTTTTTTTCTGTTTAATCGATTAATCTGTTTCTGATTATTGTTGGCGCGAGCATATTGCAGCTGTTGTTCAATCTGTTGTTGTTTTTCTTTACAGGTTTGCCAATTGTTATCCGCCATGGCAGGAAAGGTAACTGATAAAGCCAGAACAAGCAGGGTACCTTTGAGCGTACGTGAGTGATTCATGTATTTATCCTTTTGCGTTAACGATTTTATATTGTGAAACCAATAGACACTTTGTGCTGCATGTAAAGTTAAATCTATTTAAATGGCAGTTTAATTTATATGGGCAGGGCATGTATACTTATTAATAATTTATTTTACGTTTATTTTTGAAAATGTCTATTGCTGTTTTGCTGGAATCAGCCTTACTAAGTTGTCAGCCAGCTGAAAAATGTACTCTGAGTATCGAAGCACAACAGATGTGTGCACAAACGCCAGCAAATGCCTTACAACGGGATGAATGCGCTGTAATCAAAGATTTTCGTTTTGCCGGCCATCCGCTGAAGCCAGAATTAGTATCGCCGGACAAAGTTACAAGTCGCAAATTTACGACAGCAGAAGGCTATGCAGCTTTACTGCATGCGGTTTGTCATATTGAGTTTAATGCAATCAATCTGGCGCTTGATGCAGCCTATCGTTTCAGGTTGTTACCGGAAGAATTTACGCGCGATTGGGTGCGCATTGCCGCTGAAGAAGCTCATCATTTCCAGCTTATGCGAAAGCGTTTACAGACACTCGGTTACGATTACGGTGATTTTTCCGCGCATAATCATTTGTGGGACATGGCTTATAAAACTGCATTTGATCCGCTGCTGCGTATGGCTCTGGTACCCAGAGTGCTGGAAGCGCGTGGATTGGATGTTACTCCGGGAATGCGTGCTAAAATAGCGCAAAAGGGCGATGATGCTACATGTGCCGTTCTGGATATTATTTATCACGACGAAGTAGGTCATGTGCAGGTGGGAAATTATTGGTATCAGTATCTATGCAGACTGCGTGGTCTGGAACCATTGGCTTTATTTCGGCGCTTACTCAGTCGCTATGATTTATTTATTTTTCGTGGCTATGTAAATATGGATGCACGCGAGCAGGCAGGTTTCTCACGTTTCGAACTGGAAATGCTGGAAAATTTTGAGCAAAACCGCCAGTCTGATATACACAACTGGCGGCTGGCTCTGCAAAATTAAATGTAATCGCTATATAAATAGTATCTAAAGTTACTGTGTTATATGAGAGTTTGTCAGTTTATTTCATTGCAGCAGCTAGAGCATTGACATTATAACGGAACATATCAATATAGGTAGCAGCAGGCGTGCTTTTACTTAATGCATCGGAATACAGGCGACCGCTGATTCTGGTTTGAGTTTCACTGGCAATCCGCTGTACCATTTTCGGATTTTTTATATTTTCAATAAAAATGGCTTTAATATGCTCGCGCCGAATCTGGTTGATGATTGCTGCTACTTGTCTCGCTGACGGTTCTGCTTCTGTACTTACGCCCTGCGGAGCGATGAATTGAATCCGATAACGTTTAGCCATGTAGGCAAAAGCATCGTGTCCGGTCAGTACTTTTCGTTTTTCTGGCGGTACAGCATTAAACATTTTGCTGGCCCAGCTATTTAATTCCGCAAGCTGCTGTTGATAAATGGCCAGCCGCTGCTGGTAATAGGCTTTACCTTGCGGATCTACACTGATTAGTGCATTGGCAATATTACGCGCATAGGTTTGCATCAGCACCGGATCATTCCACACATGCGGATCGGTATGCTGATGGTGATTGTGTCCATCATCTGTCATCATCAAAGGCTGAATTCCCTTAGTAATAATAAACACGGGAATACGGCTTTGCTGGGCTGCACGTTGTAAAGATAATGGTTCCAGTCCTAAACCATTGAGCAAAATCAGCTTGGCTGTACGCATTTTGCGCAAATCCTTGCTTACCAGCTGATACATGTGCGCATCCTGATCGGTACCAATCAGGCTATCTACTTGAACGCGTTCACCACCAATTTGCTGAGTTATATCACCGAGAATACTGAAGCTGGTAATGACGGGTACAGGGGCAGCATAAATCATGCGTGCAAAGCCCGTCAGACAAAAGGTTAACAAGCAGATAAAAAAGCCACGTTTCATTATCATATCTCCTAAAATGTTTATTAATCAATACTCTATTTCAGGCAACATGGTGGCGTTGGCGTCTGTATAAACGCCATAAAATACCACTTTCGCTGCCGACAAATAATGACAAAATATAGACAAAGCCACAGCACAAAATAATGGCTGGGCCGGAAGGCAAATCAATATAGTAAGACAATAACAGGCCAATGTAGCCACAAACTACTGCAATAATGGCTGCTATTGTCATCATACCGCCCATGGTTCTATGCCATAAGCGTGCACTGATGGCGGGCAGCATCATTAATCCTACTGACATCAGTGTGCCCAGTGCCTGAAAGCCTGAGACTAGATTCAGTACCACAAGTATCAAAAATATAATATGCCATAGTGTTCCCTTGCCATTTACAGAACGTAAAAACAAAGGGTCGATACTTTCGAGCATAAGCGGCCGATATATAACCGCCAGTACCACCATGGTAATACTGCTGACAATGGCGACCAAAGTTAATGCCGCCCGATCCACTGAAAGAATGGATCCAAACAATAAATTAAGCAAATCTACGCTATTACCACCTCTACTTACCAATACAACACCAAGTGCCAGACAGGTAAGAAAAAAAGCTGCAAAACTGGCATCTTCGCGCACATTGGCAAAGCGGCTGGCAAGCCCAGCCAGTAAAGCCATTAGCAAACCGGCCATAAAGCCACCTATACTCATTGCTGGCAGACTTAAACCTGCCAACATATAACCTACTGCTGCGCCCGGTAAAATAGCATGCCCCAGAGCATCTCCTACCAAACTCATTCGCCGCATCATCAGAAAAACACCTACCGGTGCTGCCCCTACAGCCAAGAATACTATTGAGCACAGGGCAAAACGCATAAAATCGTAATCAGCAAAAGGCTCTAGAAGTAATTGGGCAATATTCATTGATTTACCTATCACACCACTGGTTCTGTTCATATTGTTGCATGGCTTTTGCAGCCTGTTGCAAATATTGATCTGTTAATACGCTGTCAGTTTTTCCAGCGGCAATTTTTTCACGCGCAATCAGCAGGGTATTGGGGAAATAGGCTTGTACCTGTTCGTAATCATGCAAAACGGTAATCACTGTACAATGCTGTTGCTGTTGGTGCGCTTTGAGAATATCAAGCAAAGCAAAAGTAGTGGCAGCGTCTACGGCATTAAATGGCTCATCCAGCAATAGTACTTTGGCATTCTGAATCAGCATGCGTGCCAGTAATACACGTTGAAACTGTCCGTTGGATAATTGGGCAATACTGCGCTGCTTATATTGCAGCATGCCTACCTCATTTAATACGCTCAGAATACGTTGATGCATGTTTGTAGATATACCGGAAAAAAAGCCGGTTTCATACCATAGTCCCATTGCTACCAGCTCAAAAACACTCATTGGCTGGCTGCGATCAATATCAGATTGTTGGGGTAGATAGGCAATATCCGACCGTTGCAAGTGTTGCCAGCGAATCTCGCCACTATCAAGGGGGACAAGATGCATGATGGCTTTCAGCAATGTTGATTTACCCGCACCATTAGGACCAAATATAGCCCACATTTCATTGGGATTAAAATCAATACTAATATGGTGAATAGCCGGACGGTGCCGATAGCTCACAGTAACATTCTCAACTTGAATACTCATGATGCGGATACTGCCCATGCATACATTAACCATAATAATCCGAGCATCACACCCACCCAGGATAAGCGTTTACCCACGCCACACAGCAAAAGAGAAAACATGTTATGCCCTTACCAAATTCAGTCTAGAAATAAATGTTACTATATAACATTACAGCAATGATACCTTATAACATTGCGTCAGCGCAAAATGTTATTGTGTTTAAGTTGATAATCGGAATGACTGGTGATGCGTCAGCGATCTGATGGGCAGGCGATTAGGGTGGAGTGCCTGTTGCAGCCGTACTGATAATGGTGATGGCAGGCCAAGCATAGTTGCGGCTATGGCTTCTGCACATAGTGGTGCGGTTACCAACCCACGGCTGCCATGAGCCGTATTAACAAATATACCCGGCTGCCACGGACAGGGCTGGGTAAGCGGGTAGTTTTTGTCCAGACGTAATTGTGCATACTGCACCAGCATGGCAGCTGTGTCTCCAACAGGCCCTACTACTGGTAGATGGTCGAAAGCATCGCAACGTATTGCTGCATGTCCCTGTGGGCTAGTATTCGGATTTAAGTTTGCAGCCAGATGTGGCAGCCATTGACGTAATTGTTCCCAGTTAAAATGTTCATCCGCGACGGATAAATCATCATTGGTTTGGTTAGGGTGAAATGTGGCGCCAAAGCATAGTTTATGCTGCCATGGTGGCGTAATATAGCTATTACCACTGAGTGCACACTTTATCTGAGTGGCTCCCGAGCGTAAGCTGGCTGTGGTCGTCTGCCCGCGTATCTGATGCAGTGGCCATCCAGCCACAGGATAGAGGGAGTTACTCTCAGCGCCAGCACAAATCACAATATGAGATGCATCAAGATAAAATGACTTTTGCTGATTCTGACAGCCAATCTGCCATAAATCATTCTGACGGGAGATTGTATTTGCTTTAGTGGCAGTTAACACGCTTATCAACGGATGCCGGAGTAAAGCCTCAGTTAAACTAAATGGATTAATTGCTGCACCATAAGGCCACCACAAACCACCATAAGGTACATCAATACCAGCAATCCGTTCAGCCTCAGCTTTTGTTACAGTCTGAAAAAGTGTATTGTGAGGATTTTGCTGTGCCAACAAAGTATTACGCTGCTTTTCGGCTGCGTTGTAATCCAAATGGATAACACCACAGTCCAGCCAGCCTTTCCCAGCTGGCAGACAGTTTTTCAGAAGCGCACGGCTGTACCCATAGCTGGCCAGTAACAATTCCGTTTGTATAGTCGCGTGTGCTGAGATTTTCGCATATAAAAGACCAAGATGATTGCCTGATGCCGCATTGGCAATTGAGTGTTGCTCAATCACTGTTACTGCTATACCGCGTTTTGCCAGTGCAAAAGCCGTGCTTGCTCCGGCAATACCGGCACCAATAATTACTACCGATTTAACCGGTATTGGGGTTGGCAAAGTAAGCCAAGGTTTATAAATAAATTTAGAGTATTCAGGTGTGGTGCAGACCATATTAGGATTTAACTGACACCACTGTTCATATACTTGCGGCTGAATAAGCGTGAATTTACCGGCATCACCAAAGGGATAACTGAATACCGGCTGTTGTTGCCAGAATACTTTTGCCTCAAGCCATAACTGTGCAATGTTCTGGCCAGCAGAAGATCTTGCTGTCAACGATTCTGGCCACTTTTCAGTCACAACCACTATCTCTGCCTGTTTATCATTGCCTAGTTGCTGGGCTAACTCATCTGGCTGTGGCCATTCATGAAAAATGTAAATACTCATCGTTGATGTGCTGGCTCATGGTTTTCGAATGATGCACTACTTCCCTGATTCAGCCACAGCCATTGCTGCTGTAATGTTTGCCGCAAACTGTCTTGTTTTTGCTGGGATGTATGCAGGCCAGCAGTCAAACGCTGATAATCAATGGTAAAAGCGGGGCGGGTAAATGTACCATTGATACGTAATGGTAACAGGTTTTGCTGTTTTTCCCGTCGTGTAGCAATCAGCACATTGTAATCCATCTGCTGTTGCAACCACTTAACATTGCCCGTACCTTTAATATCAAAATTATCGGCATGCAATTCAATACGACTGTTTTTGGTGTAGCCATTATTTAATGGAATAGCCAGTTTAATAAACCGAAATGGTGTTTGGTTGGTCTCGTTATAGGTTACTGTAGTCTGGTTATCACTGTTCTGTAGAATATTATTGATATCAATGCCATTCCAAACACCTTGATGAATTTGGATTCGTGCCAGCCCACTCAGGCTGGATAACCACTGCTGACGGTTAATGCCAATACCATGAAAATCAAAGTCTGCATCGCCATTACCATCCAGATTATGCAAACCAAATGTGTCCTGTAGAAAAGACTTCATTTGCACACGATTGGCGTGTTGCTGTACTTTCCATATCAATGGATTGGCATTAGTTACCTGCAACATACCATTACTGCTACCACCATACATTTGCACGTTGATGGGTGCCAAAGTGAAATTACGCTCATCTATAGCTAGTTGAGTTTTAAACTGGTTTAGCTGTATTGTCGGCGTGAAGATGGAATCAATAGCTAGTTGTGTTTTCAGCAAATTGTTTTTGAACCAGCGATGCCAGAGTTGTTGCCAGTCAGATGGTAGCAAACCTGTAGTCGTCTCTACGTAAGGACGTAAATTTAACTGTGCTAGGTGAATATTGCCACTTATTTTGCTTTGATGCCGGCCATTTTGGTAATCCAGTGCAATATTTATTGGTTGATTATCAAACTGACCTTGCAGATTGAGTTGGCCATTACCAGCATCATCACCTTGTACGATACCTGATAAATCACTGATAAAACGTGAATTGGGTAGGGCATTTACGGTATCTTGATGGCTGCTCACGGAAAAATTATCAATTTTCCAGTGACGCACATCCAGCCAAGATAATTGACCACTCAAGGTCAATGCAGTCTGATATAAATGACTTTGCCAGCCACTGTCGATTTGAAACTGAGGCAGAGACCAACGATTCTGCAACCAACTGATATTGCTTGCCGATAAGGTTGCATTAATTTCATTATCGCCAATCTGTGCCGTGGCCACACCATTTACCTGTGGTAAGAACAGTTTTGTCCATCCTACCTGCCAGTTTTGCCCGTTACCAGTAACATGTAATTGATTACGCTGACTGTGCCACTGCCATTGCACAGCAGTTGTCTGTAATAACTGCTGTTGCGGCAGCCAGCGAGCATTGAAATGCCACTGGCCATTACTTTCACCCAAAGCTGATAGGTTGGTTACTATACCGAGTTTAACATCCTGCCACTGCATCACTGCATCAGGGTGATATACTGCACTCAGCTGGTATTGCATGGTTGGTATATCTGAAACACTTGATGTAGCGTTCAACTGAAGCAGACCGGTACGGCCAAGATTACGCCATTTTAGATTTAGCTGATTAATCTGTTGCAGATTAATTCCATCATGAATACGGAGACTCGCATTTTCCAAAATCAGACGATTAAGCTGTAAATTATTGCCCTGACGTGGCTTTTTCCATAAATCAGCTAAATTCCATTGTCCCTGATTATTGCGAGTCAGACTAATATGCGCATCTGTTAGCTGCAATTTTTCAATGGTCAGACGGCCAAACAGACTCTGCCAGCCTAGACCAATTTTCATATTACCAATACTGATATCATCTGTTTTGGTAGCTTTATCTCTGATGTGTACCTGATGCAAGGTTACAGTTGGACGTGGAAACATTGAGCGGCTGATATCGGAGTCAAAAACCACCTGACGTCCACTTTCAGCAACGAGTGCATTAGCACGCTTATTGATTTCTTCTGCATTAAACAAATAATGTAGCACAATCATATCAATGATTAAGAGCGAAATAATGCTCAGGCAGCTAAATACTACCAATTTCAGCCAGAATTTGCCTGAATGCAATAAGGAAATCATAAACAGTTAAAATAAAATTATTTTCAAAAAGCAGCAATCTGCTTAATACAAAATTATGTATTTAGAGAAATATCTGTTACGGACAGCAAAGATCATCTATGCTAAACGCACAGCAGAGATTAAACACTAAGTTAAACAGCTTAAATTCAACAAAAGTTACACCACGTCACCTTAACCAACTCAGGTTTGCAATTTAAGCAAGATTAGTTCAATTATCTAGCTAGGAGGCTAACTTAGTGATGCATATGCGAATGTTCTGGCATGGTTGGATCTGTTTTAGTAACAGGAGCTACACTAACCGGCACATTAAGCGTAACCGGTTTGGCATGGCGAAAAGTTAGGCGAATTGGAATAGTAGTCCCTTTTACCAGAGGTTTTTTCAAACCCAGCAACATAATATGCATTTTGCCTGGTTGTAGCTGAGTTACCTGTCCGGCAGGCAGAGACAGACCATGCGCTAAAGGACGCATTTTCATCACACCATTTACTTCAACAGTTTCATGTATTTCACTGGACTTGGCTATCGGTGAGGATGCACTCAGTAATACATCATCTTTACCAGAATGATTGTCCAAATCCATAAATACGCCGCTGGAAGACATGCCAGATACACTGAATCGTGCCCATGCATTATTGGCAATGATATCTTGTGCCATCACCAGACCGGCATATGAAGCCAACAAAGTGGTAAACAGAATTTTTTTCATGACTACTACCCCTAATCAAGGCAGATATAAAATTTGGTGGTGGTGGTTTAACCACTTAAACCACCACAAAATATATTATATTACTAAATGTGGTGCAATTATTTGCAATAATTGTGCCAAAATTTTCGGATTGGCAGCCACAATATCGCCACTGTCCAGCCAAGTCTGCTCGCCTTGCATGTCAGTAACAATACCGCCGGCTTCCTGCACAATCAAAGCACCAGCTGCAATATCCCACGACTTCAAATTAAACTCAAAATAACCATCTACACGGCCACAGGCCACATTACATAAGTCTAGTGCAGCCGATCCTTCACGGCGCCCACCAGCTGTTTTTGCCAGCACATCTTTTAAAATAGCCAGATAAGTGTCCATCATAGTCTGATCAACAACTGGAAAACCCGTTGCAATTAGACTGCGCAGCAAATCAATGCGACTACTTACTCGAATGCGTTTATCATTCAGCAAAGCCCCCTGACCACGGCTGGCGACATACAGATCATTTTGTTCTGGCGCGTAAATTAGTGCTTCAGCTAAAGTTCCCTTATGCAGTAAAGCCATTGAAATGGCATACTGTTTATGACCATGCAAATAATTTGTCGTACCATCCAGCGGATCGATAATCCATTGATACTCAGCATTTTCGTTACCCAGATGGCCAGCTTCCTCACTCAAAATGGCATGGTGAGGGTATACTTCCTGAAGAGTATTAACAATAATACGTTCTGCTTCACGATCAACATCTGAAACAAAATCATTGGCAGCTTTATTATCAATTTTAATAGTATTTAAGTTGCTGCTGGCTCGATGCATCATTTGGCCGGCCTTGCGTGCTGCTTTCCAGGCAGTAGTTAAAATAGGATTCATGCTCATTCTCGTGATAGGACTGATAAAAGCTTATAACAGATACAAAATGACGTGTGTTAAAGAACAAAAGCCGCATCTCAAAAAACATTGCGGCAATTAAACAGAATAGATAGAAAGCAATTATACGGCAAAAAGCATTTTTTCCCAAACCGGCACACCAGAGCTACCGTTTGCATAGAATGATTTTGCTATAATATACAGTATTTATCTACGTCCAGCTGCCAGAGTGCCCTCATTCTTAAAATTGCAAACATGAATAAACCCATACTTCCCGATTTTCTTAATAACATTACAGTTGTACTTACACGCACCAGCCACCCAGCCAATATCGGTTCCGCAGCACGAGCCATGAAAACAATGGGATTAAACAGATTGATACTGGTGGCTCCGAATCTGATGCAAACTCCAATGACACCACGGCCTGCCGTGTTTGATCATACCAATCCTGCTGCATTTGTTTTGCCTGAAGAAAGTTTTACTCTTGCATCTGGTGCATGCGATGTATTGGAAAATGCACTAATTTTTGCTTCACTCAATGAAGCACTGGCTGATACAACGCTGTCGTGTGCTTTAACCAGCCGGCGTCGAGAACTGACTGCGCCATTACATACGCCACGTGAGATTATGCCATCGCTGATTGATGCCGCGCGAACAGGGCAGAAAATAGCACTGGTATTTGGTAATGAAACTTTTGGTTTGAGTATCGAAGAAGTACAAAGTTGCAATCGTCTGATTACCATCAATGGTAATCCTGATTATTTTTCTCTTAACTTGGCTCAGGCAGTGCAGGTAATCTGTTATGAACTCTTCAGCCATGTCGATATCAGCATGGCTTATTTAAAGCAGCAGCCAAATCTGGCCACACATCAGCAGACCAGTAGTATGGTGGAGCATTTACGTCAGGTGATGGATACAGCCGGATTTTTTAACCGTCGCAATGAAGAACGACTGATGCGGCGCATGGCTGCCATGTTTGATCGGGCTCAGCTAAGCACAGAAGATATCGACATCCTACGCGGCTTTTATAACACCGTAAATCAGCAAATACAGAAAAAGCAAAATTAGCATCTAATTGCAAGATTTACCGATATAGAGAGAAAAACTCATGAATTATGCTTCTGATGCACTCTGGTGGCGTTTGAAAAAAACGATTGTACGGGATTTGGCCAGTTTACTGACCGCACCATCACCTTGGATATCATCTGCTGAGCTACCTGTTTCGATATTATTAGGAGACGACGGATTTCGATTTCTGCTGTCTCTGGATGAAAAACCGGATGATTTATACCTGTTCCTGAAAAAGCACGGTGCTTACCACACTCATCTGGGGGTATACGCCGAACGTTTACTTCATTACTGGTTTTTACATGCACCACACAGCCGCTTAATTGCCCATAATCTACCTGTTCAGAATAATCAGCGTACAATCGGCGCTTTTGATTTTATCGTGCAGCTTAATAACCAGATATATCATCTAGAATTAGCGTGCAAATATTATGCTAGTCAGTCAGACAAGACAGAAAGCTTCATTGGTCTGAACAAAGCAGACCGGCTGATAGACAAAATGCACAAAATCAGACAGCAATTGGCATTAAGTACGCAGCCTGCTGCTGAAAGTGTATTGAAAGACTTGATACCTGAATCCAGCCAGTTACAACATGCAAGCATTATCCGTGGCATGCTATTCACCCCCTCAGCCAGCCAGCACTTTCAGCTACCTTTAAATCCCTTGTGTTGGCAGGGACGCCATATTGAAAACTGGGCAGAATTTGAATCTCTGGCGCACAATCGATTCTATGTACTTGATCACTTATCCTTTATATCACCAGTACGTGTAAGCAGTAATGCTATTGTTAATTTCAATCAGATTAAGCAAATCCGGCAGGGCATGATAGCATTGGTACAACAACGTAATGATGGCTATTGGTATGAAGTAGAACGGATAATGAAAACAAGCCATAACTGCAATTAGCCATAAGCAGCCACAAGTGTTTTCGTCATTACATAGGCTTTTATATAGGCTTATGGTACACTTGCCATTTAATTTTTGTCTGCATGAGTGAATGCCCGTGTGCGTACACCCTCAAGCAGTACTTTTAAGACAAATGAACCAAATCAGATCAACTGACATCTAAGGGTTTACGATGAGCGTAACAGTAGAAAAATTAGATAATTTAGAGCGTAAAATTGTTTTGGCTCTGAACTGGGAAGACATCCGAGCAAAAGTCAACGCACGCATGAAAGTGGCACAGAAACGTGCTCGCATTGATGGCTTTCGCCCAGGTAAAGCACCGCTGAGAATAATTGATTCCATGTATGGTTACGGCATTCGCGATGAAGTGCTGAATGAAATGACTCATAAAGCATTTGAAGAACTTATCGTAGCTGAAAAACTGAAAGTTGCCGGCCTGAAAAGCCTTACTGCACTGGAAGACGCTGATCAGGACGATGATAAAGTCTATAAAATTGCGGTCGTATTTGAAGAATTTCCTGAAATTAAACTTGGTGATTTGAGTACTCAGGAAGTAACTAAATTCAGTACTGAAATTGGCGACGCGGAAATTGACAAAACCGTAGATATCCTGCGTCAGCAGCGTACCCGTTTCAATCATGTAGAACGTGAAGCGCGTAATGGCGATCGTGTGATTATCGATTTTGCCGGTAAGATTGACGGTGAAGTATTTGCAGGTGGTAGTGCAGAAAACTACCCATTCTTGCTGGGTAAAGGCCAGATGCTACCTGACTTCGAAGCGGGTATTGCTGGCATGAAAGAGGGTGATGTAAAAGAAGTTTCCGTAACATTCCCGGAAGATTACCAGAGCAAGGATATTGCCGGTAAAACAGCTATTTTCACCATTACCCTAAAAAATGTTTCTGAAGCAGTGTTGCCTGAAGTAAATGAAGAATTTGCCAAATCACTGGGTATTGAAGACGGCGATGTACAAAAAATGCGTGCTGAAATCAAGAAAAATGTCAGTCGTGAAGTAAACCGCCGCGTAAGTGAAATGACTAAAGACAGTGCCATCAATGCTTTGCTGGCTGCTACTCCGGTTGATGTTCCTTCATCAATGGTTACAGAAGAAGCAAAAACCATGGCCGCGCGAATGAAAGAAAATTTTGCGGCGCAGGGTATGGATCAGAAAGATTTGGAATTGCCATTGGATATGTTCAATGAGCAGGCAAGCCGTCGTGTGGCCATCAGCCTGATTATGGGCGAACTGGTGCGTGAAGAAAAACTGGAACCATCAGAAGAACAGGTACGTAACGTAATCAACGAGTTTGCTGATAGCTATGAAGACCCGCAAGAAGTTATCGACTGGTATTATAGCGATAAAAAGAATTTGCAGGCACCTACTTCACTGGCTATAGAGCAGAATGTAGTTGACTACGTTTTAAGTAAAGCAAAAGTGGCAGATAAAGTACTGACTTTTGATGAAGTTATGGGACAACAGGCTCAAGCCTGAATGTAATACGCATTAAACAACGACCAAAGCACCGAAGTAGTTGTGAAGCTGCTTGGGTGCTTTTATTTCAATTGAGGGAAAAACATGTCACATATTGAAAATCTGGGTCTGGTACCTATGGTTGTAGAGCAGAGTGGACGCGGAGAACGTGCGTATGATATCTATTCACGCCTATTAAAGGAACGGATTATATTTATGGTTGGTCCGGTTACTGATGAAACCGCCAATCTGGTTGTAGCTCAGTTACTATTTCTGGAAAGTGAAAATCCTGATAAGGATATTTCACTTTATATCAACTCCCCCGGTGGGTCAGTAACTGCTGGGATGTCCATATTTGACACCATGAATTTTATTAAGCCCGATGTAGCAACTTTATGTCTGGGGCAAGCTGCAAGTATGGGTGCTTTCCTCCTGTCCGCTGGAGCAAAGGGTAAACGATTTGCCTTACCAAACAGTCGGGTTATGATTCATCAACCACTTATCAGTGGTGGACTAGGTGGTCAGGCTTCGGATATAGAAATCCATGCGCGTGAATTACTCAAACTGAAAAAGCAGTTAAACGAACATCTGGCACAGCATACCGGACAAAAACTGGCTCAAATTGAAAAAGATACCGATCGCGATAATTTTATGTCTGCGGAAGAGGCGAAAAAATATGGTCTGATTGATGAAGTCTTAACTCACAGATCCAAGTAAAAAATTTTAGATAGCTATTTAGATTTGGCTTTGATATTTAATCAAAAAATCGAAACCTTAATATTTAAAGGTTTCGATTTTTTTATTGTTGCTATAAACGCACAAATTAAATAGCAGTCTGATATCTGTTACTGTTTGCGCTGATTACTGATCCCCATCAGCATCGCCAGAATAACCATTACCGATAAAGTGGCCGTACCGCCATAGCTTACCAATGGCAAAGGCACGCCAACCACCGGCAAAATACCGCTAACCATACCCATATTGACAAATGCATAACAAAATAAGGTCATGGTTAACGCACCAGCCAAAGTACGACAATATAAGGTTGGTGCTTTAAAGGTAATATATAATCCTCGCATAAGAATAAATGTGTATACAGTCACTAGCAGAATATTTCCGATTAGACCAAATTCTTCACCGAAGACCGCAAAAATAAAGTCTGTCGTAGATTCAGGAATATAATCAAGATGGGTTTGAGAACCTTCTAGCCAGCCCTTACCCCAAATGCCGCCCGAACCAATTGCTGTCATGGATTGTAGAATATGGTATCCGGCTCCGAGGCGGTCTTTAGTGGGGTCAAGCAGGGTTAAAACTCGCATACGTTGATAATCATGCATTCCATAATTCCAAATTACAGGAAGCATGGCTATAAAGCCAATAACCGCTGAAATAATGACTTTCCACGGCAAACCGGCAAAAAATATCACAAACAGACCAGAGGCCATAATCAGCGTGGCTGTACCCAGATCCGGCTGTTTTAAAATCAGTGCCACGGGAATAAGAATCAGTACAAAGGCACTGATGTAGTGGTACCAGCGAATATTGCTTTCATTTTTCTGAAAAAACCAAGCTAATAGCATGGGTACGGCAATTTTCATGATTTCAGAGGGTTGAATACGAGCAATGCCAATATTCAGCCAGCGAGTTGAGCCATTGACAGTAATTCCGACAAAATGCACACCAAGCAGCAATAAGACACCCAAACAATATGCAGGTAAAGCAAAATTACTTAATATCTGCGGTGGAGTACGAGCAATCACCCACAGTAGAATAAAGCTGAGAATAGTATGCAGAGTTTTATTTTCCAGCTGTCCAAAATCCTGTCCGTCAGCAGAATACAGTAGAAATAGGCTCATAACATAAATAATCAGCATGGCATAGAACAACCATACATCCATTGGTGCCCATAATTTGTACCAGAAGCGTTTGAGCCATTGTTTTTCATTAATCATCATTTATCTCACAAGCCAGACTGAGGACGATAAGCGCGCAGTAATGGTGGCAAAGCAGCTTGACTGTGTTCATCGTGTCGCAAGGCATCCATCATGGCATCATTGGATAAATCATTTACGGGTAAATCCGCAGTATTGGTTGCCTGACCGGCACTAGGTAAATTTTTTAATTTCAATAGATAAAAATCAGCCAATTGCCGTGCAATCGGTGCAGCTGTAGCACCCCAACCATTATTTTCGAGAATGACAGCAATAGCAATCTGTGGTTTTTCCACTGGTGCAAATGCAATAAACCAAGCATGGTCGCGTAGCTGCATTTTAAGCGCCGCAGCATTATAACGAGCACCCTGTTTAATCTGTACTACCTGTGCTGTGCCGGTTTTGCCGCCCATCGTATAACTCAAACCAGAACCTATAGCTGCAGCAGTACCGCCTGGTTTCAATACCTTTTGCATCGCATCCTTAACATATTCAAAATTGCTGCGCTTAAATGGTACTGTTCGAACCGGCTGAGGGTCGATCAAAGTCATTTTTTGTGAGTTGTGATCAAGCAACGCTTGAACTAGGTGAGGGCGATAAACAACGCCATTATTACTCAGAATTGCTGTTGCAAAAGCGATCTGCAAAGGAGTATAGGCATTATAACCCTGCCCAATAGCCATACTAACGCTGTCTGCCGGCTGCCATACCCGTGCCTGTGGTTTATTTCGGGCAAATCTTTTTTCTTTCCAAGCACGAGTGGGCAATACTCCGGCATATTCATGATTAATATCAATGCCAGTCTGTTTACCCAGATTAAACTGGGCTAAATAGGGTGACATGCGGTCAACACCCATTTCATAACCTAGACGATAAAAAAATGTATCAGACGAGACTTGAATAGCTTTGCTCAGATTAGCTGAACCATGCCCACCGCGGGCAGCGTCGCGAAACTGATGGGTAGAACCGGGAATACTCCAAAAACCGGGTGCTGGCAAAACAGTACTTTGGGTCAGTTTGCCACTTTCAAGTGCAGCCATGGCCAAAAATGGTTTGAAAGTTGAGCCGGGTGGGTACATTCCCTGAGTAGCACGATTTAGCAAGGGGTGACGCCAGTCTTCATTCAGGCTTTTCCATGTATCCGTATCAATTCCATCAATAAACAGGTTGGGGTTATAACTTGGCTTAGATACCATCGCCAGTATTGCACCCGACTGTGGATTGATGGCCACCAAAGCACCTCGTTTATTTCCTATCAGGCGGTCTGCCTCCTGCTGCATACGGATATCCAATCCTAAACGAAGTGTTTGTCCAGGAATTGCCGGTACAGTTTTAATTGTACGGACAATATGCCCCTGAGCATCTTTTTCAACTTCACGATAACCTGGTATACCATGCAGCTGCCGCTCATAGTAATCTTCCAATCCCATTTTGCCGATATGTGTGCTACCACGGTATAAGCTAGTCAAATTCGCTTTATCAAGAGCCGTCATATCGCGGTCACTAATACGGCCGATATAGCCCACTATATGAGCCAGCAATTCGCCGTACGGATAATCTCGAAAAGTTCGCGCATTAATTTCTACACCTGGAAAACGATACAGCTCAGCTGCCAGACGGCTGGCTTCCTCCATAGTTAATTTGAGTTTTAATGGAACTTTGTCATAAGAACGATAATCAGCACGGAATTTATTAAAACGTTTCAGGTCACCATTGCTGAAGTCTACATATGCTCGCAATGCATTAATTGTATCTTCAAGTTTACCCGGTACCTGATTTGGGATTAATTCCAGCGAATAAGCTGGATAATTATGCGCCAGTACCACACCATTGATATCAACTATTTCCCCCCTAATTGGTGGGATGGATATCAATGAAATGCGGTTATTTGTAGCAGCAGTGACATAGTCATCATATTTAATTACCTGTAGATATACAAAGCGTGCAATCAACAAGCAAAAACAGATAATTATTAATATAAAAGCAGCCGCAATCCGTAGCCCTAAATCACCATACTGGGTAGGTTTGGACGGACGTTTTTTTTTGGTTCGAAATTGCAGTGCTTTCATAGACGTCTGGAATAGGCGAGATAAAGCATGAATTTAGATAAAAGAGGCCAGAGCAGAGCACTGATAAATGGAGAAACAAACAGATTCCAGCCAGTAAACTGATGGGTAGCGAAGAAATGTACAATCACCAGTACCAGTGTCATCAGCATCAGACAACCCAAAATAGTTAGTGCCTGATATCCATAAGAATAACCAAGCATCTGATGCCTGTTATGCTCAACCAGATATACTGCTGCCATTATACCCAACGCATGTTGACCAAACGGCGTTCCTAGACCAACATCCATTATTAGACCCAATACAAAAGCCATACCGATACCAATATTTTGTGGCCGGTGTAAACTCCAGTACAAGGTCATCATAGCCGTCGAGGCTGGCAGCCAGCCAGCTAATGGCTGCGGAAAAGGAATCAGGTCAAAAAATAGTGCAGCCATCAGGCTTAAAATAATAAGCCGTTTTCGGGTATGACGGTGCAGGCTGTCAACTTCAGTCATGATTGGCAGATGATAGGTTGGTAACTACTGCATCAGCAGAATAATGAGCAGTCTGCCCATGCTTTTGTGGAATAACAAGTACAAAATTGCTATTACGTAATTGCGCAATAGGTTCAATCTGTGCACGATAATAAGGCGAACCATTACCACTTTGTGCTTGTGTTACAGTAGCAATAGGTATACCAGCCGGATAAATACTATCCATTCCTGAAGTGACCAGCAAGTCATTACGCAATAGGCTGGCATTCGCCGGAAAATAGCGCAGATCCAGACTGCCTGAACGGCCATAAACCAATGTACGTACTCCGGTTCGCATCACCATTGCCGGAATAACCGCATTACTATTGGTTATCAGCGTTACTTCAGAACTCAATGGCTGAACAGATGTGACCTGCCCAATTAACCCATGTTCGTCACTTACAGCATCGCCCTGACGAATCTGATGATGGCTGCCTTTATCAATAACAAAGCGATCAGCCAGTGGATTAGTATCACTAGATACAATCTGAGCCACTTGTGCCTGAGGCAGTGCTGTTTTCTGTAGCTGAATCAGATTATTCAGATTCACCATAGACTTTAACCGTACCTCCTGCTGGCTGATTTGTAATTTTAGCTGCGCATTCTGAGCCTTTAGCATCTTGTTTTCACTGCTCAGGTTTTGCTGTTTCTCAAAAAAAACCATACCATTAGAAACAATATTTACTGGCTGCATAGCCAGCCATTGCAAGGGATATAAAGCCGTACCGATATAATTGCGGCTGATTTTAACCACATCATATCGATTATCAAGCAACAGCAATGCAACCGCAACCAGAGACAAGACAACTAGTTTACTGGTACTGCGCAGGCCATTGTGGACAAAATTGAGAGAAGGCTCTGCCATTATTAATTACAATAAAAAAACTACGGCTTTTAAGGGTTGGATACAAATACAGAATTCATTTTACCAATCATATCCAGCGCATGACCAGAACCACGAGCAACACATGTCAGTGGATCTTCAGCTATCATTACTGGTAGGCCGGTTTCTTCTGACAGAAGGCGATCCAGCCCTTTTAACAATGCTCCTCCTCCAGTAAGCACCAAACCACGGTCGGCAATATCTGCCCCCAGTTCCGGTGGCGTCTGTTCCAGTGCGTTTTTAACAGCCTGTACGATCTGATTCAATGGTTCAGTCAGTGCTTCTAATACCTCATTCGAACTGATTGTAAAGGCACGGGGGATACCCTCAGCCAGATTGCGCCCCTTCACTTCAATCTCTTTAACTTCCATGCCCGGGAAGGCGGAACCAATATTTTTCTTGATTTCTTCAGCAGTTGATTCGCCAATCAACATACCGTAATTGCGACGAACATAGTTGATGATCGCATCATCAAACGCATCTCCGCCAACACGGATTGAATGAGAATAAACCACACCAGACAAAGAAATTACACCTACTTCGGTTGTACCTCCACCAATGTCAACTACCATAGAACCGGTTGGTTCTTCAATCGGCAAACCAGCACCAATAGCTGCGGCCATAGGTTCTTCAATTAGATTAACAATTGAAGCTCCGGCAGCCAGAGCAGAGTCACGAATGGCTTTGCGCTCAACCTGAGTTGAACCGCATGGAACACAGATAACAATACGAGGTGCAGTAAAGCGGCTATTGTTTACTTTTTTGATAAATTGCTTAAGCATTTTTTCAGTAACATTAAAGTCAGCGATTACACCATCTTTCATCGGCCGGATTGCCTGAATACTGCCTGGGGTACGTCCCAGCATTTTTTTTGCTGCTGTACCTACAGCCAGCATACCATTTTTCGCATTTATGGTATCGTTTTGCACAGCAACAACCGACGGCTCATTAAGTACAATTCCCTTATTTTTAATAAAAATCAAAGTATTAGCTGTACCTAGATCAATAGCCAGATCATTGGATAAATATTTTGTAAAGAAGCGAAACATGAGACTGTCCTAATGAACTTTAAAATTATAAGTATGGCAAAAGCTATTGTGTGACACATTACTTAAAGCAAATCAATGCGCCAAAGAATAGGGTTTTCGGTTATAATCTGACACTATGTAATAACCAAATCAGAACGCGCAATGATACCGCAGTTTGCCCGTTTTGCTAAATCAAATTTAAGGATTTTTTGATGGCTTTAACATTAAGTGATGTAGATAAGCTCGCACGCCTCTCTCGCTTGAGTCTTTCAGAAACCGAGCGAAATAACATGTTGGTAGAACTTAATCATGTATTTGAGCTGGTGGAAAAAATGCAGGAAGTCAATACAGACGGGGTTGAACCGATGGCGCATCCGCATGAACTGGCACTACGTTTACGTGAAGACAGTGTTACCGAAAAAGATCAGCACTATGCATTACAGTCATGTGCCCCACTAGTAGACAGAGATCTGTACCTCGTCCCTAAGGTTATAGAGTAAGCCCATATTTTATTACATTAACCTTACATTACTCCGATTGAATTCATTGCAGGCAACCTCAAGCAAGTGTTACCTGAAAGCTATATAATCTTATGCCGAAAAATTATACATTAAAACAGTGCAGTGATTTACTGCAATCAAAACAGGCTTCCGCCAGCGAATTGGCGCAAGAATATCTGGCAGCAATTGCACAGGACAATGCCGGCCTAAATGCATTTGTAACATTGGATAAAGATCGTACCATTGCTGAAGCCAAAGCTGCTGATAACCTTATTCAACAAGGCTTAGCTACACCCTTAACAGGTGTACCTATAGCTTATAAAGATATCTTTTGCCAGCAAGGTTGGCGCAGTGCCTGTTGCAGCAAAATGCTGGACAATTTTATTGCCCCCTATACAGCTACTGTTGTGCAAAATCTGCTTGATGCAGGCATGGTTACCCTTGGGCGAACCAATATGGATGAATTTGCCATGGGTTCAACTACTGAGTCTTCCCACTATGGCATTACCCGTAATCCATGGCAGCATGAACATGTACCGGGTGGTTCTTCCGGCGGTTCTGCAGCAGTTATTGCTGCACGTCTAGCTCCGGCAGCACTGGGATCAGATACCGGCGGTTCTATCCGTCAGCCAGCATCTCATTGTGGTATCACTGGCCTGAAACCAACGTATGGCGTAGTCAGTCGTTTTGGCATGATTGCTTATGCTTCCAGCTTTGATCAGGCTGGGCCAATGGCACAGACGGCTGAAGACTGTGCTCTGTTACTGAACAGCATGGCAGGCTTTGATGAATATGACTCAACCAGTATTGAGCGTGATAAAGAAGACTATACACGAGATTTAAACCGTCCGTTACAAGGACTGAGGGTGGGCTTGCCTCGTGAATTTTTTGGAGAGGGGCTTGATACTCAGGTTCATGCATCTATCGATAATGTTTTAGAATTACTGAAAAAACAAGGGGCAGAAATTGTCGATGTCACCTTGCCTCATACTGAATTATCCATACCTGCCTATTACGTACTTGCATCAGCTGAAGCCAGTACCAATTTGTCTCGTTATGATGGTGTCCGTTATGGTCATCGCGCGACTGAATTTAGCAATCTGGATGAAATGTATAGTAACAGTCGCGCAGAAGGTTTTGGCGACGAGGTGAAACGCCGGATCATGATTGGAACTTATGTTTTATCTCATGGTTACTATGATGCCTACTACCTAAAAGCACAAAAATTACGCCGGATGGTCGCAAATGATTTTCAGACTGTACTACATCAGTGCGATATCATTCTTGCACCTGTTGCACCTACTGCGGCACCTGCATTAGCAAGTCATAATAATGATCCAGTACAAATGTATTTATCCGATATATATACTGTTTCACTTAATTTAGCTGGTTTGCCTGGTATCGCAATACCTGCTGGCTTCACTTCCAGCGGGCTGCCAGTAGGTGTTCAACTTATTGGTAATTACTTTGCAGAGAGCCGTTTGCTTGGTGTTGCACATCAGATTCAGCAACATAGTGACTGGCATACCAGAACACCATTTGAACATTAACTGCCAGTATACGAATTGAAAGAAGACAGAATGAATTGGGAAACTGTAATTGGTCTGGAAATCCACGTTCAGTTGAATACACAGTCAAAAATTTTTAGTGGTTCATCAACTGCATTTGGTGCTGCTCCTAATGCTCAGGCAAATGTCGTGGACTGTGCTTTGCCTGGTGCCTTACCAGTAATGAATCGTGAAGTAGTTAATAAAGCCATTAAACTTGGGCTGGCATTAGGTGCCACGATTAACCGGAAAAATGTTTTTGATCGCAAAAACTACTTTTATCCTGATTTACCCAAGGGATATCAAATTAGCCAGTTGGAGCTGCCTATTGTAGAGCATGGTCAGCTGGAAATTGTAGTAGGTAACGAAGTAAAAACCATTAACGTAACCAGAGCACACATGGAAGAAGATGCCGGTAAATCTATTCATGATGAATTTGAACAATTTACAGGTATTGACCTGAATCGTGCCGGCACACCTTTGCTTGAAGTAGTATCCGAACCAGAAATGCGTTCAGCTGCTGATGCTGTTGCATATGCCCGGGCAATGCATAGTCTGGTAACGTGGCTGGACATTTGTGACGGGAATATGGCAGAAGGTTCTTTCCGAATTGATGCCAACGTTTCAGTGCGCCCGAAAGGTCAGACAGAGTTTGGCACCCGTTGTGAAATTAAAAACCTAAACTCATTCCGTTTTCTGGAACAGGCGATTAATTATGAAGTGGGGCGGCAAATTGAATTGATTGAGGACGGTAGTAAAGTTATCCAGCAAACCCGCCTTTTTGATCCGAATAAAGGTGAAACCCGAGCCATGCGCAGCAAAGAAGATGCACATGACTATCGTTATTTCCCCGACCCAGATTTATTGCCAGTAATAATTACCGATGCCATGCTGGATGCTGCTAAAGCAGCCATGCCGGAGTTGCCAAAAGAAATGGCTAGCCGATTTATCGAACAGTATGGTATTTCTGACTATGATGCACGGTTGCTAACCAGTAATCACATTCAGGCCGACTGGTTTGAACAGGCAGCTAAATTAAGCGGGCATGGCAAGCTAGTTGCTAACTGGATGTTGGGAGAACTTGCTGCTGCACTGAACAAAGCCGGTGTAGATATCTCAGCCAGCCCAATCAGTGCCGAACGTCTGGCCGGTTTGATAAGCCGGATTGCAGACAATACCTTAAGTAACAAACTGGCTAAACAGGTTTTTGAAACCATGTGGGACAGTGATCTTACTGCAGATGCTATTATTGAACGTGATGGCCTCAAACAGATGACTGATACTGGCGCAATTGAGAAAATTATTGATGAAGTACTTGCCGCTAACCAGAAATCTGTAGAAGAATTCAAATCTGGGAAAGAGAAAGCATTTAATGCTTTAGTTGGACAAGTCATGAAAGCTTCACGTGGTAAAGCTAACCCACAACAGGTTCAATCTCTACTGCGCAGCAAACTGGCCTGAGCTTTATAAGGATCAAATATGAAAAACTGGCTGGTATTGATTATCTTATTCGGATTAACTAGCTGTGGCTTTCATCTGAAAGGCACTTCTGCATTTGATGCCCCAATGCCGTATCATAGCTGGAAAATTGATGGCGGTAGTATGCAACGAGCACTGGAAGTCGCACTGCGACGACAGCCAGATATTGTTGTGGATGCCGAAAAGCCGGAAGTGGTGATAAAAGTCATTTCAGCTACTCAGAATTCGTCTACATCAGCAGTGGACTTGTCTGGTGGAACCAGCGAATACATGTTGTCACTAAATGTCAGTGTGCAAGCCTATCGTCATGATAAGCCACTGGGGGATCCAATTCAGGTAACTGTAAATCGCTATATGGATTATTCTGATCACGAAGTCTTGGCTAAGGAAGATGAACAGCGCATGATCTGGCGTGATATGCGCACAGATGCGGCTGAGCAAATTGTACGCCGTCTGGCTTTTCTGCCCGTAATGACTACCGACGAATGAGCGGCTTATCTATCCAGCCTTTAGCCACAGCCTATTTGATTCATGGTGAAGAAGATCTGCTGCGGCTAGAGGCTATAGACAACATTCGTATAGCAGCACGCGAACAGCACTACGACGAGCGAGAAACTGTAGTTGTAGAGACTGGTTTCGACTGGTCATCTCTGCTGGCTTCGATACAATCTGTTGGCTTATTTGCGGATAAAAAATTATTGGAAATACATATACCCTCAGGTAAACCTGGTAAAGAGGGTGCAGCCGTACTACAACATCTGGCAGAACAATTGCCGGAAAATACCTGCCTGCTTCTAATACTACCTAAACTAGAACGTCTGCAAATTCAAAGTAAATGGTTTTCGAGCTGGGCCAAAGTTGCTCGTGTATTGGAAGCAAAAGCAGTCAGTCAAACCGCTTTACCTCAATGGATCAGGAGCCGTCTTGCTGATGTTAAGTTGGCCATCGACAATGATGCTCTGGAGTTATTTGCAGAAAAAGTGGAGGGCAATCTTTTAGCAGCGCGACAGGAAATTGATAAACTAGCTCTTATTCATTCAGCAGGCCATGTCGTTACCTTAACCGAAGCGCAGACAGCAGTGGCCAATGTGGCACGTTTCGATGTTTTTCAGTTATCAACAGCTTGGATGAGTGGGGACTCAGTGCGCATGTTACGCCTACTTGATGGTTTAGCAGCAGAGGGCAATGAACCCGTATTATTATTGTGGGTTATTAGCGAAGATATACGTATCCTGTTGCGTTTACTTGCTGCATTAAAGCAGGGTAAAGCGATCAGTGAATTACGCCACAGTCTACGTTTATGGGGCGACAGGCAAACACTGGCGCCGCAGGCAGCAAGACGCATCGGAGTTAAACGTCTACTCAGTGCTTTACAGACATGTGCGCAGATCGACCGGCAAATTAAAGGTGTTGAAGACGGCGACGCATGGACAGAAATTAAACATTTATTTTTATCTTTGGCAGCTTAAATAGTATGCAGACAACTTCATCATATAAGCTATTAATGTGACAAAAAATGAAAACAGTTGAAAAAAGCGTTTTGGTACTACACAGTGCCGAACACATATTCGATCTAGTCAACACAGTAGAAGATTATCCAAAGTTTTTACCTTGGTGCAATCGCACCGATATCTTAAAACGGGATGAGCAATTTCTGGAAGCTGTTTTGCACATGGACTACATGAAAATCCGTCAGTCATTTGCTACCAGAAACATCAATCACAGACCAAATCAAATTCAGATGAGCTTACTTAATGGCCCTTTTCGCAAATTGGAAGGCATCTGGCAATTTACCCCTATCGACAATCTGGGCTGTAAAATTGATTTCAAACTAGAATATGAATTTTCAAACGCCGTACTTTCTGCGCTTATTGGTCCGGTGTTCAATCACATTGCCACCACACTAGTTGATGCCTTTATTCAGGAAGCAGACAGGCGTTATGATGACTGAGATTAATATAGAAATCGTATATGCTACAGCTGAACATCAGCATCTCTGGCAGAGTAGAGTTCCTGCAGGGACTTGTGTACGTCAGGCTTTGCTGCAATCAGACTTACCTCAACGATTTCCGCTAACTGACTTTCATACAGCACCTATTGGTATATTTGGTAAAAAAGTTAAAGATAATTATATGTTGTGCGACTGGGATCGCATAGAAGTGTATCGGCCATTACTTATCGATCCAAAAGAAAACCGACGGCGACGAGCACTACAGAAAGACTAGTTTCTTTTTAAAATTCATTCAGCTTGCAATATAACTGAGGATCACACATGTCTCATCTCCGGCTCATAGTAGGTCTGGGCAACCCAGGCTCAGAATATGAACATACACGCCATAATATAGGTTTTGATTTTATAGACGAACTGGCCAAATTATGGAAAACCAGTTTAAAAGAAGAAAAAAAATTTTTTGGACAGGTAGCACGAGTTAACCTGAATGAAGGTGAAGTCTGGCTCCTTAAACCACTAACATTTATGAATAAGTCAGGCACTGCTGTGCAAGCACTGGCTAAGTTCTACAAAATACTACCTGAAGAGATTCTGATAATTCATGATGAACTGGATATTCCATGTGGGCAGGTAAGATTCAAAAAAGGCGGGAGTAACGGCGGTCATAATGGTTTAAAAGATATACAGGCCTGGCTGGGTACAGCAGAATTTTATCGGCTGCGCCTAGGAATTGGTCATCCCGGAGACAAAAATCTAGTTATCCATTATGTGTTGCATAAGCCTCAAGCACAGGAACAAAGTTTAATAACTGAGGCCATGCAAAAATCTCTGGCAGCTATACCTCAAATGCTAAAAGGTGGATATAGTAGCGTACAGCAGCAACTGCATAGCAAATAAACCCAGAAAGTTCATGTCATGAAATATCGTGATTTACGTGAATTCATTGCGGCACTAGAGCAGCAACAACTTTTAAAACGGATTCATGTGCCAGTATCTCCCCATTTGGAAATAACAGAAATTGCTGATCGTGTATTGCATAAGCAAGGACCGGCATTATTGTTTGAACGGACAGTCAATCAAGCAGGAAAACCATATCATTTTCCAGTTTTAGCTAATCTGTTCGGCACACCTGAACGTGTGGCAATGGGGATGGGCGCAGATAGTATTAGTCAATTACGGGAAATAGGCAAAACTTTGGCTTACCTGAAAGAACCGGAACCCCCAAAAGGTATCAAAGACGCATTTTCCAAATTGCCATTACTCAAAGACTTATGGAGCATGGCTCCGCATATTATAAAAAAGGCACCTTGTCAGCAAATCATTCTTGAAGGCGAGAATGTTGATTTAACACAACTTCCTATTCAGAAATGCTGGCCAGAAGATGAAGCACCACTGATAACGTGGGGATTAACTGTTACACGTGGGCCAGAAAAAAAACGCCAGAATCTGGGGATTTACCGTCAGCAGTTACTGAGTAAAAATAAATTAATTATGCGCTGGCTGGCTCATCGAGGTGGCGCTTTGGATTTTCAGGCGTTTAAACAGAAATATCCCGGTAAGCCTTATCCAGTCTCAGTCGTATTGGGCTGTGATCCGGCAACCATATTAGGCGCAGTGACCCCTGTACCGGACAGCCTGAGCGAATACCAGTTTGCAGGCTTATTACGTGGTTCACGTACCGAACTGGTAAAATGTATTGGCAATGATTTGCACGTTCCTGCCAGAGCGGAAATTATACTGGAAGGGTTTATACAGCCAGAAGAAATGGCACTTGAGGGCCCTTATGGAGATCATACCGGTTATTACAACGAGCAGGATTACTTTCCGGTATTCACAGTTGAACGCATTACCATGCGAGAAAATGCCATTTATCACAGTACTTATACTGGTAAACCACCGGATGAACCGGCAGTATTGGGAGTGGCACTAAATGAAGTATTTATTCCCTTACTGCAAAAACAATTTCCAGAAATAATTGATTTTTATCTGCCTCCCGAAGGGTGCTCTTATCGCATGGCTATTGTCAGTATCAAAAAACAATATGCAGGGCACGCCAAAAGGATAATGATGGGTTGCTGGAGCTATCTGCGCCAGTTTATGTATACCAAGTACATTATCGTCGTGGATAATGACATAAATATACGAGATTGGAAAGAAGTTATCTGGGCTATTACCACACGTATGGATCCAGTGCGAGATACAACTTTAATCAATCATACCCCGATTGATTATCTGGATTTTGCTAGCCCTATCAGCGGACTTGGCGGCAAAATGGGACTAGATGCAACCAACAAATGGCCAGGAGAAACAAATCGAGAATGGGGTAAAGTAATTTATAAAGATGCCGCAACCATAGCCAAAGTTGATGCCTTATGGCAGGATTTAGGTTTATAAATTTATACAGGCAATATGCAGTGTTTCAGCTCAATAACCCGCACTAAATATACACATGAACAGCAAATATATTAATCTTGCCTGTAACTTATGCCTCAAATTGTGCATACTGTGTATATTAAACGCCTGTCAAACCTTGCCATCACTGGAAGGGCGCAGCATAGAAACTCATATAGCTGCCGATATTCCATCTTCCCTAGCTTACGCAAATGCTTCTTTAGTTAACCAGCATCCAGGATTATCTGGTCTCTATCCTCTAGATGATGGCTATGAAGCATTTGCAGCACGATTGGCTTTGATTCGTGCCGCAGAACACAGTTTAGACGTACAGTATTACATCTGGCGAAATGACACATCCGGCCAGTTACTTTTCCATGAACTTGTTTTAGCCGCTCAACGAGGTGTACATATCCGTTTACTGCTGGATGATAACAATACCGTTGGTCTGGATAAAGTATTAACTGCCCTTAATCAAGAACCCAATATCCAGATACGATTATTCAATCCATTTATGCACCGACATTGGCGAGCATTAAGTTACCTAACAGATTTTGCCCGTTTAAATCGGCGTATGCATAACAAATCAATCACAGCCGATAACCAGATAACGATTCTTGGCGGACGGAATATCGGCGATGAATATTTTGATATGGGTAAAGGTACATTGTTTGTCGATCTGGATATACTGACCATAGGGCCAATCGTCAATCAGGTATCTAATAATTTCGATCGCTATTGGAACAGTGCTTCAGCGTATGATTTCAGCAAAATCGTTCACCGTCGTAACAAACTACAAGCCAGCACACCTGTATTTAAGCGCCGAAGTTTTAATTACTTGCGAGCTGATAGCTATGATAACGCCTACAACCGCGACAATTTTATAAACCGATTACTAGACGGCTCACTCAATTACCAGTGGGCACATCTGATTCTAGTAAGCGACAATCCAGATAAAGCTTTGCCCAAAGGCAAAAATCAATCAGACGTCGACCAGCCTGCCGACAGCCTTTTAGTTGCATCAGAAACCGTACAATCACCAGTATTCAAATATAAAAAAGCCAGTTTAACCCTGAACGAACTTATTGCATCTGTAGTAGAACCACAAAAAGATTTACTAATTATCACACCTTATTTTGTGCCAACACAAACAGGTTTGGAATATTTATTCAAACTCAGAGAAGAAGGCGTAAGAGTGCGCATTCTTACCAACTCACTGGCTGCAACTGACGTACCGGCCGTGCACTCAGGTTATGTACATTACCGTATTCCACTATTAAAAGAGGGTGTTGAGATTTATGAGCTTAAAAATCAGGGATTCTTAAAAGGACCACGTGATCGGGCTTTCACAGGTAATTCCGAATCTAGCCTGCATGCAAAAACCTTTACCATAGACGGGCAGCAGCTCTACATCGGTTCCCTTAATTTTGATCCGCGCTCAGCCCGGCTTAATACAGAAATGGGTGTAGTTATCCAGTCACCCGAGATGGCAAAATTCATGAATCAGGCCATCAACGAAGCCTTGCCGGATGTAACCTATCAGGTAAAACTTTCAGCACAGGGTAAACTCGAGTGGTTGAAAACCAACGACAAAAATCAAACCAAGGTTTATCATCATGAACCCGATACCAGTATTTGGCAGCGCGTATGGGTCAAATTGCTTTCGTGGCTTCCACTAGAAAGCTTACTCTGAAACAGCAGACAACAAACTGGTTCTACACAAATCATACTACCTAAGAAGGCATAACCAATGCTGCTATTTATTGATAATTATGATAGTTTTACCTATAACATCGTACAATACCTTGGTCAGCTAGGAGAAGAAATAATTGTTAAAAATAATGATGAAATTACTTTGCAAGATATAAGTGTTCTGGCTCCAGAAAAAATTGTAATCGGTCCGGGACCTTGCACCCCAAAAGAAGCAGGTATCTCAGTAGCAGCCATTAAACACTTTGGCGGCAAAGTACCTATTCTTGGAATTTGTCTGGGACATCAAAGTATTGGATATGCTTTCGGTGCTAATATTGTACGTGCTAAACATGTTATGCATGGTAAAATTTCACCGGTTTACCATCACAATAACTCCGTTTTTGCCAACTTACCCAACCCTGTAAACTGTACCCGCTATCATAGTCTGGTTATCAACAAAGAAACATTACCGGATTGTCTCGAAATCACAGCCTGGACTGATGATAATGAAATTATGGGCATCAGACATAAGACTCAGGCCATCGAAGGCGTTCAGTTTCATCCCGAGGGACTACTCACCGAAAATGGCTATGAAATGTTGCATAATTTTCTGCAACAACACCAAAATGATAGCAGCAGTAAAACCATTTAACAGACTAGTTACGCTTAGAAAGAATTAATATGATCACGCCGCAACAGGCACTTAACCGTCTTCTGGACAATAACGAATTGTTCTATGATGAAATGACCGATTTAATGCGCCAGATTATGAATGGAGAAGTGGCGCCAGAAATCATTGCTGCCATCCTTATTGGCTTACGTGTTAAAGTAGAAAGTGTATCGGAAATTGCGGCAGCAGCCACAGTAATGCGCGAATTTGCAACAAAAGTTCCAGTGCAGCAGCGTGAGAACCTAGTGGATATTGTCGGTACCGGTGGTGATAATGCACATACATTCAATATTTCCACCACCAGCATGTTTGTAGTGGCTGCGGCGGGAGCCAAAGTAGCAAAACATGGCGGGCGTTCTGTATCATCATCCAGTGGTTCAGCCGACATAATAGAAGCCATGGGTGCTGCACTCGAATTAACACCCGAGCAAGTGGGAGAGTGCATTGACATATTAGGGGTTGGATTCATGTATGCACCCAACCATCACAACAGCATGCGCTATGTTGCTCCTGTACGTCGTGCACTAGGCGTACGTACAGTATTTAATATTTTAGGGCCATTAACCAACCCAGCTATGGCTTGCAATCAAGTATTAGGAGTATTTCATATTGACTTAGTAGGCATATTATCACGAGTATTAAAACAACTTGGTAGCAAACACGTTTTAGTAGTCCATGGTAGTGACGGTCTGGATGAAATAACGCTTACTGGTTCAACTCGCGTAGCCGAGCTGAAAAATGGCACCATAATGGAATACGATATTCATCCAGCACAATTTGACATGCCTGTTATTGAAGATCTGAAACCCTTAAAAGTTGCCAATAGCGCAGAATCTCTGCATATTATGAATGCAGTACTAAATGGCGAAAAAGGACCATGCCGTGACATAGTAGTACTCAATGCTGCCGCAGCAATTTACGCAGCTGATATCACTTCCTCATTAGAAGAGGGCGTTGATTTAGCGATTACTGCCATTGATTCAGGTAAGGCCAAAGCCAAACAAACTGAATTTATCCTGAAAACACAACAGCTGGCTACACAACTAAATTTCTCAAGCCAGTTTGCCAAATAAGAGGTAATCCTCCATTACAGCCACTAATCGTTTACAATAACGGCTATAACCTGTCACTAAATAAATAATTATCATGCTAGACATTCAACTACTCCGTCAAGACATCAGCAGTATTGCCCAAAGATTACAGACCCGTGGCTACGCACTGGATACTGTGGCTTTTTCTCGGCTGGAACAGCAGCGTAAACAATTACAGATGCGCACAGAAGAATTACAGGCCAAGCGCAACAACCTGTCCAAACAGATTGGCGCACTAAAAGGACAGGGCAAACATGATGAGGCCAACAATGTAATGATTGAAGTTGCTCAGATTAAAACAGAGCTTGAAAAAACCGATCAACAATATCAAAGCATACAGAACCAGATAAACAACTTAATCCTGACTATCCCAAATCTGCCGCATAGCGAAGTACCCGTAGGTAAAGATGAAAACGACAACGTTGAAGTCCGTCGGGTTGGCACACCACGGCATTTTGATTTTCAGGTTAAAGACCATGTCGATTTAGGTGAACCATTGGGATTGGACTTCAAAAGCGCATCAGAACTGTCTGGTGCCCGATTTGCATTGATGCGCGGGCCAATAGCGCGACTGCATCGGGCATTAGCGCAATTTATGCTTGATACCCATACACAGCAACATGGCTATACCGAGCATTACACGCCCTACATTGTCAACCCAGAAATCTTAGTAGGTACAGGGCAATTACCGAAATTCGCTGAAGACATGTATAAAGTCAGCAGTGGCGACAAAGAAAACACACAAGAACAATATTTGATTTCAACCGCAGAAATCACCCTAACCAACACCGTGCGAGAACGCATTCTGAGCAAAGATGAGTTACCCAAAAAATTAACCGCACATTCACCTTGCTTTCGTTCTGAAGCCGGATCATATGGTAAAGATACCCGGGGACTGATTAGACAGCATCAGTTTGATAAAGTAGAAATGGTGCAAATTCAGCGTCCCGAAAATTCTTATGCAGCACTGGAAGAAATGGTTGGCCATGCAGAAAAAATTCTGCAACTTCTGGAATTACCCTATCGGGTAATCGTATTATGTACAGGTGATATGGGATTCAGCGCGGCCAAAACCTATGATCTAGAAGTATGGATACCGGCGCAAAACACCTATCGTGAAATTTCCAGCTGTTCAAACTGCGAAGACTTTCAGGCACGCCGCATGCAGGCGCGCTTCAAAGACAGTGATGGCAAAAACCAGTTAGTGCATACATTAAATGGCTCTGGTTTAGCCGTAGGCAGAGCATTGGTTGCCGTATTGGAAAACCATCAGAATGAGAATGGAAGCATCAACATTCCTTCAGCATTACAGCCTTATCTGGGTGGCCAAAGTGTATTAAAGGCCTAACCCCAAGATAAAATAGAGAAGGGCAATATCTCTAAATCGCAGCGATAGATATTGCCTTCCAATGTAAAGACGCGTATAATTATCTACATAATTCGGGTCGTTAGCTCAGTTGGTAGAGCAGTGGACTCTTAATCCATTTGTCCAGGGTTCGATCCCCTGACGACCCACCATAAATTATTACATTATATTCAATGCTTTATCCAGCTATTTCGATGTTAATGAATAGTCCATTGGTTTGCTGGTTTTGACATTTTTTTGACATGTATCTGTCATGAGATTGTCAATTTTTGCTGCTTGTGTGTGCAAATTTTCATTGTCCAGATGATCGTACCTTTGCACCATTTCTAACAATTGCCAGCTTCCAATTTCTTTATATATCCAAACTGACAGCTAACAAGTTTACCAGAACTCAACTATTATGCTAATTGGTGATAAAAAATCTGAAGCCAAAATCAAAGAGCTAAATAGTTATAAAATTTAGCATTAATGAAAAAGCCAAGTCTGACATGATTTGGCTTTTTATAATTTTAGCCATTAAATTTCTAATAAAATATGGGCAAACAAAAAGCCATTGTTTACAATATGGTCACTTAAACTCAAATGCAGGACATTTAATTATGGCAGATTTTAATCAGATTTTGGATGCCGGAGATGTAGGCGGCGGTATTATCAATGTAGTGGTCGAAATTCCGGCAGGATCCAACCACAAAATAGAGTGGGATCGCAAGCTAGGTGCAATGAAGCTTGATCGCGTAGAACCCATTATTTTTGCTAAACCAACTAACTATGGCTTTATCCCGCAAACACTAGACGAAGATGGCGATGAGCTGGATGCATTAATTCTTACCGATCAACCCTTAAGCACTGGTATCTTTTTAGAAGCACGGATTATTGGTGTAATGAAATTTGTGGATGATGGAGAGGTCGATGACAAAGTTGTTGTAGTCCCAGCAGATGATCGCAACAATGGTAATGCCATTAAAACATTAGCAGATTTACCAACACAATTGATCAAACAGATTGAATTCCACTTCAATCACTACAAAGATCTGAAAAAAGCTGGCACCACCCAAGTAACACACTGGGGTGACATCGAAGAAGCTAAAAAAGTTATTCGTGAATCTCAGCAGCGTTGGCAACAGCAATAAAATAAAAAACAATATTTAGGTAGCTATAACCTGTAAAATATTTATAAACAGGAAAAAGCTCTAAATGAGCTGCGGAATTTTTATACTTTTGATATTGAAGTTTCGCAGCATATTTTAAAGGCAAAATCTGAACATAATATAAGGAAGTTTAAATTGGCGCTCTAAAATATATCCGCCCCTGTTTTGATAAAGCATGGGCAGCTTCAGAAATAATTTACAATCAAGCTGATAATCAAGAAGTTGGTGGCCAAGTTGCATATAATATATATCATCCAGACCCGCAACTAAGGTGGAATAACACTTGTGCAGTTCGCATAAGTTATATTTTGAATCAGTCTGGGTTCAGAATACCGTTTATACCGAAGCAAACAGTATCTGGAGGAGATAAGAAATTCAAGTATTTCTATCGAGTTAACCACCTTATCAATTTTTTGTATACAGAATTGGGTAAACTAGAAATTGTACGCTATCCGCCATCAAGAGGGGGAAAACCGAATTGGAAAAAAGGAATAATTTTATTTGAGGTTTCCGGCTGGTCTAATGCTACAGGTCACGCTACCTTATTCAACGGCTATAAGTGTTACGACAGTTGCTATTTTAATGAACCTGAATCAACTTATATCGCAGAACGGGCTAACTTTTGGAGACTGTTGTGAAAAATTTTTTAAGAATGCAAATCATATTCACTTGTTTATTTAGTATATTAGCATTCAGTTGCCATGCTTCAAACAATAATATCACATCACCAGAAGCGCCTAAACGAACAATTATTCAAAACTATAAAGACATGGTTTTAGCATTTTGTATAGCAGATGCCTATCATGATGATAAGTTAGCTGCAATAGACGCAGGAAGCAGTGTTAGTGCATTAGAGGAATGGACTTACTATGATTTGGAAGAAAGTACGAAAGCAATACAGAATTTAGTAGATACATATCTGTCACGAAATTACTTTAATTTACTTGTTGAAGCAGAGATAAAAGGGATTAAATTTGATTTTCTCAAATGTCTAGATCTTTATCATAGCAAAGATTTAAATAAGCTGGCTAAAAGAATGGTTGAATATCCACATGAGACTTACAAGAGTTCATTACATAACTATTATAGGGATTTGAATAGAAATAAATGAAAAATATTTTCAATCACACTGTAATCCTGAAAATTAAGATTTAGCGCTAAAAATGATTGAACATCCACAAGATACTTTTAGAAGTATAATTCGTAATTAATATAGAGATTTAAATAAAAAAACAATTAGTGAAAATGAACTAGAAACAAAATACATAACAACTCAAGCTAATTTCTGGGAGCTAAAATGAAAAAATTTAAAATGCAAATCTTGTGTAGTTGTTATTTCATTTTATTACCATTGGTTTGTAGTGCATCAAGCATTAACTCCATGACACCTGAAGCCGTAAACCGTACTTTTATTCAAAACTATAAGGATATGGTTTTAGGAAATTGTTTAGCGCAAGCCTATGGGGACATTGCTTCAATGGATCCGGGTAGTAGTGTAAGTGCGTTAATTGAATGGACTTATTACAACATGGACAAGAGCATAGATGAAGAAATTAGAATAATTGATTCTTATTTGTCACGTAATTACCTTAATCCATTGGCTGAAGCTGAGATAAAAGGCATTAAATTTGATTTTTTAAAGTGCTTAGATCTTTATCATAGTAAGGATTTAGATAAACTTGCAAAAAAAATGATTGAACATCCACAAGATACTTTTAGAAGCACAATTCGTAATTACTATAGGGATTTAAATAGAAAAAAATAATTTGTGAAAATCAACACATAGACAAGTAAACTAAAAAGTTAACAGTAGGAGAAGCCTGTCAATTATAAACTTGTATCATCTCTTAATTTTAATATTAAAATTTAACATAATATATATTATGCGAAATAAGCAAAGTTAAAAGCTGAGTTATTATTGCTATAATGAATTAGCCAGATTGCTTTTAATGAATATTGTTTTCCATGTTTTATATACTGACTTTACTAACAAATCCATAGTTTAAAATCACTAGCAATATTTTTTATCGTAAAATACAAACTAATTAAAGCTTTTGATATCTTCATCAGGCTAATTAGTTTAACGAGACTACCAAGCTAAATTAACATTTCTGGAATCAGCATGCAAAAAACATTATTACTGGTTGACGGCTCATCATATTTATATCGAGCATTCCATGCTTTAGCGCCATTGACCAGTCCAACTGGTATGCCTACAGGTGCATTATATGGTGTACTAAACATGTTAAGGCGTTTACGTCTGGATACACCGCACAATTATGCTTGTTGCGTATTTGATGCTAAGGGTGAAAATTTCCGGCATCAGCTTTTTCCTGAATATAAGGCTAACCGTCCACCAATGCCAGAAGATCTACGTCCGCAAGCTGAGGCTTTACCGGAATTAGTAAAGTTAATGGGTTGGCCTGTTTTATCCATCAATGGTGTAGAAGCAGATGATGTAATTGGCACGCTAGCCTGTTCTGCACAAAAATCCGGCTATCAGGTTATTATTTCAACCGGTGATAAAGACATGGCTCAGCTGGTTAATGATCAGATTACTCTAGTGAATACCATGAGTAATGAAAAGCTTGATAGTATTGGTGTTTTAGAAAAATTTGGGGTCAAACCTGAGCAAATAATTGATTACCTTAGTCTGATTGGAGACAAAGTCGATAATGTACCAGGTGTTGATAAATGTGGTCCCAAAACTGCGGTGAAATGGTTACAGGAATATGGTAATTTGCAAAAAATTATTGAGCATGCTAATGATATTAAAGGGAAAGTTGGTGAAAATCTACGTGTTGCATTACCAAATTTACCGTTATCTTATCAATTGATTACCATCAAAACAGATATTGATTTGCAGCAGGAATTGCCACATGGTCTTGAAGATCTCAAGCGGCATACACCTTCATGGGCTGAATTGATTCCGCATTTCGAGCAACTTGGTTTTAAAAACTGGTTAAAGGAAGCACAGACTCATTATCATGAGAATACAACTATCTCGCAGCCAGCGGATGACTTATTTGCCGAAATTGAAACGAATGAAGGTGCTGATAATAAAATTTTAACAAATACATCGGCAGCAGATTATTTAAAGAATATTCCTAAGCAATATTCAGCGATTACTACAGTCACACAACTGAATGAATTACAGAAACAATTAGAAATAGTAGATACCATTGCTCTGGACACAGAGACAGATAGTCTGGATGCGATGAATGCCAGTCTCGTTGGTATCAGTATTGCTTTGGAGCCAGGAAAAGCATTCTACATTCCTGTTGGTCACACCCCTACCGCAGTTAGTGAACAATTACCACTCGAAATGGTTCTGAATGTTCTCAAACCTTATTTAGAAGCTGATAAACCGGGCAAAATTGGCCAGAATATCAAATATGATCAACATATATTGGCAAATTATAGCATTAATTTAAAAGGTATTGCCGGTGACTCCATGCTGGCTTCTTATATTGTTGAAAGTCATCTGGGGCATGGTTTAGATGAATTGGCTCTACGGCATCTTGACTGGCAAACCATTCATTATGAAGATTTATGTGGTAAAGGAGCCAAACAAATCAGTTTTGCTGATGTAGCACTGGACGATGCCGTCAATTACGCTGCTGAAGATGCAGATGTATCTTTACGTCTTGAGATTTTACTTAGAGAACAGATGGATGAAGCTCAGCTTGAGCTTTACCATGAACTGGAAATTCCTGTTGAAAACATTTTATATATTATGGAGCGAACAGGAGTATTAATTGATCGCCAGGAACTGGCTCAGCAAAGTCATGAGCTTGGTACGCAGCTGGTTACGCTGGAGGAAGAAGCTTACCAACTGGCCGGGCAACCTTTTAATTTGAACTCCCCGAAACAACTGCAATCCATACTGTTTGAAAAAATGGCCATCCCTACTTCCGGCCTGAAAAAAACCGCATCAGGTGGTATTTCAACCAATGAAATAGTATTGGAAAAACTTGCAGCCGATTATCCCCTACCCAAACTTATTTTACAGACGCGCAGTCTGGCTAAACTTAAATCTACTTATACAGATAAATTACCTCAACTAATCAATCCCCACACCGGACGTGTACATACCACTTATGCTCAGGCTGTAGCCATTACTGGACGTCTTGCCAGTAATAATCCGAATTTGCAGAATATTCCCGTACGTACTGAAGAAGGACGGCGTATACGAAGAAGCTTTATTGCCCCGCCCGACCAACTCATAGTTTCAGCAGATTATTCTCAGATTGAGTTACGCATTATGGCTCATCTTTCCAATGATGCCACTTTGATTGATGCGTTTCAGAAAAATCAAGATATTCATAAGCGTACAGCAGCAGAAATTTTTGCAAGTAGTCAGGAGCTGATAACCGCGGAGCAACGTCGCTATGCCAAAACCATTAATTTTGGTTTAATTTATGGCATGAGTGAATATGGCTTGGCCAAATCTCTTGGGATCGAACTTCAGGCGGCTCAGCATTTCATTTCCCGCTATTTTAGCCGCTATCCGGGTGTTCATGAATACATGGAAAAAACCAAAGAACTGGCACTACAGCGCGGCTTTGTAGAAACACTTTTTGGCCGCCGCCTTTATTTACCAGACTTAAAAAGTAGCAACGGTGCAGTTCGCGCAGGCGCATTCAGAGCGGCAATCAATGCGCCAATGCAAGGTACTGCATCAGATTTGATTAAACGAGCCATGATAGCCGTACAAAGTTGGCTAGAGCAGAAAAAAATGCAAACTAAACTGATTATGCAAGTACATGATGAACTTGTATTACAAGTACCAAAATCTGAATTAGCAACCTTGCAGGCTCATTTACCGGGATTAATGTCTGGGGTAGCCCAGTTAAAAGTACCATTAATTGCCGACCTTGGAACTGGATATAACTGGGATGAGGCTCATTAAAATCTGGATTAAACTATTTTGAAATGGTTTTATTTACCAAAATACAAATGCAGTCTGATGGTATCAGGCTGCATTTTATAAATAAGTTTTTAAATCTAAAACAAGCATAAGCAATATTTTTTTAATAATTTGCATATGCAAGCATATCTTTTGGTAAATGTGGTTCAATGGATTTTATGAGTGGCCACTGTCGCACTCAACCTCTGATTTAAAATTTTTACTGTCTTCGATGATTTTAATCGTGAGGTATTAGGCATTGATATTGCGGTCAGTTTACCAGCTAGTAGAGTTATCTGTTATCTAGCTAACTGGCCAACTGAATTTTGTACCAACTTTTGGGGTAATTATAATTAGGTAATCACTATTTTATATCAGCTAGTTGTGCACGCATCGCTCTAATTTGTTTAGCATAGTCTTCATGTCCAAATATTGCAGATCCTGCTACAAATGTATCAGCACCTGCTGCTGCAACCTGAGCTATATTATCAACCTTGATGCCTCCATCAACTTCCAGACGAATGTATCTGTCGTTTTCTCTAGCATATTCATCTAATAATGTTCGAACCTGACTTATTTTTTTCAGGGTTGATGGAATAAAGCTTTGACCGCCAAAACCTGGATTAACTGACATTAACAATACCACATCAAGTTTGTCTATTACTTCTTCTAATACATAGATTGGAGTAGCCGGGTTCAATACCAGTCCAGCTTTACATCCTGCTGCATTTATCAGACTCAGGCTTCTGTCTATGTGCCGACTAGCTTCAGGATGAAAAGTAATGATATTAGCTCCGGCAGCTGCAAAAGCATTAATCATTTCGTCAACGGGTTCAACCATCAAATGTACATCAATTGGTACAGATGCATAGGGTTTTACAGCCCGACAAACCATAGGACCAAAAGTGAGATTCGGCACATAGTGATTATCCATTACATCAAAATGTATCCAGTCGGCACCACTATCAATTACAGAAGAAATTTCATTGCCCAGACAGGCTAAATTAGCCGATAAAATACTTGGTGCTATAATAAAATCTGATTTTATTAACTTATTCATATAAAAAGCCTTATAGTAAATAATACTATTTACGCAAGTTTACTACCATTATAGGTGCTTGACTGCTATTGAAGTATACTTTTAGCATTCTAGTTGAAATGAAAGGGAAAAACAAAATGGTAGTCCTAAGTTGGCAAAAATTAGTACGCTATTGGACTAGTTTTGTCATACTGGCATTTTCCTGCTCAACTTTTGCGTCTGGGCAAATTAATTGCGATATCCGCAAACTTGATTTAACTCAAATGCAAAAAACAAGACTTAGATTGATCAGAATACAATATAAGCGAAATCAAAATACAAATTTACAACACACTGCAAACAACAGACGTAAATATGAGCACTTAAATCAAATCCTAATGCAGCCTAGGTTTGACGAGACTGAAGCTAAACGCTATGTGTTGAATCATTACATGTCACGCCTACAACAGGATGTTGATGAATTAAAAGTTCAATATGAATTTTTACAGGTTTTAAATCATCAACAACGTAAAAACTGGATCAATAATTGTCTACGTTAATTATTAATTTTAATTGATATTAGTTGGATTCTTACAATCTTCTTTAATGATACATTTGTTAAATCTTTTTAAATTATAAGAATAAATTAATGTTTAAATATACAAATCTGTATTATCCTTTTGTGCATTTATTATTGTTAGATGCATCACTTATGCTACTAACACTTCTCATATCACAAATATAAATACCGATATTACTTCCCAACCATACTGATTTTTTTAAGCTACTATTTTGGGGCTCAGCATATAAGTAATAAGTTGAACAATCATCATCGCTTTTACATTTAACACCAAAGCTATATTTATTACTGCCGCTACCAACCTGTTGCGCTACAATACCACTTAAATCATTCTGAACAAGACTGCCATTAAATCGTTTCAATTTTTGTTCCGAAATTTTTTGACTCGCATTTGTCAATATAGTGCTTGCATCTGCTAAATTTGCTTTTTCGGTATAAGTTCTGTAACTAGGTATAGCAATAGCAGATAATATCCCGATAATAATGACTATAACCATTAACTCTACTAAAGTAAAACCATTGTTTAAAAGCTTGTTATTCATAAATGTAGATCTTTATATCTGTTTTAATATATTAATATTTTTCATACAGAGCAGCTTGTATATTTTCCTCAACTAAACTGGTTGTTGACTCATTACTCCCCCACCCTTTAGCGGTAATACGAAATAGATATATACCCGCGCCTGCTGTTTTATCCGGACCTAAATATTCTATAACATATCGATATTTCTTTCCGTCTCGAGTTTCTGATAAAGATGATTGAATAGATGGATCATTCTCTGTATCGGTAAATACATTCTGTCTCTTCCAGACTTCAGGCAAACTAGAACAATTTTCTACAGTTGCCAACTTACTATTGGCCTCTGATGGTTGTATATCATTGGCTGCACATAAGCCGTCTGTACAATTACAGGAAAATTTTTTTCTTGCACCTTCTGAAGTAATTACAGCAGGCCAGCCACTGATAAGCTCCTCAGCTGCCATTATTCCTAATTGCGCATTTTGAAGAGCAAATTGATGATCACTATCATTTGCGCTTGTACGTGAGTCCATTGAAGTACTCTGCATTGTAGCAACAACTAGAAAAGCAATAACAATCATCATAATCAGCACTAAAAAGAGTGCAAAGCCGGATTGCTTAATTGGTAAAGATTTATAATTAGTTTTCATGTTTGCCGCCATTAGTCTAGAACTATTTAAATAACTATGGTTGAACCTGATTATTGACACAAACCTCGCCCTGTCTAACCATTGCATTAATGGCATAATTCACTGTCTCTCCATTCTGGGTTATGGATAATGTTGCTGTTATTAAAACAGGTGGTTGAGCAAAGTTAAAATCAAGCTGATTTCTTTCTGGATTCTCAACATGCTTAGCAGGAGAGCTTGCTTGCATTGTTGGCGATGGGCAGCTTAAGTTTGTGTTTGGGACTGCATTATGCCCATCGTAATGAAAATTATATTGTATATCGGATACATTACTTACAAGAAGTTGGGGAGCACTCCATGTACCGCGACTATAGTTTACGCGATATAATCCGGGTTCGGCGTCTGAATTTGTGGTACCAACCACATATACAGCAGCATCTACATGCTGCCTCAACTGTGGTATATTTTTATAACAATCTGTAGCGACAAGGTTACTTGCATATTTTTCATTAATATAGGTTATTACTAAAGGCTGATTACCTGTAGTAGGAGTAACACCTATACTTGTGTTAACAAAACTGGTTGATAAAAATTGTTTGTTATTCGTGTCCGTAAAAGAACCGTTGAATATATTATTTAAATCATTTGCTGTTGGAGGACTCATGCAGCTGAAATTACCTAATTGGCGAGCATCACTACGTAATAGGTTTGCCGTATTTCTTACATCCTGCTCATAACTGATTCTAGTTTTAACCTGTTCTTTCAGTTTATATGTAGTTAAGAACGTTGAGCTGGCAGCCAATAATATAATTATACTGATAATTGAAGCAACCATCACTTCAACAAGGCTAAATCCACTTTGTTTACTTAACGTTGTTACCAAGTCTGAGGCGAATTTATTTGTGGTTTTACCCTGATTAATCTGCCCATGATAAGCTTTTTTCATGACTGACCTGCTGTTAAACTATATGAAAATTCATCATCACTTACATCATTACTCAGAGATTGTCCTCCCCATGTAACCGTAATCTCGCCATTGGCATTAATAGTACAACTATTTAAACTTGCATTAACTAGATGGATACCTAATTTGTTTGAACAAGTAGCGGTATTATTGGTGGCATAGTGAGAATAATCTTTAGCAATGTATCGTATTTTAACATTCTTTGAATCGGTAGTTTCCCGAATCGTTAAACCAGGCTGAGAACGCATTTTTTCTACATAATTTTGCACGGCTCTGGTTACCTCACTTTGATTAGCTGCATTAATTGTTGTATTTACCGCAGTAATCTGCGCCAGCATTAATGCAAGTACGCCAAAAGAAAGCACAAATATTGCTACAACAGCCTCAATTATAGTAGTTCCTTGTTGCGTTTGATATGCATACAAACTGTTGTATTGCGTTTTTTTAATATTATGCTGAGACATGTCAATTTCCCTATATATCAAAATTAAGGCAACGGCACTGTACAGAATGAGTTGGAGGTGTCATTTTGACATAACACCGGTTTGCCACTTGGTGTAATGACAACACGACGGTTTAAATTCGGATATTTGCTATCGCTAACTTCCATTACTACGTTCGATTGTCCGATAGTCCAGCCATTTGCTCCTTCACCAAAACCAAACTGACCATTAGGCAGGAAACCCAGTTTGTTTCCATTTGCTATATTGTCGTGATAGGTGCTTTGATCTGCTTTATAGTTTTGCCATTTGAGCTTCACCTTAATTTTGTTAATATCATCAGTATTTTGGTTTAAAGCCACCACACGAACAGAAGAATCTGTAGCTGCGGCGTACTCCCCATTGATATCATTATCAATGAATGCTAAAAACCCTTGCCAGCCCTCACCCTCATTATAGGCTGAAAAATTTTGGCAGCCATTAGAATCAGTCGTATTCTTTCTGATCGTTGTAGGACAAATTAATACTGGTTTATTGGCGCGGATAGCTTCTGCACGAGCAAACTGAAACAAAGCAAGCATTTGCTCCGCGCGATTATTGATTCGCTGTGATGCGATCATTCTTTCCATTTTAGGTAAGGCAACTGCAGCCAGTACTGCTGTAATTGCAACTACAATTAACAGTTCTATCAAGGTAAAACCAGCATTTGTAGGTTTGGATGGAACCATAACTTCAACCTTAAAGTTACCAGACACAAATTAACTTACAATTATATTCAGCTAATTTTACAACATTTCACCTGTTTTGAACTAATTATTTCTGAGGAATTCAGAATTAATCATCAAAATACCCATCAGGCATGGCTGCATTGTCAAATTTAGTAAATTGTCCCTGAAAAGTCAAATGTACTTTTCCGGTTGGTCCGTTACGGTGTTTACCGATAATACACTCAGCTAAACCTTTAAACTGACTGTCGGGGTGATAGTATTCATCACGATACATAAACATTATCAGGTCAGCATCCTGCTCAATTGCCCCAGATTCACGTAAATCTGACATCATTGGTCGTTTATCAGTTCTTTGTTCTACTGTGCGTGATAACTGTGACAAAGCGATGATGGGAACTTGCAACTCTTTAGCTAATGATTTTAGGGAGCGGGAAATTTCCCCAAGCTCTGACGCGCGGTTGTCTGACCGGCCAGAACCAGACATTAACTGTAAGTAATCAAGCACAATCAGCCCCAGTTTACCGCCCTGCTGCCGAGCCAATCTTCGCGCACGTGCACGCACTTCCAGAGCCGTTAATCCGGGGGTTTCATCAATAAACATTGGTGCGTCGGTTAGTTTAACTACGGCATCATTAAGTTTGCCCCAATGCTCATCCTGCAATTGTCCGGTTTTGAGTACGCTTTGATCAACTCGGCCTACTGAACCTAACATTCGCAGTACCAGCTGTGCCCCCCCCATTTCCATCGAAAACACGGCTACTGGTAATTTTTCTGAAATAGCTACATGTTCGGCGATATTTAGGGAAAAGGCGGTTTTACCCATAGAAGGACGACCAGCTACAATTATCAAATCACCAGGCTGTAGACCGGATGTCATTTTATCCAGATCAATAAATCCGGTTGATATGCCGGTAACATCGTTTTTGTTGTCACGAGAGTACAGATAATCAATTCGGGTCACAACTTCTTTAAGTAAAACGGGCATACTTAGGAAGCCTTGCTTGGAGCGTGCGGTTGATTCGGCAATCTGAAATACGCTGTTTTCTGCTTCATCCAACATCTGTGCGGCATCTTTACCCTGAGGGCTATAAGCAGAACGGGCAATTTGTGTACCGACCTGTGCTAATTGACGCATGATGGACCGCTCTCGGACAATTTCCCCATAACGGCGGATGTTCGCGGCGGAAGGGGTATTCTGTGCCAGTGTAATCAGATACTCCAGACCACCCGCTGATTCCAGCTCTTCGCGTCGCTGCAATTCCTCTTGTACTGTAATCACGTCAGCAGGACGTGACAGCTCAACCAGTGTTTTAATTCCTCTAAATATGAGGCGATGCTCATGACGATAAAAATCATCTTCATCAATTAAATCCGCAATTCGATCCCAGGCACTGTTTTCCAGCATCAGCCCCCCAAGAACGGATTGTTCTGCCTCCATTGAATGCGGAGGTACTGCCAGCTGGTTTGTCTCTTCGTTACTTATATTAATTTCTTCCATGTCTTTTAACTTTAAGAACTCCTTTTTTAATTTTACCATTAAGCTTGAGATTATTTGCTGCTAATAAGTGCAGTGTATTACAATATTAATGAACCGTATAATGGTTTAATGTGAGTTAAACATTTTTTATATTTGCAAATTAATCCAGTTTGCCTGAATAATAGACTCATTGTAAAACACTAAACAATCACTCTGTCAGAAGGAATCTCAACCATGGAACACAAATTACCGGTACTGCCCTACGCTCTTGATGCACTAGCACCACATATTTCTAAAGAAACAATGGAATACCATTATGGTAAGCATCATCAGACTTATATTACCAACATGAATAATCTGATTAAGGGAACTGAATTTGAAGACATGCCTCTGGAAGAGATTGTAAAAAAATCTTCCGGCGGATTGTTTAATAACGCAGCGCAAACTTGGAATCACACTTTTTACTGGTTTGGTTTTTCACCAAAAGGTGTACCTTTGGCAGAAAACGGTGCTTTGGCCAAGGCAATTAATGCTAAATGGGGTAGCTTTGATGCATTTAAAAAGGCGTTTGATCAAGTGGCAGCCAGCACTTTTGGTTCTGGCTGGGCTTGGCTGGTAAAAACACCGGCTGGTGAGCTGGATTTAGTATCAACCAGTAATGCAGCTACACCACTCACCAGTACCAATACTCCGCTTTTGACATGTGATGTTTGGGAACATGCTTACTATATTGATTATCGTAACAGTCGCCCAAATTACTTAAGTAATTTCTGGGAAATCATTAACTGGAGCGAAGTAGAAAAGCGCTTTGCTGCCTGATTCATCTTTAATTATGAAAATCAAAAAACTGCCTTGAAATAAGGCAGTTTTGTTATTGAATTTTGATTTAGTTACTTTCTTTGGGTATGTACCAGTAATGTTTGGTGTTATGTGTTTGCATATACTGCTTGAATTCAGCCGAGTTATAAGCTGATTTGATCGCCTGCGCCCATGGTTTCTGTACATTATCTGCTCGTACTGCTGCTACCAGTTCAAATGCAGGTACGATATCTTCCTGTAATAGAGCAAGATTAGGGTTAATTTTAGCTGCATAGGCTCTGCTTCCCGGTATTACTGAGTAATCGAAATCAGACAATGTACGAGGAATATTACCGGGATCAAGTTCTGTAATGTTTAATTGATAGGGATTGGTTTTGATATCATTTTTTGAAATTTTGCCTAGATTGGCCAGTGGTTTCAAGGTAATCCAGCCTGCTTTCTCTAGTAACCGATATGCCCGGGCAGCATTTGCTGGGTCATTAGGAACGGCAATAGCACTGCCTTTTTCTATTGCTTGTAAGTTATCATGGCGTTTGGAATAAATTGCTGTAGGGACAGTTGGGATGTGGGTTAAAGCTACCAGACTGGCTTTTTTGTTTTGATTAAAAGCAACCATATAGGCGGTATGCTGATCAACATTTATGTCTACATTACCTTGTTGTAAGGCAATATCTGCCTGCATTAAATCTGAAAAATCTATTTGTTTAATTTTGTAACCCTGCTTTTCCAGAATCGGTTTTACTGCGTCAAGAAAAAGTTGGCTATAGGGGCCTGGCGAGGTACCAATAATTATCTGTTTGCTATTATTCTTATCCTGCTGACAGGCTGCCAGTACCCAACAGGCTATTATTAAAGTAAGAAGATGCTTTACCAGCTTCATGCTATCGACTCCAGTTTAGGTATGACTTAAATCTCACGGTTGGCAAAAAACAAAAAATTTATTCTATGTTTCAATAGAGCTTAGTGATTTACATTTGATTAAAATTTGTTTATGTAAAAATTTTGTGATTTAAATCATATTTAATGAAATTGACTACAATTTTGTAGAATAATATTAATTTGTGTAGTCTAATGTTTGCAGTAAAATATTAAAAGATTGGCTGTTTATATACATAGATTAAAAAATTATAAGCATCTAAGCAAAAAAACGGCCTTTTTCAAAGCCGTTTTTGTACCCGTTAATTCTTTTTGGCTTTAGCTGCGAGCCAATTGCCTAAGGTCTGAATAATTTGCACAATCAATATTAGCACGATGACGGTAGCAATCATGATTACGTAATCAAACCGCTGATATCCATAATTTACTGCCAAATCACCTATACCACCACCGCCAACAGTTCCAGACATGGCAGTTGCATCAATCAAGCCAATCAATGCGGTGGTTAAAGCCAGAAGAATGGACGGCATTGCTTCTGGCAAAATGAAATAGCGAATAATCTGGAAATTGGTGGCACCCATTGATTGGGCTGCTTCAATAATCCCAGCAGGTACACTTAATAGTGAATTTTCTATCAGACGGGCTATATAAGGCGAAACAAAGATAATCAGTGGGATAATCATTGCTTTGGTGCCAATAGAGGTGTGAATAATCAAACTCGCAACGGGCAATATGCAAATCAGTAGAATAATAAAAGGTAATGAGCGAAGTATATTAATAATAATATTTAGTAAATTGTACAACATTGGTTTTGGCCACACTCCTCCCTGACGTGTGAGCAATAATAATACACCTAATGCTGTACCCAATATTGAACCCAGAACAAATGAGATGCTGACCATATTGAATGTCTGCAATAATGCAGTACCAAATTGCTCCGCAGTTAATGAAGTTTCAAACCACTGACTCATACACCACCTCTTTCAATTCGAACGCCTCTAGCCTGTAAAAAAGCTACAGCCTTTTGTATATCTATTTCAGTACCGTTCATCTGAATAAACATGCTGCCTAATACAACACCACTTATTTCACGCATATTGGCAAAAAGTATATTGATTTCCACTAATTGTTTTAAAATCAGTTCATTTACTACTGGTTCTCTGGCTGAATTGCCTAAAAACTCTAATCGATAAATATTATTTTGTTCAACCAGACTGTCTAGTACTGCTTCTGGTATGTCTGCATTGATTACGGTGCTGACAAATTTTTTCGTTGTTTCCTGCTGTGGTGCCGAAAAAATATCCAGTACTGTACCCTGCTCTATTACCTGACCTTTTTCCATCACAGCCACTTTGTTACAAATTGAGCTGATAACTTCCATTTCATGGGTAACCAGTAATATTGTAATATTCCGTTCACTATTGATTTGTTTTAATAATTTTAATATTGATAGTGTAGTCTGCGGATCCAGTGCAGATGTAGCCTCATCACATAATAATATGGATGGCTCAGTAATCAGTGCGCGTGCAATTCCAACACGCTGCTTTTGTCCACCTGATAGCTGGCCAGGGTAGCTGTGCTTTTTACTGGCCAAGTCGACATAAGTCAGCATGGCATCTACTTTACAGTCAATTTCTTCACGTTTTAAGCCCTGCAAAACCAATGGTATCGCTATATTTTGGGCTACGGTTTTTGATTCTAGCAAATTAAAATGCTGAAAAATCATACCAATCTTTTTTTTGTGCGCTCGCTGTGCCTTAGCATCCAGTTTGTTTAAGTCAACTCCATCAACTCGAACTGTACCGGAGGTAGGTTTTTCTAGCTGGTTAACCAGACGGATTAAACTACTTTTACCTGCGCCACTCCAACCAATTAGCCCGTAAATATCGCCTGTATCAACAGTAAGGTTAATATCATTTAAGGCATTTACTTGCTGTTTATTTTTGATATAAGTTTTCTTTATATTTTCAAATATGATCATAACGACCCTTAAAATACTCTGTGTGTCTTAATTCCAGATGCGGTAGCTATCATGTAATTCAGATAGTGTACTTGATAATTCATAACTGTGCCGACTGAATTTTTTCAGTAAATAACTAAAAAATCTAGTATTATGTTAATAATAGTAAAATTTATAAGTAATTTACTGTATGTGACAGATATTTTTTTGTCGAATGTCATGCCAGTTCATTGCCTGACAATGATGTTGCTGCCAGTACTGGATAAATGCTTCACTTTGCAGCCATTGCCATTCGCATTCACGTGCATTTTTAATTTCATCGTTCCAACTTTTTGACGGAACTGCCGGATGGCACATTATGAGCAAACCATGCTCTGAAGCACTTGTAAACCATTGTTTCCATTTGGTCTGCAAGGTTTTAATATCCGCATTAAAGTTGTAAATGCCTGCAAAAGCATGATTATGCGTGATGTTTGCCTGCTTTAATGATTTGTCCAGCTGATAGCCGCCAAGTGCATAAATTAATTTTGCTTTGATATCGTGCTGCGGGCTTTTGGTGCTGCGCACTGCTATTTTATTGCCATACCGTTGCAATAAAGTTTTTAGCATGACAGAACGTATTTGTGGAAATTGATGAATATGCTGATGACCATCTATAAAAATAGGTTCGCAACCTATTTTGTCTTCAAAGGCATCAAGTTGGCGATTAATCGCATCCTGTATAATTCTTTTTGACCAAGCATGCAAATAAGATTTAATTAGAATCTGTTTCAGGCTGCCCAGAGCTGTAAAACCGGTTAAGTCAAAATGCAGGCCGATATCAATATTTTGTTTTTTCAGCTCAGCCACTTCATCCGATGCAATGGTACCCATACTCATAAAACTAGTGGCTTGTATACGCCCTATTTGTGCTAAACGCAGCACGGCTTCGTTTACCGCTGCCGACAAACCTAAGTCATCTACATTAATCATTACTGGCTTCATGATTTACTTTCTCATTAAAGGCCCAGAATTTACCCAAAACAAAAGATAAAAACGTTACTATGATGGTAACAATAAACCATAGCCACCAGTAAGCCTGATTACCAAAGCATTTTATGCCGGCCATGAATAAAATCTGATTGAGGGCGAAACCGGCCAGGGCGCTGCACAGCCAGCGCCACAAAGCCTGGAAGCATGAATGCTGGGTCTGACTAAAGGTAAGATGATAATGTCCGATAAAGCTGATAACAAAAGCACACAAAAAAGCTAATGGATTGGCTAAAACAGGTTTTAGCTGAACATGCTGTACCAGTAGCAACAGGCAGCAAAAATGCATAGCGGCTGCAATAGTTCCTACCAAACCAAACAATATTCCCTGTCTGGAAATAATTTTCATTTTTTATCGCGACTATCTAAGACTTTATCAATTAAATAAAGTGGCCGCTGTTTTACTTCTTCATATATACGGCCAATGTACTCACCAATTACGCCAAGGCAAACCAACTGAATTCCGGCAGAAAACATAATTCCAGCAGCTAGCGTTGGCCAGCCAGCAAGGTCTTTGCCAAAAAATAAGGTATCGGCCACTATATACAGACCATAAATGAATGCCAGCAAAGAAATGATTAGCCCCATCCGGGAAATCCAGCGTAAGGGTCGCTGAGAAAAAGAAGTGATGCCAACCAGAGCTAATTCAAACAGGCTAAGATAATTAAATTTACTTTTACCGGTTTGGCGCAAGGATGCCTGAAATGGAATATAGATGGTGGCGAAGCCAACCCAAGCATATAATCCTTTCATGAAACGCTGTCGCTCAGGTAACTGAAGCAGAGCCTGTACTACTCTACGCGTCATCAGGCGAAAATCTCCGGCGTTGGGTGTCAGTTCAAAGCGGTGGGTATCCTGCATAAAATGATAAAAACCATTTTTTAATGTGCGGATTAATAAGCTTTCGTGTTCACGCGAGGTTTGTACGGCGGCTACTACGTCTACATTATTGGAATGCATCACTGCAAGCATCTGTTCAAGTACAGATATTGGGTGTTGCCCATCAGCATCCATCATGGTAACCAGTTCGCCCTGCGATTGTGCCAGCCCGGCAGTCAAGGCAGCTTCCTTACCAAAGTTGCGTGAAAACTGTACTAGTCGTAAGGCTGTGTTGGTTGGTAGCTGTTGCCTGAGTTGTTCGTATGTAGCAGTTAAATGATCAGTACTGCCATCATCAATCAGAATTATTTCACAAGATTTGTCTTGTTGATTGGTAAAAGTAAATAATTCTGGCAAAAAACGGCTTAGTGCGGCCGCGTCGTTATATATTGGTAGAATAATGCTTAAACCAATGATATTTTTATCCATATAATTTACCTCACAGGCTGCTGGCTGATTGAGACCATTTCAGCGCAGTATAGATAAAGCCCGATTTCAGTTTTACAAGAAACAAGCACAATGTTATTTGAAACAGTTTCTGGGTACATAAGCCTGCCAGACTACTTTCAGAGGTTCACGATCAGGTAATTTATCCCATGCAATTGTCCATTCCCCTTGTTTCATAATTAAGTTAGGTTGTTGCGCTAAGGGCTGTAGCCATGGTACTTGCGGCTGTTCGTTAGCTGGCCAGAGAGCAAGTGTACCATGCTGTTGCAAACGACTACTGTTCATCCACGGTGAATAGGCCTCAGAACCCGACACCATTACGGATGGGGCAAATTTTGAATAGGAAGCAACCAGTAAAACCACCCAGTCTGAACCAGTTACGCTGTCCAGTTTACATGAAGATAGCGTTTGCCATTGTTCATCAGCCTGTCTGGCCAACGCAACTTGTGGCCAGTCCATGCGTGAAGGTTTGTGGCGTATACGAGCACCAAATTCTACATAGATAGCCATTAATATGGTGACGATTAACGCCCATATTGCTATGCCTTTCAGTAAGCACTTGCTTTTATTGTTAAATACTTCATCAGGTATCAGGGCGACGATTATCAGCCCAGATAGCCCCCACATGGGCATACCCCACATGTCTCTCAAGCCAAGTCCGAAAATCAATCCTGCACAAGTGAGTATCAATGTAGGAGCCATTCCCATCCATAGCAGAAAACGCCAGTCAGACCGATGCAATATCGGGCTGGGTGTGCGCAATCTCAGGCGGGTACGGGTAATAAGCAGAATTAGTATAAGGGGCAGATGATTGATTATCTGTGTTCCCAGATAACCCAAAGCAGCCAAATGGCCGTTGCGGCTGGCGTCTTCGGCGGAACGGGCAGAAGCATAAATTAATGGTAGCCAGTTATGCTGCATCAGCCAGTATAGATTCGGCGCAAATACCAGTAAGGCTATCAGAACTGTCAACCACGGTTTTGCTGTCAACCATAGACGGCGATATGGTGTGCATATTGAATACAACACCATGGTAATAATTAATATGCCAACCGTATATTTTACTAGCATACCAGCGCCAGCCAGCAAACCAAACAGCAACCAATATCGCCAGCGATTTTCTCGGCTAGCCAGATAAAATAGATATACCAAGCCAAGCCATACAGGCATTTGTGCTATATTATGATTGAATTCCAGTGATGGCCAGGTGTAGTAAAAGATGGCCAATAAAAACAGAGCACCTACAAATGCCCTGCCCGGGCTCATCAGGCGTCGTCCAAATAGATAAGCCAGCCATATACTTAGCGCAATAGTGCACTGGCTAAGAATGTACGGTCCGATGTGACCGAAAATATAATAGAAAGAATACAGTATCCAACTTGAAAGTGGTGGATGCTTGTAATATCCCAATTGCCATTCACGTCCCCAGTAAATACCTTCTGGTACATCTAGCGGATAGCTGGCAGAAAGCGCAAATGGTAATACAATCCATAAAACAAAATACAGGATTAACCATATTGGTAGCCGGACTGAGAACGGTTTACTGGGCATGGTACGGATATCAGTTTTTAAAACACATCATTATAAAGGTACTGTAAAGATTCTGGGGGAATTTCACTATATAGCGTTGGCAGTAAACTGAGTGGATAGTGTAACAATCAGTTTGTTGTAAAAATACACAAGCGCAATTAATTACAATTGCGCTTGTGTATTAACTATCAGGCTGAATGAATTCATGCCACGAGAAATTTAACTGCAAGTTTTTCCGACCAGATTAATTCCAATACATCACCAGACTCAATTGCCGCAACACCTGCTGGTGTACCCGTATAAATGATGTCTCCAGCCTGCAAACCATAAATACGGGACAAATAACTGATTATTTGCTGGCAGGAAAACATCATATCGCGGCTATTACCCTGCTGGCGTATTTCACCATTAACCTTAAGGCAAAAATCCTGCGACTGTATATCGTTTACTTTATCTGGCGTAATAAAGTTCGAAACACAAGCTGCTGTAGGAAATCCCTTGGCTTTTTCCCATGGCAGCCCTTTGCTCTTTAACTCTGTCTGCACATCGCGCGCTGTTAAATCAAGTCCGATGGCATAGCCTCCTACATAGTTCAGTGCTTTTTCCTCACTTACATCAACAGCATCTTCTTTAATATAAATGACAAGCTCACATTCATGATGTACATCACGGCTATATGCAGGTAGTTTAATATTGTCGCCAGCCTGAGCCAGAGAAGAAGTTGGTTTCAAGAATACAACCGGTTCATCAGGTTTGGTATTGCGCAATTCTTTGACATGTTCTGTATAGTTTCGTCCAATACAAAAAATATTGCCTAAAGCAGCACGCTGCCCTTCAATTTGAATGGTTTTCATTGTTCGTTACCAATATAGAGTTTAAGCCAGAATAGGTTAACCGTTACGTGAAAATCCAGTTAATGAATCTGGCGAAAGCTGATTATTAAAATCACAGATTCTGGTCACATTATCCGTTATTCTTAAGTAAAATGCAGACAGATCCAGTTTAAAAGGTTGTAACTTCACTTAATTTTAATAATTGCATAGGTTCACGCAAATATGGTTCAACAGTTTTAATCAGATTTTGAAAATGGGTGGTACGGTTATGTTCATCAATTGCAGATTGATTAGCCCAGCATTCTATAAACACAATGCGATCAGCTTTATCCAAATCATTGTTAACTGTATAAAAAATATTGCCTGACTCCTGACTTGACCGTGTCACACACTCCTCAACTGCTGCTGCAATATTCGGCCATGCACCGGTTTTCAGTTCCATTATGGCAACTAGCTTTATTGGTTGTGACATATTTTCATCTCCATCAATTTTTATCAAATAATATTTAAGCAAATGATAGCTACAAGCTTAAGCCTAATTTTTTAATCTGACTCAGGCAAATATCAATTCAATCGCGTCGGGTTGCATCCACACCTTCTTGTACCGAGTTTACTCCGATAATAGTCAAACCGGGAAAATCAGCTACACGTTTCGGACAATTAGCCGCCGGAACGATGGCATGCGTAAATCCCAGCTTTTCTGCTTCGCGTAGCCGTTCTTGTCCGCGTGGTACAGGGCGAATTTCACCTGATAAACCAACTTCACCAAATACAATCAGTTTTTCCGGCAATGGGCGGTTACGATAACTGGACAACATAGCCAGAATGACAGCCAAATCGGCCGCCGGTTCGGTAATTTTTACTCCACCGACAGCATTCAGGAATACATCCTGATCATAACACGCAATACCGGCATGGCGATTCAGCACAGCCAACAACATGGACAGGCGCTCCTGAGCCAGTCCCACAGTTAATCGCTTAGGCGAAAAGCCATGCGCATCATCAACCAGTGCCTGAATTTCCACCAGCAACGGGCGTGAACCTTCCTGTGTGACCAGTACACAGGAACCGGGTACATCGTCACGATAACTTGATAAAAATAAAGCCGAAGGGTTAGATACCCCTTTTAGTCCTTTTTCCGTCATCGCAAAAACACCCAGCTCATTAGCAGCACCAAAACGGTTTTTAATTGCCCGAATCATGCGGTAATTTGAGTGTGTTTCACCTTCAAAATACAACACTGTATCCACCATATGCTCCAGCACACGTGGTCCGGCAATCGCTCCGTCTTTGGTTACATGTCCAACCAGCAGCATACTGATGCCTTGCTGTTTGGCCAGTCGGGTTAACTGGGCTGCACACTCCCGCACTTGTGATACAGATCCGGGTGCAGAAGTAATACTATCCGAATACATGGTCTGAATCGAATCAATCACAACCACTCTGGGCTGCTGGCGTGCAATAGCAGCACTGATCGCTTCAACTCTGATTTCTGCCAGTAAATGTACTTTGTCTGCATGTACACCCAAGCGCTGAGCACGTAAAGCTACTTGTTGTGCCGACTCCTCTCCGGAAACATATAATACTGATTCCTGCTCTGCCATCTGAGCTATTGTTTGCAACAGTAATGTGGATTTACCAATCCCCGGATCCCCACCCAAGAGAATGACTGCGCCTTCAACTAAGCCACCACCAAGAACCCTGTCTAGTTCTCCCATGCCAGTAGCAGTGCGTTGCACCTCAACCGCACTCACTTCTGCCAGCAACTGCACCTGCGTTTGGCCGGCTGCCCATGACTGAAAACGGCTATTGGATGCAACAGCAGGTAAAACTGCTGTTTCTTCTAGTGTATTCCATTCACCACAATGCGGACAACGACCCTGCCATTTGGGTGAATTACCGCCACAATTGCGACATTGAAACTGAGTTTTTTGTTTTACCATACAATCTTTCCAATAAAATTTTCTCTAAATTTGGCAAAACAAAGAATGATATTGCTCACATTAATTCTGATGCTTGCCTGTAGGCGCGATTATGCAATTTCTTCTGATTACAGAATCAACAATTGGATATTTTAATAACCTGTTTATCGTCAATAGGGATGACTAAAATCATTGAGTGATATTTTTATTTTACCTGAGCTTCTGGCGTGATGGTAAAACCCTATATAATCCTTTTATATAACTATGTAATCTTATTTCAAGTTAAATCATACAGTCCTTTCAGTATGCTGCTTAATAGCGGAACTAAAACAGCAAATTGATATGTCTTCATTGTGCATCGCCCTTGTCAAATTAATCTGGGCTGACGGCTAATCTTATTTTTTTCTAACACTATTGTTCTTCTACTCTTTTAACGATTTTGCCTTAAGCAATTCTTAATATAATTGCTGGCATAAAAGAATTGCAGCTATATAACAAGGCGCTGATGCGCGTAATATATTTTTTAACTTATCAATCCTAACGCTAAAATCACTCAGCTATATTGGGCTATTACTGAGTGGTGTAAAAGCTTTGTTAACTTCTACATCTGTTATCTACTATCTAAGCAGAAAATACTATGGCAGAAATCAGTTTAAGTAAATAATTGATAGACATCTTCGCTCATTGGATATTTAATATGCACTTTTAACTTTCCACTGTTTGCTTTCAAGTGGTCTGTGCCAAACAACAAGTGTAAGCAATATGCGTATACAAAATATTATATACTTCATATACAAATGTTTATTAAAATACTAAACTATTAATATTATTATTTTAATAATTTGTCATGCGTTTTAGCATGAAACTGTTATGCTAAAGCCAGCTTACTATTTTTTTAATTTTATAAACGGGGTTTGTCAAAGATATGTCCTTACCAATGATTGTCACCTTTGCTGTGTACATTTTAGGAATGATCGCAATTGGTTTTTTTGCCTATCGATCAACGCAAAACTTTGGTGATTATATTTTAGGTGGACGGCGTATTGGCAGCATGGTGACAGCACTTTCAGCTGGTGCTTCTGATATGAGTGGCTGGCTGCTGATGGGGCTGCCGGGGGCTGTATTTTTGTTTGGCATTTCACAAAGCTGGATTGCTATTGGTTTGATAACTGGAGCTTATCTGAACTGGTTATTGGTTGCCGGCAGACTACGTGTTTTTACTGAAATTAATCATAATTCATTAACCTTACCAGACTATTTTGCTCACCGCTTTGATGACAACAGCTCATTGTTGCGCATCATTTCAGCAGTAATCATTCTTATCTTTTTTACTATTTATTGTGCATCCGGCGTAGTTGCTGGGGCTAAATTATTTGAAAGTACTTTTGGTATGAGTTATGGCTGGGCAATGTTAGCAGGAGCCGGTGCGACCATTATTTATACATTTATTGGCGGTTTTTTAGCTGTTAGCTGGACAGATACCATTCAGGCTAGTTTGATGATGTTTGCCTTGATTTTAACGCCAATCATGGTGATGATAAACGCTGGCGGTTTTTCTGACGCCATAGCTTATATTGAGTCTCTTAATCCAGAATATACAGACCTATTTGCTCATATGGATGTGATTGCAATAATCTCGTTGCTTGGCTGGGGCTTAGGCTATTTTGGGCAGCCTCATATTTTAGCCAGATTCATGGCTGCTGATTCGCACGAAGTAATGAAAAATGCACGTCGCATCAGTATGACATGGATGATTCTATGCTTAGCCGGTGCCATTACCGTTGGTTTTTTTGGAATAGCTTTTTTTGCTAATCATCCTGAACTGGCTTATCTGGTTAATAATGGCAAGCATGAACGCATATTTATAGAGCTATCAAAATTATTATTCAATCAATGGGTTGCTGGCATAGTTCTGGCAGCAATTCTTGCTGCGGTAATGAGCACATTAAGCTGTCAGTTATTAGTCTGCTCAAGTGCCCTAACAGAAGATTTTTATCGAGCTTTCTTCAGACCAAAAGCAAAAGAAAGAGAGCTTGTCTGGGTTGGACGGATTATGGTCTTATTAGTATCTATGATTGCAATCTTATTAGCGATTAATCCAAATAATAGCGTTTTAGATTTAGTGAGCCACGCGTGGGCTGGCTTTGGTGCCGCATTTGGTCCGATTATCATTTTCTCAGTATTTTGGTCGCGCATGACACGTAATGGAGCATTAGCCGGTATGATTGTTGGTGCGATAACCGTATTAGTGTGGATCTATTTTAAATGGTTTGATCTGTATGCACTGATTCCCGGATTTTTGTTTGCTTCAATTGCTATTATAATTTTTAGCTTATGCGATAGAAAACCCAGTGAAACAGTGAAATTTCATTTTCAACAAGCATATAAACGCTATCATAACCAAGAAGAGTAGATTTATTTTAAAAAAATGCGCTGAGTTGGAAGCTGTTTAGTGAAGTGAGAAATTTATACCCAGAGCCAATTTATTTTATTGTCAAGTTATATTATGATTATGTCTTTAAATGACAATAACGTAATAATGAGCATTAAGCACTGGCCGCAACATGACCGTCCACGGGAAAAACTTCTTAAACTAGGTGCTACGGCCTTAAGTGATACTGAGCTACTTGCTATTTTACTGCGTACTGGTACACGTGGCATGAGTGCGGTAGACCTTGCCCGTGAGCTCATCTCAAAAATGGGCAGTTTACGAGCCTTACTGGAAGCGGACTGTCAGCAGTTGTGCCAGCACCATGGTATGGGTATGGCCAGTTATACCCAATTTGCCGTTATTCGCGAAATCAGCCGGCGCATGCTGGCAGAAGAAATGCAACGTCGCCCTGTTTTTACCCAGCCCGAAGCAGTAGCTGATTACCTACGTCTACACATTGGCCATGAAAAAGTTGAAGTATGCGTAGCATTACTGCTGAATCAGCGCAATGAATTAATGCATACCATCGAGCTGGCACGAGGTACCATCAATGAGACCAAAGTATATATCCGTGAAGTTGCTACCACCGCTTTAAATCATCGCGCAGCCTCAATCATTCTAGCTCATAATCATCCGGGACAATCTGCAATGCCTTCAAACAGTGATATCCAGTTTACCAAACAGATTAAAGCTGCATTGAACCTGCTGGAAATACGGCTGCTCGATCATTTCATCATCACCGCTGAAAAGATAACCTCTATGGCAGACTTAAGCCTGTTGTAACAACCTTAATAGCCAGAGGCAGTTTATTCACCGGTACTGCCGTTCAAAACTGGATAAAATTACCATTGCCGATTACAATGTCTGGTTTAATAGCGTTATTTACCTAAATCATACGGAGTATCCCCATGATTGATTTTGCTTATGCTGCAAACTCTGCCGGTTCACAGAGTAGCCTCATGCAATTTTTACCACTTTTATTAATTCTCGTTATCTTTTATTTTCTCATCATTCGTCCGCAGCAAAGCAAGCATAAAAAACATCAGCAGATGCTAACTGAGTTGAAAAAAGGCGACAAAGTTATCACTTTGGCAGGCATTGTTGGCAAAATTACCAAAGTTAATGAACAATACTTTACTCTGGAAATTGCACCAAAAGTAGAGGTTGAATTTGAACGCAATGCCATCAGTGGCAAAGTACCAGAATAAAATCAGTTTTCCTGCCGCAACTTTAAAGTTGCGGCCTTTATTTTCTTCACCTAAATTCTAAAACAACAGTCTGCAAGCAAGGCAGCAAATATGAATCGTTATCCTTTGTGGAAATACCTGCTTATCATCGTTTCAATAATACTGGGGCTGTTATATACCATTCCCAACTTCTTTGGCGAGATACCGGCAGTCCAAATCTCTACCAACCGTCAGGCCATTACCATTAATGAGCAAACCGAAAATTCGGTACAACAGGCACTTGCTGCGGCACATATCCAGCATCAGGGCATGTTCATCGCCGATGGTAGCTTAAAAGTACGCTTCAGCGATACTGAGACTCAACTCAAAGCGCGCGATGCCATTGCAGCCAAATTCGGCGATGGTTATATCGTGGCATTAAACCTATTGGCCAATACTCCTGAATGGATGGAAAAAATCCATGCCAAACCTATGTTTCTGGGTTTAGACTTACGTGGTGGTGTACATTTCACCATGCAGGTTGACATGGAATCAGCTGTAGACAAAACGCTCGACAGCTATGCCGGTGATATTCGTCGCCAGCTACGCAAATTACAAATTCGCAGTGGTAATATTGTTAAAAAAGGACAAACACTGATCGTACCATTTCAATCCGCTACCGATGCCAATACAGCCGTTTCAGGATTAAAGAAATATCTTAACGACGCTACACTCACCCTAAATGGCGACCGGCTGATTGTGAGCCTGAGTAACACAGCGCTAGCCAGAATTCGTACCGATGCAGTGACACAAAATATCAATACCCTGCATAACCGCGTTAATGAACTAGGCGTAGCAGAACCTGTTATTCAGCAGGCAGGACCGGATCGAATTGTAGTACAGCTCCCCGGTGTTCAGGACACCGCCAAAGCTAAAGATATCATTGGCCGTACTGCCACCCTGCAAGTGCGTATGGTGAGTGACGACCCAAATCAGTATCAGCAGGCATTGCAGGGACATAGTCCAGACGGTTATGAACTGCTGTCATCAGCTGGCAATGGTGCCCCAACGCTGGTCAGCAAACAGGTTGAGCTAACTGGTGACAACATCAATGATGCACAGGCCAGCTTCAATGACCGAGGCCAACCGGGTGTAAGCGTGAATTTTGATAGCACAGGTGCCAGCATCTTTGCCGACCTTACCCGCAACAATGTTGGCAAACGTATGGCCATGGTTCTTATTGATCAGGGCAAAGCAGAAGTCATTACAGCTCCGGTAATCAATGAACCTATTCCGGGCGGCAAAACTATCATTTCGGGCAATATGAATATTGCCGAAGCCAATGATACCGCCTTGCTGCTGCGTGCGGGTTCTCTGGCTGCACCTATGAAAATTATCGAAGAACGTACCATTGGTCCATCACTGGGTAAGGAAAACATTAGCAAGGGCTTCCATTCAACCCTATGGGGTTTTGTAATAGTAGCCGTATTCATGATGCTTTACTATCGGCTGTTTGGCCTGTTTTCAGTAGTTGCGCTGTCATGTAATTTGCTGTTTTTAATTGCCATCCTGTCTGCTATGCAGGCTACTCTAACCCTACCAGGTATTGCTGCTATTGCCCTTACACTGGGTATGGCCATCGACTCAAACGTATTGATTAACGAGCGTATTCGCGAGGAGTTACGACATGGTAATACCCCGCAGATATCAATTAACGCTGGTTACGATCATGCTTGGCATACCATTGTGGATTCAAACATCACTTCACTGATTGCCGGTCTGGCCTTACTGATTTTTGGTTCAGGCCCTATCCGTGGTTTTGCTGTAGTGCACTGTCTAGGGATTCTTACTTCCATGTACTCATCCGTAGTGGTGTCACGTGCCATTGTTAACTTGTGGTACGGCCGCAAACGTAAATTGAAAAGGCTGTCTATTGGCCATGTCTGGGTTGCTGATAACACTTCCAGCAGTAAAAGTAGGGCTTAATTAATTATGGAATTCTTTAAAATCAAACGCGATATCCCGTTTATGAGCTATGGCAAGCTAACAACGGCGATTTCATTAATTACTTTTATTCTGGCTGTATTTTTTCTCGTCACACGCGGTCTAAATTTTTCTGTTGAATTCACCGGTGGCACCGTGATGGAGGTAGAGTTCAAACAGAGTGCCGATTTAAACAAAATTCGCAGTGAGCTAGATGGACTGAAACTAGGCGAAGTACAGGTGCAGGCACTGGGTACCAATAAGCAAATTATGATTCGCTTACCCAATAAAGCCAATATGACTTCTGCGCAACTGTCCAATCAAGTAATGGATTTGCTCAAACAGCATCAACAAGGTGTCAGTTTACGACAGGTTGAATTTATTGGGCCGCAGGTTGGCGAAGAGCTGGTTACTCATGGCTTGTTAGCTCTGGGTATGGTAGTTCTTGGCATCATCATTTATCTGTCTATGCGTTTTGAATGGCGTTTTGCTGTTTCTGCCATTATTGCCAATATGCACGACGTGGTGATTATTCTAGGCTGCTTTGCTCTATTTCACTGGGAATTTTCTCTTACAGTACTAGCCGGAATACTGGCCGTACTTGGTTATTCAGTGAATGAATCGGTAGTAGTATTTGACCGTATCCGCGAAAACTTCCGCAAGCCGCAAATGCGTGGTAAAAGTGTTCCAGCCATCATTGACAACGCTATTACCGCAACAATGAGCCGAACCATTATTACCCATGGCTCCACTGAAGCAATGGTTATTTCCATGCTGATTTTTGGTGGCGCCGCTTTGCACGGTTTTGCTATGGCCTTAACTATTGGTATCGTATTTGGTATTTACTCTTCTGTGCTGGTAGCTAGCCCGTTACTACTCATGTTTGGCTTAAATCGGCAGAATCTGGTTAAACCACCAAAACGTAAGGAAGAAGCCGTAGTATAAATTGTATTATTACCGTGCCGTCTATTAATAAAAAATATCTCCAGACTGAATACTTTTCTGGAGATATTTTTTTGACTGTCAGCCTAAATTAGCAAATCTGATTGTACTACCTAACATTACCGAATCAGCAGCTGAATTTATCAATAGGCTGTAAACAAATATAGCAGGCTTTAATTTAATGCAGTACGCGCTCGTCTTTCCAACCTTTATCTGTTAAAACTAAAATAGCAGTACGACGTTGAGGCTCCTGTAAAGTTTTCCACCAGTTTTCATCTGTCGTTTTGAGTAGATGTTCCGCCCATTTTTCTGGTACAAATTTCGCATCATAGACTACCTTGGTAATGGTTACACCATTTGCCGGTGTCGGTTCAGTAAAGAGCACAATTTTATCGACTTTTTGTGTACCGAGACATAACAGGCTTCCCTGTGCATTATTCAGCATATTGGCTTCACCTTTAGCGGTACGATAGTATACAGCCTGCGCAATATCAGGTTTACCATCCACTGTCAGAGTAGTATCTTTACCTTTTTCATATAAATCTGCATCTGTAAGAATTTCCATCTGTTTCAAAGCAGTTTTATTAATTTTGTCACCATCACTATTTTTTTTGGCAATGCGAATTTCTTTACTGCCAAGAGTAACCATATTACTCATGCTTCCCTGAGCATTATCCAGCACCAGATTAACGGCCATACAAACCTTGTCGTTCTTGGCAAATTCATTAATCGCTTCTGTAAAATTATTTTTACTCGCCTCCTGCTTACCACCACAGGCTGCCAGCAACAGGCTCACAGCAAGTATACTAATCTTCTTCATTCCGGCCTTCCTCATCAAAAATAAAAACTGGACTGATTAAAGCATACTGCCAATATGTCAGATTAGCAACGCAGCCGGCATAACAGAAGCTTGCTAACACAATATTGAACAGCCAATCAAGCATAAAACCAACACTTAAGCTAGCATGAACAAACCGGTATAATACTAACCTAACTGAACATACAGGTTTTCATACATGAGTATCCGAATTTATGGTATCAGCCAATGTAATACAGTAAAAAAAGCGCGCCAGTGGCTAATAGAGCAGCATATCAGCGCTGAATTTATCGACTTCAAAAAAATACCACCTACAATCACAGACCTTCAACACTGGCTTACGCAAATTCCTAAAGAAACACTGATTAATCGTAAAGGTACCACATGGCGCAAATTAAGTGCCGATGAACAGCAGAATGCCCTAAGCAGTAATGAAGCAGCAATTAACCTAATGATGAATCAGCCTTCTGTAATTAAGCGACCCGTACTAGTAAACAATCAACGCGTACTGGTTGGTTTTGATGCACAACAGTATACTGAATTTTTAGCCTGACATTTCCAGAAATACAAACAATGAACACCACTATCTTTATCTCTGATTTACATCTGTCTGAACAGACGCAGCCATTAACAGAATTATTTCAGCACTGCCTGCAACAATGGCAAAATAATATTGATGCTTTATATATACTGGGCGATTTTTTTGATGTCTGGATTGGTGATGATGACAACAGCGAATTTATTCAGCTCATCAAAACTCAGCTAAAAAACTTCACAGCTAACACCCCAGTATATTTTATTCATGGTAATCGCGATTTTTTGCTGGGCGAACAATTTGCAGCTGAAAGTGGTATTAAGCTATTGACAGCACCGAAGCTGATAAATCTCTATGGTCATGATTATATAATCATGCATGGTGATGAATTATGTACTGATGATGTGGCCTATCAGCAATTTCGTACCCAGTCCCGCAATCCGCTATGGCAAATGGCAGTACTGAGTAAACCCATCGCAGAACGGCGTCTGCTGGCTGGACAAATCCGACAAATGAGTGAAACACGCAAAAATAATGAAGGCAAGAGTGAAATTTCCGACGTGACTGAAAATGCCATTCAATCATTAATGGCTAACTATGCTCAGTCCTCGCTACCTACACTGATTCACGGCCATACACACCGTCCGGCAGTGCATGAGTCACAGTTAAACAATCAGCCTTTCAAGCGTTATGTCATACAGGACTGGGCTGAAAACTACGGTGGCTACCTGGCTATTGACGCAGAAGGCGTACACGTACACGATCTGAAACGCTAAACAAATATATTGGTTGTGGTAATAATGTAGTCAGTACTATAACCAATATATTATTTCGGAAAATCTTTACATATCAGTTACTTCGTCCCGACACTCATCGATCAGCAGGACAAGCCATTCTGCATCTGGATAATAGCAGTCGTTGCACGGACAATGTTTTGCAACATTACCGTTATACAAAATCCGTATGGCACTATTATTACTTCTCAACCATTTTTATTTGTACTATTGATCAATACATACAGTATTAATTGCGCTCAAATTATGGCTGGAATATTTAGTATTTGTATACACCGCTATTCAGTAGTAAATTTTGCAAACTTACCAAAACTGTAAAGCTAGAACATAATCAGATTTTAGTAGCAATGGTTTAAAAAAACCGTGTTTATAGAACTAAACACGGTTTATATGAACTGGAAACTGTCTACTTGCTGCCACGCATCAAATCAAAAAAATCTGCATTATTTTTAGACTGCTTCAATTTATCAATAATAAATTCCATTGCTTCAATATCATCCATCGGATGCAGGAATTTACGCAGCAGCCACATTTTTTGCAGATGGTCATTGGAAACCAGCAATTCTTCACGACGTGTACCAGAACGATTAATATTGATTGCCGGAAACAGACGTTTTTCAGCCATACGTCGATCCAGATGCAATTCCATATTACCCGTGCCCTTGAATTCTTCATAAATCACGTCATCCATACGGCTACCAGTTTCAACCAGAGCTGTAGCGATGATGGTTAATGAACCACCTTCTTCCACATTACGGGCAGCACCAAAAAACCGTTTGGGTCGATGCAGAGCATTGGCATCAATACCACCGGTAAGAATCTTGCCAGAAGCAGGAATAACGGTATTATAAGCACGCGCCAGACGAGTAATTGAATCCAGCAGAATGATGACATCCTTTTTATGTTCAACCAAACGCTTGGCCTTTTCCATCACCATTTCTGCTACTTGTACATGGCGGGTAGCTGGTTCATCAAAGGTAGAAGAAACTACTTCACCACGCACTGAGCGAGTCATTTCGGTTACTTCTTCCGGACGTTCATCAATCAACAGTACAAGCAATTCTGCATTAGGATAATTAGCGGTAATTGCATGGGCGATGTTTTGCAACATTACTGTTTTACCGGATTTTGGCGGAGCCACTAGTAATGCACGCTGACCAAAACCAATCGGAGCAATCAAATCAATGGCGCGGCCAGTAAGATTTTCGCCAGATCGAATATCCCGCTCTAGCACAAACTGGCGATCTGGAAATAACGGTGTCAGGTTTTCAAACAGAATTTTATGTTTGCACACATCCGGGTTATCACCGTTGATTTTATCAAGGCGTACTAGTGCAAAATAACGTTCGTTATCCTTAGGCACACGTACACTGCCTTCAATCGTATCACCAGTATGCAGATTGAAGCGACGAATCTGGCTTGGGCTGACATAGATATCATCTGGACCGGCCAGATACGATGTATCCATACTACGCAGAAAACCAAAGCCATCAGGAAGAATTTCCAGCGTACCAGAACAGGTAAACGCCTCTCCCTGCTTCATTTTGATTCGTACAATCGCAAAAACAAGATCTTGTTTACGTAAACGATTGGCGTTTTCAATGCCAAACTCCTCAGCTATGCCCAATAGTTCAGACACATGTTGGTTTTGTAATTCAGAAACGTGCATAAAGATATAAATGAACTTATTTATTAGAATTTAAGATAAAATGAGTCGACAGACTCAAAATAATTTAGGTCACCGATTCTTATATACATAAGAAATGTAAAAGAATAGTAAGGTTTTTATTGAATGTCGATTTGATTTAAACCTGCCACAATTGACATTAAAAAGATTTAGAATTGACCTCTTCTTATAAGATCTAATTCTATTCTGCGTGTCTGATAGTGTCAAGTTATTATCAACATTCAAATAACACTGGCAACAAGCATACCTGTAAAATACAAATCTGACATCCAAAATTACTGTTCAATAAAATTGGCATAACTAATTTTCTTATCAGACCACATAAACAGCCCAGCAAATCTATAATTCTGGTTAATATAAATTGTATATTGTTATATTAGCCGTTTATTTTTAAGCTTATACTGTTATTCAGTGCTTTAACTTACCTTATTTTTAAATTTAGTGTTTAAGTGTAAATTAAAACTAAAGGTATCAGAAAGACAACAGCTATAGCCGATTCGAACTGTCCAAACAAATTACCATTATCAGTTTTTGCAAAATTCGTTTTATGGCATTTCATTCAACCTTACTCTAAGTAATATCTCTTATTAACCAGATGTACCCATTCCATGTAGAGCTGAATGCTTAAAACAGATACTCTTTTGTACAGAACAGAAATTTATTTTTCCTGAGGCTGCTATAATTACTCTTCTTCCAATATTAAGAGAGAAATTATGAAACGCTGGTCTTTCACTATTATAGGAATCACTACTTTGCTGGCTATATCGGCCTGTAATTCCACTGATAACAATTATAAAAATACCGGCAGTGAGCCGGTAGCTGTTACCAAATCGGCTGCCACAAACCCACAGGTGGCAGGAGATGAGTTTCTGGCCAAAAATAAAACGGCAACAGGCGTAAAAACCACTGCTACAGGTTTGCAATACAAAATTAATCATGCAGGTTCAGGTAAGAAACCTCAGGCTACAGATATGGTTACCGTCCAGTACGAAGGTCGCTTAATTGATGGCACCGTATTTGATAGCACCGCACAACGGAATAATAAACCAGCCACATTCCCACTTAATGGCGTAATACCGGGCTGGACTGAAGGTCTGCAATTAATGTCTGAAGGCAGTGACTTTACCTTCTACATTCCGGCAAATCTGGCCTATGGTGATCAAAGTCCGACTAGTGCCATTCCGGCTAACAGCGTATTAATCTTTGATGTAAAACTAATTAAAGTTGGTATGTAATCAATTAGTGGAATCAGCAATGAGAAAAGCACTCAAACATTTGAGTGCTTTTTTAATCTGGCTCCCCGACCAGGGCTCGAACCTGGGACCTGCGGATTAACAGTCCGTCGCTCTACCGACTGAGCTATCAGGGAATGAGGCGAAATTATAGCGTTTGTAATTTTACTGTCAAGCTTTTTAAACGCATTTGATACTAAAATTTTATTAAATCTTTAATTTCACGATAATTAAATACCACCAAGCAGATCAAATCAGATTATTCCGCCTGTTCATCCCGGCCAAGAATCATCGTACCAACCCCTTTATCAGTAAATATTTCCAGCAACAAAGCATGGGGGACGCGCCCATCAATAATATGAATATTGTGCACGCCATGCATAGCGGCTTGCAATGTAGCATTGATTTTAGGCAACATACCATTTTGCAAAGTGCCATCGGCGATTAAAGCATGGATATCAGCAGGAGTTAAGCGGGTAAGTAACTGATTGTTTTTATCAAGCACACCAACAGTATTGGTAAGCATAATCAGCTTCTCTGCTTCCAAACTTTCTGCCAGCTTACCGGCTACTACATCAGCATTAATATTAAAAGCTTCACCCTGCTCGCCTACACCAATAGGCGCAACAACAGGAATATAGCCATGCTCTACCATTTTTTTAATCAGGGCTGTATCAATCGCCTCAACCTCGCCAACCTGTCCGATATCCTGCTGTGCATTTTCAGGTGTTGCCACAAACATTTTCTTTGCTTTAATAAAATGATTGTCACGACCAGTAATTCCCACTGCATGGCCACCATGTTGATTCAGTAGAGAAGTAATTTCCTTATTAACACAGCCCCCCAGTACCATTTCCACAATATCCATGGTTTCACTATCTGTTACCCGCATACCTTGAATAAAGTGATTTTTCTTACCTACTCTCTGTAACAATTCATTAATCTGTGGGCCACCGCCATGTACAATAACCGGATGAATCCCTACTAGCTTAAGCAGCACCACATCCTTAGCAAAACTTTCCTTCAATTGCGGATCAGTCATTGCATTGCCGCCATATTTAATTACCATAGTAACGCCGGAAAAGCGACGAATATACGGCAATGCCTCAGCGAGAATATTGGCTTTAGTTTTGGCTTCAATAGTATTAAGGTTGATAGTACAGTCTGTATTCATCATTTCTCCTAGTATAGGTGAATCATTTCTCTGCTTAATGAAATTAAGTTTATCGCCGGTTCAGATAAAATAAAACCCTATTTTGTCATAAGAAAATGATTTCGGATAATCGTAATATCCCAAGAAGGCAAAATGATAGGCTGGTTTTACCTATCATAGAATAAAAGTAGAACAGACTACAGACAAACGTACATTGAAAATAAGTGAACTATCTGGAAAACAGCTCAACTAAAATTAATTAATCCAGTCGTGCTTGGCTGGCTCCGGCACTAAAAAAAGTAGTCAGAATAGCCTGCGCTGCTACCTGATCCAATACCTGTTTGCGCTTTCTGCCAAATACGCCTGCCTCACTTAACAAGCTGTCGGCCACGGCTGAAGTCCAGCGCTCATCAACCCAATATACGGGTAAATGAAAGCGCCCATGTAGCCGGTTACCGAATCGACGGCATAAAGAAGTTGCCTCATCAGCTGCGCCATCGGCATGAGTAGGTAAACCAACAACCAGTACTTGAGGCTGCCATTCTTTAATTAGTGCTGCAATACGGCTGAAACATTGTTCATTGCTGACAACTGTAATAGTCTCCAGTGGATGTGCTGTGGCCAGCTCCGCTTCACCGACTGCCACACCAATTCGTGTGGTACCAAAATCAAAGCCAAGAACAGTACCATACTGAATAGGAGGAATAATTGTCTCAGGCATGTCCTACCAATCCACTCAGATTAGTAATATCAATATTTAATAGCTGCAAGGCTGCTTTATAACGTTGTTTATAAGGCATATCAAACAGAATCTGCATATCAGCAGGCGTTGAAATCCAGCTATTATTCGCCAGTTCCTGCTCTAGCTGGCCAGCAGACCAGCTAGAATAGCCAATAGTGGCGACAGCTTTATTTACTTCATTTTCCTGCGTAAGACCCATAATAATATCGCGTGATGTAGTGATAGCAATATCATCAGTAACCATTAAACTACTTTCCCATGATCCGGCAGGAGTATGTACCAAAAAGCCACGGTCTACCTGAACCGGTCCGCCCATCAATACGTTTTGTCCATGAAAACGCTCAGGAGTTGGTGTCTTGGCTGAATCAAACAGCAAATCCATCATAATTGGAGATGGTTTGTTTACAATAATGCCCATTGCACCGTCTGCACTATGTTCACACAGATAAATCACGCTTTCTTTAAAAAACGGGTCTTCCATCGCCGGCATGGCTATGAGAAAGTGATTGGCCAGAGAAAAACTTGAAGGAGTGCCTTGTTGTGCAGCCATATTGTGCTATTCCATGAAAATGATATCAGACTATACAGAATTAATTTATTGTTAAATTGGGTCTGTCTGGTTGTTTCTCAAGCCAGTGCTTTTCGCTATAATCCTATCTTACTCTAAACAAGATTATTTTATCCGGTACTAAAACCGTATATCTACTGATATTGCTGGTAGGCTATATTCAAAGCAGCCACACTCCATCACAGAAAGGCCAACTGTGTCATTAATCAAACCTATTGTTCTTTTAATTCTGGATGGTTTCGGCCATCGCGCCGATGGTGATGACAACGCTATTTTACTAGCACATACACCACATATAGATAATTATCGTCAGCATTATGCTTATGGCACTATTGATGCTTCCGAACGTATGGTTGGATTACCTATCGGCCAGTTTGGCAATTCCGAAGTAGGCCATCTAAATATCGGAGCCGGACGGATTGTGCCACAGGATATTACCCGTATCGATATGGCAATTGAAGACCATACCCTTGAACACAATTCTGTATTGCAACAGGCATGGAAGAATCCCAATCGCACAGTCCATTTGTTAGGACTGTTTTCTGATGGTGGTGTACATAGTCATATAGAGCATTTTTTTGCAGTAATGGACGCGGCAATAGCCGCAGGCATGCAAAAAATTGTTATTCATCCATTTCTGGATGGCCGTGACACTCCGCCTCAAAGTGCACATCCTTATCTACAGCGTCTGGAACATTATATGCAGCAGCATCCGCAAGTTTTATGTGGAGCAGTAGTTGGACGCTTTTTTGCCATGGATAGGGATAACCGCTGGGATAGAATAGAGGCTGCATACAACGCATTGTTTGGTGATGCCCCCTATCAGGCTGCATCACCCACAGCGGCGCTGGAAGCAGCCTATGCGCGTGGCGAACAAGATGAATTTATCAAACCCACAGTTATCAGCCCAAAAGTTGGCCTAACCGATGGTGATGCCATTTTATTTCTTAATTTCCGTGCTGATCGTGCGCGTGAATTAACTCAGGCACTCACCTTTAGCAATTTTTCCGGTTTTGAGCGTAAGTATCATATACAGCCCGGATATTTTGCCAGCATTACTGCTTATGGCACACAATTTACCCATCCTGCGATGTTCGAGCGCCAGACGGTAACTAACGGTCTGGGCGAATTTCTGGCAACACAGGGACTTAGACAGTTACGCATAGCAGAAACTGAAAAATACCCGCATGTAACCTATTTTTTCAGTGGTGGAAGAGAAGAACCATATATTGGTGAAGAACGGATTATGATACCTTCGCCCAAAGTCACCACATATGATTTGCAACCAGAAATGAGCGCCATTGGCATTACCGAGCAGATTATTGACAGCCTGCAACATCATCGCCATGACGTTATTATCTGTAATTTTGCCAATGGTGACATGGTTGGTCATACAGGTTCACTTGATGCAGCCATTAGAGCCGTCGAAACGCTGGATAGCTGTGTAGCTCGTGTGGTTGATACAGCACTGGCCGTCGGCGGAGAAGTTATCATCACCGCTGATCATGGTAACTGTGAACATATGTATGATGAGCATAATCAGCAGCCACATACTCAGCATACAATTGAGCCAGTACCGTTTATCTATATTGGCCGTAAAGCAATCATTCACACCGGTGGTGCACTGAAAGATGTGGCTCCGTCATTATTAACTGCTCTGGGACTGACACCCCCAGCAGAAATGACTGGGCAAAACCTGATTGAATTTGTAGATAAATAATGAAATCTCTACTCAGCCTTTACCTGATCTGTTACAGCATTGTTACTTCTGTGGTCATGGCTGCCAATAATCAAAAGATACAGCCAACTGGTAAGCTGAGACAGGTACATCAGGCCATATCAGTAACCCAGAATCAGATTACAAAAACCACCGTTGAGCAGAAAAAAATTGATGCTTCGATGGCTGCAACAGGTCAACAGCTGGAGCGTGCTAAGAATGAACTTAGCCGTATCCAGCAGCAGCAACGAGCCAGCATGCGGCAATTGCAGATACTGCAAACTAATCTGGATAAAACCCGTACTCAGATTACAGAAACACAGACCCAGATAGCACGTCTGCTTAATGCACATTATCGCAACCGTCAACCCAACAGTGTGTATTTAATGCTTAAAAAAGACTCTTCTGATCAGAAAGGTCGATCTTTGCAATACATTCGTTATCTGAATGAAGCGAATGAAAAGGTTATTCAACGTCTACGCAAACAGCAGTTGCGTATGAATGCCCAGCAACAGGCAGTAAATACCCAACAAAAACAGCTAGCCGCATTACGGCAACAGCAACAGCAGATTATTAACAAACTGCATGCTCAACATGCAAACCAGTTAAATAAATACAGCGTTATCAACCAGCAGTTATCAGCACAACATAAACAGCTGCAATCATTAAAGGCTGATGAAAAACGATTGAATAAACTGTTAAGCCGCCTGTCTGCGCAGGCAACCATGCGCCGACTGGCACACACTCCTGCCAAATCCAGCAAAGACAATCCTGATAAATCTAAAACTTCAGCTCAGGCACATACAACCACCAATAACAATATTAATCCAGACAACGCCAAACTACTCTCTACTTTAACCGCAGAAGACATGGCATTACAGGCTACAGAAGGTATCCAGACACCGATAGTTAAAGGGCTAGCTCAAAAACAAGGGCGTCTGCCACGGCCTGTTAACGGCACTATCGCCGGAAAATTTGGAGAAAGCAGACCCGGTGGCGGTATCTGGAAAGGTCAGTTTTTTGCCTGCAACCATGTCTTAGTGCATAGTATTGCCAGCGGTACTGTCGCCTATGCGGCCTTTTTACAGGGCTATGGCAATACTGTTATTATTGATCATGGCGAAGGCTATATCAGCATTTATACAGGCTTGTCTTCAATCAGCGTCTCAACCGGCAACAAGGTTGGAGCTAGTCAAAACATTGGTATCAGTGGTCATTTACCAGATGGTCAAAATGGATTATATTTTGAAATTCGTTACCATAATCAGGCAATGAACCCATTATCATGGTTACGCTAAAACTCATTATGGCATTATTCTATTACCTCAGGTAACTTTATAGTGTACACTTTGCCCGGTTTAGAATTTTTGTGAATTCCTGTTACAGGCAGGACATTTATCCCCTGAATTATCGTCGTTATCAGAAAGAACTACAGAAATAATGGCTAAATCTAGATTAAAAAAAGCTGCTTTATATACCTTAGGTGCTTTCAGTGGCATGATTCTTACGCTGAGTATACAGGGTTATGCCAATGAAAAGTCTGAGGCTTTACCAGTAAGATCGCTGCATACAATGGCTGAAGTATATGGACAGATTAAAGCCAATTATGTCGAGAATAAAACCGATGATGCGATTCTGGAAGGTGCAATGAAAGGTATGGTCAATAACCTTGACCCACACTCAGAATACCTAACAGGTAAAGATTATACTGACTTACAGGAAAGCACCACTGGTGAATTTGGTGGTTTAGGTATGGAAATCAGTTCAGAAGACGGGCTGATTAAAATTGTGGCGCCAATTGAGGACACACCGGCTGATCGCGCTGGTATTAAAAGCGGAGATTACATTGTTAAAATCAACAATGAGTCTACCCGCAACATGACAGCAACTGAAGCCGTGAAAAAAATGCGTGGTAAACCAGGAACCAGCATTACGCTTACACTAGCACGCAAAGATGAGACCCAGCCTATAGTGGTACACCTAACAAGGGCAATCATCAAAGTTAAAAGTGTGCGCTATAAACTACTGGAACCGGATTATGGCTATGTGCGCATTACTCAATTCCAAGAACATACAGTAAGCTTACTGGCGGATGCCATTAAAAATCTGGAACAGCAAAACAAACAGCCACTTAAAGGTTTAGTACTGGATTTACGAGATGATCCAGGCGGTTTATTAAATAGTGCTGTTGGTGTATCCGCAGTTTTCTTGAAACCCGGAGTAAAGGTAGTCAGCACCAAAAACCGAGATAAAAAAGAAGGAATGGTCTTAAAAGCAATTCCAAAGGATTATGTCGTAAAAGGCAGTGATCCACTAATTAATATATCTGATGAAATGAAGACTATCCCAATCACAGTTTTAGTAAATTCGGGTACTGCTTCTGCTTCAGAAATCGTTTCTGGTGCATTACAGGATTACAAGCGTGCTGTGATTGTAGGTACACAGAGTTTTGGTAAAGGTTCTGTGCAAACAGTTATTCCATTATCCAATGGTGGTGCTGTTAAACTAACTACAGCTTTATATTACACTCCTAATGACCGTTCTATACAGGCACAAGGCATCGTACCTGATGTTGAAGTGAAAGATAAGAACCGCAAATTTGAAAGCCGTGAGGCTGATTTGGGTGGGCATCTAAGCAATCCATTGGGTGGCAAGGAAGTTAATGGTGAACTGTTAAGTGGTCAGAAAAAAACTACTCAGCCGACTACCGCCAGCGAACCTGCCATTCATAATATGGATGATAATGCTGATAAAGCCAGTACCAAGGACACTAAAGCTAGTACGCCAAAAAATAACAAGAAAAAAGATGAGGATGATTGGCTTGCTCGACGCGAGCCCAACCCAGCTAAAGATGAGCAATTAAAAACGGCTCTTGATTTGGTAAAAGACCCAGTTAAATGGAATCAATCGTTAGGACTTGCGGCCAAAAAACCAGCCAAAGCCACCGATAAAAAAGATAAGAAATAAGCCACCATCTAAAAAAACAGATAGCTTTGCTATCTGTTTTTTTATTACAGTATACGCTTCCAATATTTCATAACCAAAATTCGTTACAAACAGTTATCAGCCATATAACTTATACAGAAAAAATTTCAACAAATTAAATAAGATTTATTCTGAATACACAATAAGATCCTCTGCTCCACCATACAAGTAATATTGCAGCCTTCATTTTCATTGGCTAAATCATTACATTTCTAAAATTCTATTACCCTATATCATATACTGCAAAGCATCTAATTAGCATTATAAGATTTAGATTGTATGTATCAGAAAGGACTAATATCAAATTGGCTAATTAATTCCAGACTATATTTCAGCTGTTTGAAAAGCTAAATGAGTAAAATCAATGCATTCATATATTTATAAAATAAAGGCCGCCATTAAAATAGCGACCTTTATTATAATTAATTGAAAAAATTATTTTTTCAATTCTTTTGCCAGATACAACCAAGTTTCAATCACAGTATCAGGATTGAGAGAAATAGTTTCAATTCCTTCTTCAATCAACCATTTGGCAAAATCAGCATGGTCAGATGGCCCTTGTCCACAAATTCCAATGTATTTATTTAACTTGCGACAAGCTTGAATTGCCAGACTAAACATTACCTTAACAGCCGGATCGCGTTCATCGAAAGTACCTGCAATCGCACCGCCACTATCACGATCCACACCCAGAGTTAACTGAGTCATATCGTTGGAACCGATAGAGAAGCCATCGAAGTATTTCAGAAACTGTTCAGCCAGTACAGCATTACTTGGCAATTCGCACATCATGATTAGCCGCAGACCATTTTTTCCGCGCTCCAGACCATTGTCTTTCAAAGCTCGCACCACATGTTCTGCTTCTTTCAGAGTGCGTACGAATGGAATCATGATTTCGACGTTAGTCAGTCCCATTTCATCACGAACATATTTTAGCGCTTTACATTCAAGCGCAAAGCAGTCTTTGAAATCATCTGAAACATAACGTGCTGCACCACGGAAACCCAACATTGGGTTTTCTTCATGTGGCTCGTATTTATTACCACCAATCAGATTGGCGTATTCGTTTGACTTGAAGTCAGACATGCGCACAATCACTTTTTTCGGATAAACTGAAGCAGCTAGAGTGGCAACACCTTCAGCAATTTTATCAACATAAAAATCTACTGGAGAGGTATAGCCAGCCATACGATCGGTGATGGTAGCCTGCATCTGCTCATCCTGCTGGTCAAAATCCAGTAAAGCGCGAGGATGTATACCAATCTGGCGATTAATAATAAATTCCATGCGAGCCAGACCAATACCATAGCCGGGCAAACCAGCGAAGCTGAAAGCCAGCTCCGGATTACCTACGTTCATCATGATTTTGGCAGGAGATTCCGGCATATTGTCTAGCAGTATTTCATTAACATCAACTTTCAATAAGCCTTCATAAACATAGCCTGTATCACCTTCGGCACAGGATACTGTTACTTCCTGACCATCTAGCAAAGCGGAAGTGGCATTACCACAACCCACTACAGCGGGAATACCCAGTTCACGAGCAATAATGGCAGCATGACAGGTTCGGCCACCACGATTGGTAATGATAGCAGAAGCGCGTTTCATTACTGGTTCCCAGTCCGGATCAGTCATATCGGTAACCAGCACATCACCTGGTAAAACCTTGTCCATTTCATCAACGCTTTTAACCAGTCTTACTTTGCCCTGACCCACTTTCTGGCCAATGGCACGCCCTTCAACCAGAACGGCAGATTTATCATTAATCTGGTAACGGCGCAGTATGCGACTACTATTTTCCTGAGATTTTACTGTTTCAGGACGTGCTTGCAGAATATAAAGTTTACCATCGATACCATCACGTCCCCATTCGATATCCATCGGACGGCCATAATGTTCTTCAATAATCAGCGCATACTGAGCCAGCTCAGTGATTTCTTCAGCGCTGATAGAGAATTTCTTCCGCTCAGCAGGATCAACATCTACGGTCTGAACTGATTTACCAGCCTGTGCAGCATCGGTGAAAACCATTTTTATCAGTTTTGAGCCCATGGTTTTACGAAGAATGGCCGGACGGCCTGCACGAAGAGTTGGCTTATGGACGTAAAATTCGTCAGGATTGACTGCGCCCTGTACTACCGTTTCACCTAATCCATAGGATGAAGTAATGAATACTACCTGATCAAATCCAGATTCGGTATCCATGGTGAACATTACACCGGATGCGCCTTTATCAGAACGTACCATCCGCTGTACACCAGCCGAAAGAGCTACTACATCATGAGCAAAATTCTTGTGGACACGATAGGAAATGGCTCGGTCATTATACAATGAAGCAAATACATGATGCATAGCTTCCTTGACATTATCATAGCCACTGATATTCAGAAATGTTTCTTGCTGGCCTGCAAATGATGCATCTGGTAAATCTTCAGCCGTAGCAGAAGAGCGCACAGCGACACAAATCTGGTCTGTACCGGCATCAGCCACCATTTTTTCCCATGCAGCCTGTAAATCTGATTCCAGTTCAGGTGGAAATGGGGTATCCATAATCCATTGACGGATTTGTTTACCTACTCTTGCCAATTCGGCAACATTATCGACATCTAGCGCCTTGAGTTCGTTATTAATTCGTTCACTCAAACCTTCGTAGGCAAGAAATTTGCGATAGGCTTCGGCAGTGGTAGCAAAGCCACCGGGAACACGCACACCTTTTTCGGTGAGCTGTGAAATCATCTCGCCAAGAGAAGCATTTTTGCCGCCAACGCTTTCAACGTCAGTCATGCGCAAATTTTCAAACCAGATTACGTTATTACCGGCCATGATGGTTATCCAGTGTGGAGTGGGGAAGTTGAAGACGATCTATTCTAACTAGTCAGGTTTAAAATGTCATGTATTTTTGGCTATTTACCTGCACTTTGTAAGCATAGTTTAGCCTTAGTCAAACACATTTTACCTACAAATTATTGATAGTTTAAGTATTTTAATTATTAACTCGATTTTTAGTTAAAAATACTAATTTAATTGCTTTGCTGGCAATTTAAATTTATCTGAAAATTAGATTACAACTGCATATATATGCCAGAGTAGTGCAAATCAAATGTTACTTATCTCCAAAGCTGTTATTGAAAAAAACCAACACCAGAACATGAGCAGGGGGTAAATTTCATTTACAATAGGACATCCATTTAGTTATGGCATTTTTTAACTTTAATCGTGTAAATATTATGAAATCAGTACGCCAAGTTTTTTTTGTTTCCGACCGCACAGGAATTACAGCTGAAAGCATGGGACTGGCTTTGCTGAATCAGTTTGACAATATTGAATTCAAATGTGCTACCTACCCTTTTATTGATACAGAAACAAAAGCACAAGAAATTGTTGCTTTAATCAATGAAGCTGCAAAACTTTGTGATGCCCGCCCGTTGGTTTTTTCAAGTATTGTTGATGAAAATATCCGCACGCTGATAAAAACCAGTGCCGGTTTTCATATGAGTTTTTATGATGCTTTTATTGGCGAACTCGAAGATGAACTGGCCACTGTGGCAAACCACTCGATTGGTCGTACTCATGGTATGCATGATACCGAACGTTATGATAAACGTATGGAGGCCATTAACTTCACTCTAAATCACGATGATGGCATTACCGATCGTGAACTGCAAAAAGCCGATGTGATTCTGATGGGCGTGTCCCGTAGCGGTAAAACCCCCACTTGCCTGTATCTGGCTCTACAATATGGCATCCGTGCTGCTAACTATCCACTTATTCCTGAAGATCTGGAAAGCAATCAATTACCCAGAATGTTACAACCATTCCGGCAAAAACTATATGGATTGACTATTGAAGCTGATCGCTTGCATCATATTCGTTCTGAGCGGCGCCCTGATTCACGCTATGCCAGCCGTGATAATTGCCGGCGTGAAATTTTAATAGCAGAAGAGATGTTCCGTCGTTTCAACATTCCTTATACCAATACGACGCATATGTCTATTGAAGAGCTGGCTGCAAGCATTATTCTGGCAGCGAAGTTACGGCGCCGATTCTGAAGTTGTTTAAACCCATGCATTCTTGCCCCGAGTATTTTGGGGCTTTTTTATTATCAGTCATATTTTGTGTAGTATTCAGTTCAGACAAACAAAAACCGTTCTGCCTCATGTGTAGCAGGCATTTGCTTTCATATTTGATACTCAAAAATTTTTTCGCTTGAGTACTTTAACTTAAGAATTCTTGCCATTTTTTTAACGGCATGGGATTATGCAATACAGTGTTCAGAAATTCTCTTAACTATTAAAACTTTGAGACTGATTTATGCAATTGCGCCCAGTAATTGGAATACCATGTGACGTGAAGCAGATAGGTAAGTTGAATTTCCACGCTGTGGGCGAAAAATACATTCGGGCAATGCAGGATTGTGTTGGTGATGTAATTTTGCTGCCAGCTTTAGCTGACCAAACTGTACTACAGCGATTACTGACACTGGTAGATGGTATTTTTCTACCCGGTTCATATTCCAACATTGATCCACAATGGTATGGCGAAGCTATTATACGCGAGGGAACGCTACAGGATCCTGCTCGCGACCATACTATTTTACCGCTTATCCGCCAACTTATTGACATAGGTATACCACTTCTTGGTGTTTGCCGTGGCTTACAGGAAATTAACATCGCTCTTGGCGGCACACTTCATCAACATCTACAGGAAATCCCCGGTTTTCTGGATCATCGCGAACCAGCTAACCAACCAATTGAAGTGCAATATGATGATGCTCATGTTGTCAATTTGCATGCAGACAGCTTATTAATGAGGTGGCTGGCTACAGGCCAGCAACAATATGCAGTTAATTCTTTACACCAGCAAGGAGTCAAAACTTTAGCACCTGGGCTTAGCATAGAAGCAACCGCACCAGATGGCCTAATTGAAGCATTCAGGATTGATGCCGCACCCTTATTTGGCTATGCGGTGCAATGGCACCCTGAATGGTTGTATGGGCAAAAACCGCTTTCTAGCGCTATTTTTAAGGCATTTCGTGAAGCATGTATGCAATATAAATTGTATAAGCAAAAGGAATCATTTTAAGGTGACTTATGTATGATGGCATTTTTAACTGGCTCAAAGAACATGGTATTACCGAAGTGGAATGTATCTTGCCAGATATTACAGGTGTAGCTCGCGGCAAAATTATTCCCAAAGACAAATTCATATCTGAACCGGATATGCGTTTACCTGAAGCAGTGTTACTGCAAACGGTTACAGGCGAATATCCGCAATCCAGTCTGCTGGATGAAACTGATGCAGATATGGAATTAAAACCAGATCCTAGCACTTTGCGGTTTGTTCCCTGGGCACAGGAACCCACAGCATCACTTATATTTGACTGTTTTTCCCCAGACAATTTACCGGTAGAAACCGCACCACGCAATGTACTCAAACGCATACTGAAACTGTATGAATATATGGGATTGGAGCCGATTGTTGCGCCTGAGATGGAATTTTATTTGATTTCACCCAACCCTGACCCAGATGTACCATTACAGCCACCAATAGGACGCACCGGACGCAGTGAATTCGGCCGCCGCTCCTATGCAGTTGATGCCGTGAATGAATTTGATCCGTTATTTGAAGAAATATACGATTATTGCCACGAACAGAATCTTGAAGTAGACACCTTGATTCATGAAATTGGTGCGGCACAGATGGAAATTAATTTTCTGCACGGCAATGCGCTAGATTTAGCTGATCAGGTATTTCTGTTTAAACGTACTGTACGGGAGTCTGCATTTCATCACAAAATGTATGCCACTTTTATGGCCAAGCCTATGGAGTGCGAACCGGGCAGTGCCATGCATATACACCAAAGCTTGAATGAAGTTAAAAACGGTAATAATGCTTTCAGCAATGCTGATGGCACACCTTCTGAGTTATTTTTCCATTTTATTGCCGGTTTACAAAAATATCTGCCTCTGACCATGCCATTTTTTGCACCGTATGTGAATTCTTTTCGACGTCTGACTCGTTTTACTGCAGCGCCGACCAATGTAGAGTGGGGTTATGACAATCGTACGGTTGGCTTACGTGTTCCTCGTGCCAGTGCCAAAGGACGGCGCATTGAAAACCGGCTGGCCGGAGTGGACGTTAATCCTTATCTGGCGATAGCCTGTTCGCTGGGTTGTGGTTATCTGGGGATTAAAGAGCAGCTACAACCACGCGCACCTTTAAGCACTAATGCATATTCTCTGCCCTATCAATTTCCTACCACGCTGGAAGAATCCATAGAACGTATGCGCCAGTGTGAACCCATTCACGAGCTATTGGGACAGCGTTTTGTTGAGATGTACATTGCAGTCAAAGAACAGGAAGTATCTGAATACTTTCGTGTAATCAGTCCATGGGAACGTAAATTCCTGCTGTTACATGTTTGAATCATAAACATGGCCGATTTTCTGCCGGTTGCACTATTTGCAACAAAATCAGCATACAATTTATACCATTTAACAAAGGAGTACTTTATATGACTAAAAAAAACGATACCAAACATGCGGTAAAACATCACCTGCACCCATTTTCGGATAATGGCCAGCTGAAAAAAAATGGTGTGCGCATGATGGTTAAAGCTAAAGGTATTTATGTCTATGATAGTGACGGTACTGAAATCATTGATGGCATGGCCGGATTATGGTGCGTGAACATTGGTTACGGGCGCAAGAAACTGGCTAAAATTGCCAAGAAACAAATGGAAGTGTTACCGTTTTATAACACTTTTTTCAAAACCAGCCATCCGGCCGTAATTAAATTATCTGAGAAACTGATAGAGATTACTCCGGATGAATTTAATCATGTGTTTTATACCAATTCTGGTTCTGAATCAATTGATACCATGATGCGTATGGTGCGTCATTACTGGGCATCAGTAGGACAACCATCAAAAAAAATCATTATCGGTCGCTGGAATGGCTATCACGGCTCAACCATTGGTGGTGCCAGCTTAGGCGGAATGAAAAGTATGCATCAACAGGGTGATTTGCCCATAGCCAATATCGTACATATCGAACAGCCGTGGTATTACGGTTTAGCCAACGACAATGAGAGTGAAGAGGAATTCGGTATCCGTGCGGCTAACTGGCTGGAAGAAAAAATCTTATCCCTTGGCGCAGATAAAATCGCTGCTTTTGTTGGCGAACCCATTCAGGGCGCAGGAGGAGTGATTATTCCTCCAGCAAGTTACTGGCCTCGAATTGAAGAAATATGCAGAAAATATAATATTTTACTGGTATCTGATGAAGTAATCTGCGGCTATGGCCGTACCGGAAAATGGTTTGGCTTCCAAACACTAGGCTTTACGCCTGATATCTGTACTACCGCCAAAGGACTATCTTCTGGATATTTACCTATTGGTGCCGTGCTGGTAAATGATAAAGTCACCGAAGGCCTGCTGGCGGGTGGTGAATTCAATCATGGTTTTACTTATAGCGGACATCCGGTTGCAGCGGCAGTGGCGTACGAAAACCTGAATATACTGGCTGATAAAAATATTATCGAAAAAGTATATACAAAAACCGGCCCGTACCTACGTAAACGCTGGCAGGAAACATTCAGTCAGTTTAAATACGTTGCAGATATTCGAACTGAAGGGCTGATGTGTGGTTTTACGCTGGTAAAAAACCGTGAAACGCGGGAATTTTTTGAGGATTTTGGTACTACAGGTTTACTTTGCCGCGATATTTTTTTCAAAAACAATCTGATTTTCCGCGCCTGTGGCGACCATATAGTAGCAGCACCACCACTGATTATTTCCAAAAAGGAAATTGATACCATGTTGTCCATTGCCGCTACCTGTATGCGTGAATTTGAAGAGCTTATGGATCAAAAGCTGAGCCATAACACGGATAACACAATCTGACATCTATAGATAACTAAAAGACCTGAGTGAATTCAGGTCTTTTAGTCAGTTCAAAATGATATTTTAATAGTTCTAATCACATTCCATGCCTTTTAAAGCCACATTGGTTACTGGATTCAGCATGGGATTCACTAGCTGTTGAGTTAAAGTAAGAGAAACAGTCCGCTTAACCAATACCAAACCATATACTGCGGCCAGATGTGGCCACCAGCGATTACCCATGTACTCAATAGTGTTATGGTTTGTTCCGAAGCAGGCTGGGATACCGTAGCCCATAAACTGCCCTTCTTCCAGATACAGACCATAACGCTTCATTCTGTTAACCACTGTACTTGCAGATAAAAGATTTAAAGCTGGCTGGCAATGTATGCTGCGCTGATAAAACAGGCGCCAATAACCCTGAGCATTCAACCCAGTTAGTATGATATGGCCGCCCGGTACCAATACCCTTATCATTTCCGCCAATGCTGCATCATAGCAGCATATCGTATCCAAACCATGCGGCCAGATTATTGTATCTATACTCTGGTTCGTCCAAGGTAAAGCTGTATTGTCTGCAATAACGGCCACATTTCCGTCTGCCTGTACACTTTGTACAAGGTATTGCGAATCTGCGGCAAATACATCGTGAAACTGCCATTGTGACAAACTACATTGCAAAATGGTACCAAAACGCAACGCTGATAATTTATGCCGTATGAACTGCTGTTCAAGCTTGCTCAGATACAAACCAAAAGCATGCTCGGCCAGCCAGCCTTCCAATTGCGGATAACTCATTCACTACACCATCATGTATATTGTTAAATCAACGCCATAGCCGTTTGATTAAATTTATTGCATTTACATCATTACTGTAAAAATAGGGATTTATCCTTGACCGTAAAGAACTTCCTCTTTAGTATTAATATGATTTTGCACAAATTTTACGGTTATACGAATGGCTCAATTGAAGCATATGGTACTGGCACTCACCAGTCTGGTACTAGCTCCCTCTATCTCATTTGCCCAATCTTACACCAGTAACGACATTGGATTATCTATCATGAATCTGAATGCGGCCACCCTTAAGGGGGAGACCTATTCCAATCATGATATCTGGGAACGGATACGTCAGGATTTCCGTATGACTGAAGTCAATCCTGAAATCATTCGCAGACACGAACAATACTATTCAAGCCACGGCAATTACTTCAACCGCACCATTTTGCGCAGTCAGCCATATTTATATCATATAGTGAATGAGGCAGAAAAACGCCAGATGCCGGCTGAAGTAGCTTTATTACCGTTTATTGAGAGTGCTTTTGTCAGCAAGGCTCAGTCTCGCGTGGGTGCATCAGGATTATGGCAATTCATGCCTAGTAGTGGCCGCCAGTATGGACTGGAACAAACCAACCTTTATGATGGCCGCCATGATGTATATGCTGCTACCGATGCCGCTTTAACCTATCTGCAATATCTGTATAGTTTATTTGGTGATTGGTCGCTGGCATTGGCTGCCTATAACTGGGGTGAAGGCAATGTGGGCAAGGCCATAAAGCGTGCCCAACTGGCAGGCATTGAGCCTACTTATGAAAATCTGCGCATGCCAAACGAAACGCGTAATTATGTGCCTAAATTGCTGGCCGTGCGTAATATAATCGAAAACCCACAGGCATTTGGCATCAATCTGGTGTCTGTGCCAAACCGACCCTATTTTGAAGCCATCACCATCGACCAGCCGATTGACATTGATGCTGCTGCCCGTTTAGCCAACATTTCCACTTCCGAATTTTTAACGCTTAATCCGAGTTTCAAGAGTCCGGTATTTATTCCGAAAGAAAACCGCAAAATGCTGCTGCCAATTACTGCGGTAAACACATTTGAGCGTAATTACCGTAATGCAGATAAAAACAGCCTGCTGTCTTGGAATATCTTTAAAGCTTTTGCACCTACCAGTGTGGCAGATTTAGCCGCTCAGACTGGTATGAGCAGTGCAGAAATCAAACGTCTGAATAATCTGAGTAGTAATACCGTACCAACCGGCCGTAGCCTGCTACTCAGCAAAAACACTTTAAATAGCCAGAGTCTGGATTCTTTCAGCAATAGTGATACCGACTCATTACTGAATATTGCTACGGCACAGCCAGTGCTGCCTCCCAGTACATTCGTCACTCATCAGAATGTAGCAGTAGCTCAGTCAAACGATGTCGTTAATGATAATCTGGAGACGCCAGACCTTACCCGTACGGCCAAAGTGGCTACCGCCGTGCTTAAAACCGAACAATCAGTACCGGAGAACTCAACAGCTCAGACAGTAACAATGGCTGCAACTACACCAACGCCAACTGATCTGCCTGCACCAGCAGCAGAAAATAATGATGCACTGATGCAAATAGCACAGGATGCTCAATTACAAGCTGCTGCTGCCGCTGCGGTACAAAAAGCTCTGGCACAGGCTGAGCACGAAGAAGCACAGGTTTCCCGTGTAGCTGAAAATCGTTCTGAACGTACTGCGCGCAATATAGTTAATGTTGCCGACAGCCGCCGTAATATCGCTCATAAAGTGAATAAAGGTGATACTCTATTCTCCATTGCCCAGCGCTATAATATCAATGTTGCCGATCTGGTAACAACGAATAATCTGCGTGGCCACAATCTACAGGTGGGACAGGTACTGAAAATCAATACCAATGGTGACAACAAACGCTTAATGGCATCTGTTCGTAAGAGTAATACCAGTGGTAAGGGCAACATTGTTCCGGTATCGTATACAGTTAAAAAAGGAGATACACTTAGCAGTATTGCCCAGCGGCTGAATATCCCAGTGAGCAAATTGCAGAAAGTTCACGGCAAACAGGTATTGCGCCCGGGACAGAAAATCAAACTGACTAATATGTAATATTGGTCAAAACAGTATTATTAAAAACGGGGTTGGTACATGACGCACTAACCCTGTTTTATTGTTGAACTCTTTTCTGAATAAATACACAGATAGTTTCTGATCCATTAACCATACCAATACACACATACTGATTTAGAATGGCGACAACTTTTGCACCTTCTTGCCAATTCTTTTATACCACGCCAGCAATTTTTACTACAAAATGGATTTTTAACAACAGCTTAGATATTGTCCAGATCGTATTTATAATCTGCTCAAATGGTTTCAAAACTTACGCAATTTTCGCGCAAAAAAGTACAAAAGCTGAATTCCAAATTTTCACCTTTTCCCTCACCCAGAACACCCGTACTTCGTATATTTCAGTCTTTTATGTATGTGTTACAGAAAGGTTAAAAAGAAAGCACTACCCCACACTGAGCGATTATTTAAGCAATATAATTACTATTATCTTTACCTATCACCTAAATAAATTATTGCGCCTATGCCTTATATAAATAGTGCACACATCATATACAGCCAGTACCTGTAACACTGGCAAACCAAACAGTATACGCAGTATTTTGCTCTTTTTCCGGTTTCTCTACCCCAGCAACATAACGATTAAAATGATACGACTAAGCTGCCAACTCATATAGTTATCAAGATACTGCTGGTGATACTTTATCTAACACATGATAGTTTGCAATGAATACTAATAAATATTCTGCGCGCAGAATGATGAATATTAGCAAACATAATTTTTTATAAGCTGCTAGAATCCTGACAGTAAGATACAGAAATTGATTAAGTCCTTTTCAATATCCAGAGAACTTTTTATTATGCTTTATTTTAGTATTAATAGCCCAGATAACCATCATCTTGGTTTTCTGGTTTTGATGGACAATGATGACTCTACTTATACCAATGGAGCCAGTGGTTATTATGCAGTTAAAGCTCAGGCGGATGAAGCAGATATTCAAGCCTGCTCTGTACAATGGCAGATATTGCAGCAATTATCCCAGCATGACAGCCTAAGTTGGTACAGACAATCTGATTATGTGCAATTATGTGATGCTGAAAACAATATTATCGGCCGTCTACAACAACAATATCTTAGTCTGTGTGGTCAGCATTTTCTGCTTAACGACCTTACCGGCACCCTGTAACCATTCAGTACCTTTTTGCAAGATCATTTATGTCTACTCCTGATATATTGCCGTCTGGCAGCCAGTTTGCTTTTGCCCGTACCAAAAGATTTCTGCCCCTATTTGGTACTCAGTTTTTTGGTGCATTCAACGATAATCTGTTTAAAACCGCATTATTTGTGCTGATTAGCTTTTATGGTTTAGGCTCCAATTCATGGTTACCGGCCAGCCAGATGCTTAATGCCGGAGCCCTGCTGTATATTCTGCCTTATTTTCTGTTTTCTGCCCTGTCCGGCGAATTATCAAATAAACTGGACAAAGCAATACTGGCACGCTGGATAAAAGCCACAGAAATCTGCATTATGCTGGTAGCCGGCTTTGGTTTCTGGCTGCATTCTGTAGCAATATTAATGTTGTGTCTGTTTCTGATGGGTACACATTCCACCCTGTTTGGCCCTTTAAAATACGCTATTTTGCCCGAGTATTTATCATCATACGAACTGCTAAATGGCAATAGTCTGATCGAAAGTGGTACTTTTTTATCAATACTGCTCGGGCAGATTTTCGGTACTATTTTGGCAGGTACAGACACCGTCTGGCTGTTTGGCACCCTGCTGTTTGTAGCCATGTTGGGACAACTGGCCAGCATGTTTATGCCACGTGTACCGGCGCAGATTCCCCAGCAATACATTGATACAAACATTTTGCGCAGTACCAGACAATTACTTAAACAAACCTATCAGCAGAAAAGCGTCTGGATAGCCATAATCGGTATTTCATGGTTCTGGCTAGTGGGTTCTGTTTACATCACCCAGCTACCTACTTTTACCCGTCTGAATCTTGGTGGTAATGAAGCTGTATTTAACTTGATACTTACCTTGTTTTCATTAGGCATAGGTAGTGGTTCAATTGCCTGTGCACGTCTGAGCCGCCATCAGTTACATCTTAGTCTGGTTATGCTAGGCGCCTTTGGCATCACTATCTTTGGTCTATTGCTGATTTGGGTCACTCAGGCACAACATAATCTGCCCATCGGGGGAATCGGTACATTTTTAAGCCGGCCTCACAGTCTGGCAGTCATGCTATGCATTATTGGTATCGGCTTTTGCGGTGGTTTCTTCTCCCTCCCCCTGTATACATGGCTTCAAACAAGCAGCAGCGACAAATTTCGTGCACATGCAGTTGCCGCCAATAACATTATTAATGGCCTGTTTATGGTCTGTGCAGCAATATTGAGTGCAATACTTATCTGGCTGTTTAACAGTATTAATATTCTATATTTTATTGTCGCTTTGGGAAATGTTCCAATTTTATTCTACTTATGGCGTAGCCCGGAATTGCGCCTTGATTTTAAGAGATTTATTTTACGCAAACATTAAAACCTTTACTTGACAGCTTTAAATTGGCGTTTTGAAATGGGTATAATACCGGATGGTTTTAATAAACTGCAATTTGATTAAAGCCAATTATCTCATTTCATTAGCTCGGGCAAGGCATTATGTCAGATAACGACACGATTCATATTCGCGGTGCACGTACACATAATCTTAAAAATATAGATCTGGACATTCCCCGCCATCAACTGGTAGTTATTACCGGTTTATCAGGCAGTGGTAAATCTTCTCTGGCTTTTGATACTTTATACGCAGAAGGACAACGACGTTACGTTGAAAGCCTGTCGGCCTATGCCCGTCAGTTTCTGCAAATGATGGAAAAACCTGATGTCGATTTAATTGAAGGTCTGTCTCCGGCTATTTCCATTGAACAGAAAGCAACTAGTCACAACCCCCGCTCTACTGTAGGCACAGTAACTGAAATTCACGACTATCTCCGCTTACTGTATGCTCGGGTAGGTACGCCATATTGTCCGGAACACAATCTGCCACTTTCCAGTCAAACTGTTTCACAGATGGTAGATCATATTCTGGCTTTGCCGGAAGATACGAGGGTAATGATTCTGGCACCGGCCGTGCGAGGACGCAAAGGTGAATTCATAGACTACTTCGCTGATTTGCAGGTACAGGGTTTTGCCCGAGTACGGGTTGATGGAGAAGTATATGCGATTGAAGAAATACCCAAGTTACAGAAAAACATCAAGCATGATATTGATGTAGTCATCGACAGAGTAAAAGTACGCGCTGATATTAAACAGCGTCTGGCTGAAAGTTTTGAAACCGCGCTGCGCCTTGGCAATGAACGTGCACTGGCCATAGAAATGGACAGTAAAGAAGAACATTGGTTTTCTGCCCGCTTTGCCTGCCCTGTATGCTCATACAGCCTACAGGAACTGGAACCGCGACTGTTCAGCTTCAATAATCCAGTCGGTGCCTGCCCCAGTTGTGACGGACTGGGCAGCATGAATTATTTCGACCCTGAGCGCGTGGTTATGCATCCGGATTTATCTCTGGCCGCCGGTGCCATTAAGGGCTGGGATAAACGCAATACCTTTTACTTCCAGATGATTCAGTCATTGGCTAATCATTTTGACTTTGACGTTGACACTCCCTTTAACCAGCTAAAAGAAAAAATTCGGAATATTGTGCTGCATGGTTCCGGCAAAGAACAGATTGAATTTACTTATCTATCGGAACGAGGTACTAAATTTACCCGCAGCCATCCTTTTGAAGGTATTTTGCCCAATCTGGAACGGCGCTATCGGGAAACTGATTCTGCCACGGTGCGTGAAGAATTAGCCCAATACCAGAGCCATCGTGCCTGCCCGACCTGTGGTGGCGCACGTCTACGGACTGAAGCGCGTTACGTTTATGTGGGCGGTAAGCCATTACAAGAAGTAAACGCATGGCCGCTCACAATTACACTGGATTTTTTCCAGAATCTGAATCTGGATGGTAACAAAAAACAAATTGCCGAAAAAATTCTCAAGGAAATCAATGAAAGGCTTGGTTTCCTGATTAATGTTGGTCTTAACTATCTGTGTCTGGCGCGTAGTGCAGAAACTTTGTCTGGGGGAGAAGCACAGCGTATCCGTCTGGCTAGTCAAATTGGTTCCGGTCTGACCGGCGTGATGTACGTACTGGACGAACCCTCTATAGGCCTGCATCAGCGCGATAATGACCGCTTACTGGATACATTGAAACACCTGCGCGATCTAGGCAACAGCGTGATCGTGGTGGAACATGATGAAGATGCCATTCGTGCTGCAGATTTTGTTGTCGATATGGGCCCGGGAGCCGGTGAACACGGTGGCCACGTGATTGTAGCAGCTCCACCCAAACAGGTTGCCAGCTGCAAAGAATCAATAACCGGCCAGTATCTCAGTGGCAAAAAATCCATTAGCATACCAGCACAACGCACTCCTGTAGACAAAAAACGCTTATTGGTATTAAGTGGAGCCAGCGGCAATAATCTCAAAAACGTTACTTTGACATTACCGCTTGGGTTGATTACCTGTATCACCGGCGTCTCCGGCAGTGGTAAATCCACTCTGATAAACGATACTTTGGCAAAAATTGCAGCACGTGAACTGAATCGTGCCAGTGAAGATCCGGCACCGTATGAAAATATTCAGGGATTAGAAGAACTGGACAAAGTAATTAATGTCGATCAGTCGCCTATTGGTCGTACGCCGCGTTCCAACCCTGCTACCTATACCGGTTTGTTCACCCCAATCCGCGAACTGTTTGCTGGCGTACCGCTGTCACGAGAGCGCGGTTACAGTGTTGGGCGGTTTTCATTTAACGTGAAGGGTGGACGCTGTGAAGCCTGTCAGGGCGATGGCGTAATCAAGGTCGAAATGCATTTTTTGCCTGATATCTATGTTCCCTGCGAAGTTTGTCATGGTAAACGTTATAATCGCGAAACACTGGAAATCCAATACAAAGGTAAAAACATCAGTGAAATTCTGGAAATGACTGTTGAAGAAGCCTGTAGCTTCTTTGATGCAGTACCAACGGTAAAACGCAAACTACAAACCTTACTGGATGTAGGGCTGGGCTATGTACGTCTGGGTCAGTCAGCTACTACCTTGTCCGGCGGTGAAGCTCAGCGTGTTAAGCTGGCACTGGAATTATCCAAACGCGATACAGGTCGTACTCTATACATACTGGATGAACCCACTACCGGTTTGCACTTTGCCGACATTGCCCTGTTACTGGAAGTTATCCAGCGCCTGAAAGGTAAAGGCAACAGTATCGTTATTATCGAACATAATCTGGACGTAATCAAAACAGCCGACTATATTGTTGACCTTGGACCGGAAGGTGGTGATGGTGGTGGTACCATTATTGCAGAGGGTACACCTGAAGAAGTGGCCGCTAACCGCAAAAGCTATACTGGTAAATATCTGAAACCAATGCTGGGCAAATAATCTTTCATCTTGTCTGGCTGGTACAGCCAGACAATTTTTGGTTACAAGTGGCTACTTCGCTGATTAACCGCAGCATACCCATATGTAAAAAATACAAGCAACATGTATTTTGTGTTATGTTAAACAGTATATTTTATTGTTTATCTTAATTAAGGTTAAATATGAAAAAATTGTTATTTGCATTACTATCTGTGGCCGCAATTAGCACCGTACTCACTGCATGCAGCCAGAAAGATGAATCTGCGCCAACGGCAAGCACCACCAGCACTCCTGCTTCAACTACAGAAACGGTACTTAAAGTAGCAGCGTCCCCCGTACCTCATGCTGAAATTCTTCAAGTAGCCAAATCACTGTTGCAAAAAGAAGGCATCGATTTACAGATTGTGCAAATGACAGATTATGTGCGCCCGAATATTGCTCTGGCTGAAAAAGATGTAGACGCCAACTTTACCCAGCATAAACCTTATTTGGATAATTTTGTGCAAAAGCATAAAATGCAATTAACACCAGTTGTCAATATTCATGTAGAACCAATGGGCGTTTACTCTAATAAGGTTAAATCTCTCGGTGAAGTTCCCGATGGCGGTTTGGTCACCATCCCCAATGATGTATCCAATGGTGGCCGTGCCTTATTACTGCTGCAAAAAGCTGGCTTAATCAAATTAAAAGCTGATACAGGAATCAGTGCTACAGTACGCGATATTGTAGACAATCCGAAACACCTGAAAATTACCCCGATAGATGCGCCACAGTTGCCACGTACTTTAAATGATGCCACTTTAGCTGTCATTAATACCAATTTTGCACTGGAAGCCAAACTGGTACCGACGAAAGATGCTTTGTTTATTGAGGAAAAAGATTCACCATATGCAAACATTCTGGTTGTACGCACTGGTGATGAACATCGTGAAGCAATTCAAAAATTGAAACAGGCTATGACTTCGCCTGAAGTGAAAAAATTTATTGAAGAAAAATATCAGGGCGCAATTATTCCGGCTTTCTGATTAATTGTATATTACTGATCAATAAATATAACCCTTATGCCTACTGGCGTAAGGGTTATATTTTACATCTGGAAAAACATCGATAACTCATTACAAATCGCGCGGATTAAGCGCTTGCCAGTGTCCTAAAGGTAAATCCAGAGAAAAAACATTTAACCGTCCAATACCAACCCGTACCAGACGTAGGCATGGCCAACCAACTCTGGCACACATGCGCCGCACCTGCCTGTTTTTACCTTCACTGATGCGAATTTGCAGCCAGAAATCTGTTACTGTCTTGCGAGTGCGGATTGGCGGTACACGTGGCCACAGGCGCTCACTATCCGCAGAACTCACCACACTCACCTGTGCCGGAGCTGTAACAAAATCGCCCAAATCTACGCCCCGCGCCAGTTGCTGCAAGCGTTCCGCATCAGGCTTCCCCTCTACCTGTGCCCAATAAGTTTTCACCAACTTGTATTTCGGATGAGCAATCTTTGCCTGCAAACTTCCGTTTGCTGTTAACAATAATAAACCCTCACTATCTGTATCCAACCGGCCGGCAGGATAAACATCCGGTAAAGGCACATATTGCTTCAGAGTAGGATATTTTTCATGGGGACTGAACTGACAAATCACCCCATACGGTTTATTCAGAACAATCAATTCAGGCACAAACATTATTTATCCATTCAACAAATCAGGCTGCCAAAAATACTTTTGACAGCCTAATTAAACAACAATACACAGAATTAACTCAGCAATAAAGCATCATCAGTTACTTTTTCACCCTGAGTATGTTCAAACATTTTTAACAGATCTGAGACATTCATACCGGTACGCTTATCACCGGCCACATCCAGAACTACCCGCCCCTGATGCAGCATAACAGTACGCGAACCATGATCCAAAGCCTGCTGCATTGAATGAGTTACCATCATTGCCGTTAGCTTGTTTTCACTTACAATCCGATCTGTCAGCTCAAGTACAAAAGCGGCTGTTTTCGGGTCAAGTGCAGCAGTATGTTCGTCCAGTAACAGAATTTTGGAACCCTGTAATGAAGCCATTAGCAGACTAACAGCTTGCCGCTGCCCACCAGAAAGCAGACCAATCCTGTCACTCAGGCGATTTTCCAGCCCCAGATTGAGCATAGCCAGCTTTTCCCGAAACAGTTCACGGTACTGGCGTTTAATCGCCGCGCGTAAACCGCGTCTGCTCCCGCGCCTGAGTGCTAAAGCCATATTTTCTTCTATGGTCAGTGCTTCACAGGTACCGGCAAGCGGATCCTGAAATACCCGAGCCACCAACGGTGCGCGTTTATAAGCCGGTTCATTGGTCACATCTTTATTATTAATGGTAATACTGCCAGAATCTATCAGAATATCACCACTGATAGCATTGAGAAAGGTTGATTTGCCGGCACCATTGCTACCGATAACAGTAACAAATTCACCCTCAGCAATATTCAAACTCATGCCACGCAAAGCTGGATTTTCAATAGGCGTTCCTGCATTGAATGTCAGGCGTAAATCATCTGCGCGCATCATGCTTTTAATTTCCTTTTAAAATAACTTTTGATTGCAGGCAAACGCAATGCCAACACCACCAGAATGGCCGTTACCAGATTCAAATCCTGTGGTCCAAAACCAATATGTTGCAGCGTATCGCTCCCCAAAGCCAGTGCAATAAACGCACGATACAGTACAGCTCCGACAATCACAGCTAGCGTAATTACAAAAAAACGCTTACCAGGAATTAATGTTTCACCAATAATCACTGCCGCCAGACCAACAACAATCGTACCGATACCAATAGAAATGTCAGCACCACCCTGCGTCTGCACAAATAAAGCGCCGGCCATAGCAATGAATGCATTAGACATTGCCATGCCTAACAGCAGAATCCGCGCAGTATTTACCCCTTGTGCACGTGCCATGCGAGCATTTACGCCGGTAGCACGCATTGATAAACCTATTTCAGTGGCAAAAAACCAGTCCAGAAACAACTTAGCTATCAACACAAAACCGAATATCACCAGTGGCTGTACCCAATACTGATTGCTGAAATCAGCATTGAAAAACGGCGTGAAGACACTGGGCTGATCCAATAAGGGCAGATTAGGTGCGCCCATAATACGCAGGTTCACAGAATATAAGGCCACCATCACCAGAATGCTGGCTAAAAGCTGCATGATTTTCAAAGAAACATGCAACCATGCAGTCATCAGACCAGCACAGGCACCGGCGGCGCCACCAAGTGCTGTAGCCAGCCACGGATTAATTCCATGAGTCACGCAGACTGCAAATACCGCTCCACCCAGTGGAAAACTGCCATCAGCAGTTAAATCGGGAAAATCCAGAATACGAAATGAAATCAGCACCCCCAGAGCAACAAGGGCATATATCAGCCCGCTTTCTAAAGCACCAAATAAAGCTATAGAAGACATATCATCCAATTAATAAATTGTAGTTGAAAATAAAAACAACATCGGCAAAGCCTGAATCAGCCTGCCGATGTCACGGTATTCAGTTTGAAAACCGGTTATCCTAATCGATCACGGTAGCTTGCTTGAGTAGCTCTGGTGATAAAGTAATACCCTGTTCTGCGGCATTTGATTTACTCACCATTAAATCCAGTTGCTCGACAGACATACGTTGCGGTGCAATATTGCCTGCCTGTTCACCTTTCAGAATCCGCCCTACAATCTTCCCGGTAGCCACACCAAGCTCATGATAATTTACGCCCATAGCCACAGCCGCCCCGCGTTTTACTGAACCAGTATCTGACGCTACCAGCGGCATTTTCATGTTCTTGGCAACCTTGAACATGGATTCATAGGCAGAAACCACATTATTGTCCAGTGAAGTATAAATCAAGTTTGCCTTACCCTGTAGGCTTTTTGTAGCAATCGGCACATCAGTCGTGCGCTGCGCCGGAACCGCTGCCACATTAATACCGTCTTTAGCCAATAAAGTCTGCAATTGTCCTAAAACTACCGTCGAATTAACTTCACCCGGACTATACACATAGCCAACAGTTTTCAGATTGGGTACCACCTGTTTCATCAAATCAATCTGTGGTTGCAACGGTAGTTCATCAGACACACCGGTTACATTAGTTTTACTCGGCTCCCAGTTGGCAACCAGCTTCGCTGCCACCGGATCGGTTACCGCAGCAAATACCACCGGTATTTTACGGGTTGCCGCAACCATAGATTGCGCACTAGGTGTACCAATAGTGACAATCGCATCCGGATTACTGCCGGCAAATTTTTTGGCAATCTGTCCAGCTGTAGCTGTATTGCCCTGTGCACTTTGGAAATCCAGTTGCAGGTTTTTTCCCTGCTCATAGCCTTCAGCACGTAGCTCATCTATCACTCCCTGACGCACTGCATCCAGTGCCGGGTGCTCTACTATTGCCGTAATCGCCACTTTTTTCATACCATTATCACTGGATTTGCTGCCCTGTTCCGATGGCGAACAAGCTGTAAGCAAACAGACAGCAGATAAACCCAGAATCAGTAATTTTTTTTTCGCTCCAAGCATATTGGATTCCTCAGCACAAGATTATTTTGAAGCAATTTTAGCAATAAATTTGCTTACACCTACTTAAATAAGCAAATGATGGCTTAAATTATACAAAAAACAGCCTGAATACGTAATTAAAATTATTTAAATAAACGGTTTTACCCCGAAACAAAATGCCAAATTGTATATTTTGAAGCAATAAAATGCCAAATACCAGACAAAATTGTTAAAATAATGCTCATAACCAACAATCCTTGCCACATATCACTTTTCTTCCCAGAACAAGCAAGCTGAATTTCAGCCTGCTTACTACAGCGGCAGGAAATTACATAGCCAGATTTGCCAGCACAACCGCTGCTGTCGCGGGCGCGGCACAATTAACTGATAGCGCAAAACATTAGCCACCCCATCCTGCTCAATCTCCCTGAGCAATGCAGAAGCAATCTTCAGCATGGCCAGACTGGCACCCTGACGACCTTTATCTACTGCTGGTAACAACGTCATCACTGTTTTAAACTGTTTTTTTAACTCATCTAACCATGTATTTAATAAAGCCGTAAATTCTGCACTACCGCGTCCATTTAATACCACATGAGCCGGCACATTAAATTCCTGTAACATCGCTACTGGAATATAAAGCCGTCCCTGCCGTGCATCTGCACCAATTTGCGAAAACAGTTTTACAAGTTGGCATAATGCACCAACTTTTCCGGCAAATTCCAAAGTTTGTTGTTCAGTAAACCCCAATATCCTGCTACCCAAACATCCTGTAACCATACCGGCCTGAAACGCATACTGATGTAACTGACTCCTATCCTGAAATCTAGCCTCAGTCAGTTCCGTAAAATGCGCTTTAATCAAGGCCAGCAACTCAGACTGTGGCAAAGCATATTCTGCAATAAGCGGTTGCAGAGCCTGCATCAGTGGATGTGACGGCATGGCTTTAGCAGAATAAAGCTCGTGTATCTGCTGTTGCCACCAGTTAAGTGTAGTTAGCGCCACAGTGGCGTCTGTACAATCATGCACCACTTCCTGCAACTCCTGTTGCAAAGCATATAGCACCATCAGTGCCTGACGCCGTGAACGACAAAGAAAAGGAAAACGAAATGCCATAGCACTTTTGCTATGGCATATTTTCTGATAACAATATTCAAGTGGCTGCACAGCAATAAACTATTTTTAATTTAAACAGCTATTGTAACCTGTCGTGGCTGTTCCCCAGCAATATCTATACACAGAAATTTAACTTTTCAGCGTATCTTTTTTCACCTCACCTGAACGCAGAATGAAATTTAGCCGACCTTCCCAGAACTCAATCAGGAATAAATCATTTTCAGATAAATGGTGCTGCTGTATTTTTTGCTCCAGCCACTTTTCATCTTTATTTATTCGCTCCAGTTCCGTTTTACGAGCTTCGCCATCTTTAAATAAAATCAATGAAGGATATTTGCCCTTGTCAGTGAGCACAGTTAATGAACCACTTGGCTCAATCTGCGCATAACTGACTTCCTGAAAAGAGGTAATTCCCTGTGCATGTAAAAGCGAAGCTACATTCAAAATATCAATTTTATTTTTTTTGCGCAGAATATTGTCCATTAAAAAGCGCCCGTCTTTCATAATGGGAATCGGTTCGCCAATGGCAAACATCCTGAAAAAACTCACATGTTTACAGATCCAGTTTAAGAGAGAAATCAGACCAACACCAATTAACAACACAAAAATATATTGATGAATCGGAATATCCTCATTATAAATAACCCCACCGATAATTCCGCCGAGTACAAAGTTACCGATAAAGTCTACCGGTGTCATCTGATTCAATTGAGTTTTACCCGTAAAATTCAAATGCAGAATCACAATCAGAAAGCCAATAAGAAACTTGGCCAGTACCCATAAATAGTATTCCATAAGAAATCCTAACTGTATTTCAAAGTTAAACACCCAGCCAACAAATGCTGACCAAGGCTCCTTCCCCCATACAAGCTTAATTCCCAACTATACTGATACAGTATGAATACAAAATAACATGTAAAACTTTTATATAAATTTAATCTAATATTATTTTAATTTTTTGATAAAAATATATTTTTTTACTCAATATTTCTACACTTATCATAAGTATATATAGAGTTTTGTTTCATAACCTATCTAGTGGCAGACATATCATTTCAAACTTCTTATCCTCCTGCCTGTTTCAGCAGTAAATAAAAATGATAGACATCACCTTGCCATACAAATAAAATGACAAATAAAGTGTAACCAGATTGATACACTGATTTCAGCTATAATTGACTTCTTTACATATTAAATTAAACATCCATGTCAAATCAGCGCCTCATCATTGGTTTTCATGCAGTTAATGCCCGTTTATGGCAAAACCCCGCTAGCATTATTGAGCTTTATGTACTTGAGGGTAAACATGATGCTCGCATGCGGGATGTATTAAGCAAGGCTGAAACAGAAAATGTGCGTGTCATCGTTGCAGATCAGGCACGCCTTGATATCCTAAGCAAACACGCACGCCATCAGGGTGTAGTTGGATTTATTGATGCATCAAAACAGCATGTAGATATTGAAGATGTACTCGAAAACCTGAATGAGCCACCATTATTGCTCATTCTCGATGGCATTACCGACCCGCATAATCTCGGTGCCTGCCTGCGTGTAGCAGATGTTATGGGCGTGCATGCGGTTATTGCCCCAAAAGACAAAAGTGCCGGCCTGAATGCCACAGTAAGTAAAGTAGCCTGTGGCGCAGCCGAAACTGTACCCTATATTACCGTTACCAATCTGGCTCGCACCATCCGGGAGCTGAAACAGCATGGTATCTGGATTATTGGCACTGACATGCAAGGCAGTGATGATTTATACCACTTTACAGCGCCCAAAGCAGTAGCTTGGGTAATGGGTGCGGAAGGAAGCGGAATGCGCCGTTTAACTCGTGACCTCTGTGACACACTAGTCTCCATTCCCATGTTCGGAACCGTTGAAAGCCTGAATGTTTCCGTAAGTACAGGAATTGTCCTGAGTGAAACGCGTAGGCAGCGGATACTAGACAGCAATGGCTGAAATTGTAATAAATATTTATCCCTGATAACCATTACCAGATTAAGGAGATGCAAATGATTTGGTTCATTGTTGCCCTGATACTATTTGTATTGGAAATGTTCAGCGGTACCTTTTATCTTCTGGTAATCAGCGCCTCATTACTCAGCGCTGGCTTAGCTGAGTGGCTGCTGCAAACCAGTAATAATATTAATGCGGTAATTGCTACGGTTTTTTCCATTGCAGGCATCATCATTGTACGTCTGTGGCAACAGAATCATCCGCGTGAAAACAAAGCCAAGGCAAGTGATAACCCAGATTACGGCCAAACTGTAGTGCTAACTAAACCACTAGCCAACGGCTTATGGCAGGTACACTATCGTGGCACCACATGGCAGGCACGTTTTATCCAGCCTACCACAGCCAAAACTGGTGACAACGCTCAAATCATCAGTCACAACGGCAATATCTTAAACCTTACTTCTCAAATATCCACGACTTGTCAGGAATAACCATGATTTTATCCTTTCTTTTGCTCGCTGCTATCGTTGTCTTTATCAGCATGGCATTTAAAGTTGTACCTCAGCAGGAAGTCTACATTGTCGAACGCTTAGGCCGCTATCATGCAACCATGGTAGCTGGTTTGAATTTCATCATCCCAATTATCGACCGCGTAGCCTATAAACATACTTTAAAAGAAATTCCGCTGGATGTACCCAGCCAAGTATGTATCACCCGTGACAATACGCAACTCACAGTGGATGGTATCATCTATTTTCAGGTAACTGATCCTAAACTTGCTTCCTATGGCTCCAGCAACTTTGTCGTGGCCATCACGCAGTTGGCACAAACTACCCTGCGCTCCGTAATCGGTCGCATGGAGCTGGATAAAACCTTTGAAGAACGTGATGACATCAACCAAACAGTGGTTGCCTCTCTGGATGAAGCAGCCGTTTCATGGGGCGTGAAAGTTCTGCGTTACGAAATTAAGGATTTAGTACCACCACAGGAAATCTTACGTTCAATGCAGGCACAAATCACCGCCGAACGGGAAAAACGTGCGCGTATTGCTCAGTCTGAAGGGATTAAACAAGAGCAGATTAATCTGGCAGCTGGTCAGCGTGAGGCCGAAATTCAAAAATCTCAAGGGGAAGCACAGGCATCTATTAATGAATCTCAGGGTGCCAAAATTGCACAAATCAATCGCGCTGAAGGGGAGGCTGAAGCCCTTCGTCTAGTAGCTCAGGCCACCGCGGATGCAATCCGCCAAGTTGCCGCCGCCGTTAAAGAACCAGGTGGTACAGAAGCAGTTAATCTGAAAGTGGCTGAACAATATGTCGATGCTTTTGCCAAATTAGCAAAAACCAATAATACCTTGATTATGCCCGCCAACGTAGCCGATATCGGCAGCTTAGTTAGTGCCGGCATGAGCATTATTAAAGGCCAGAACAATAATATAGCTAAATAATTTTCCGGGTCATACATACATTCAGGCTGCTGGTCTAAATTAACCTGTAGCCTGAATTTTTTTAGAAAAATTAATTTAATATAGCTTATCCTGTCCGATAAGCAATCCAGCACTGATTTACTAGATCATTCTAGTAAATACTATGATTCCGCAGTTAATGGCCATAACCAGGCCCAGACATTGCGGCCTTCACTGCGCAATACCATAAAAGTACGACATGCAGCTGCCGTATTCATACTTTCTACACCTATATTTTTCTCAACCAGTTGTACGGTTAAACGTGGGTGAATAAACACATGTTTACTGCCCGTTCCAATCAGAATAACTTCCGGTTTCTCCTCTATAGCCTGAGAAAAATCTTCAATAGTTAACTCTTCAGCAGTATTTTTATCCAAAGGTATTACTTCTGTTGCTGTAATACACACTGGCCCGACATATTGCTGGCCATTTATTGTAATTTTGCCAGTATCAAACTCCTCAATCCATAAACCCTGTTTATCGTGGATTTCATCAATCTGCATCAAATATTCCTTATACGTCTCTACACAATCTAATATAACAGTAACAGTAGTAGTCAAAAAAGCTAATTTCAGCTAGCATAGTAGATTAGCGTAAAATTGCAAGTATTAGGAAATCATACAATTAAATAGGTCTAATTGAAGGAGTACAAATGCAGCCTCTACGCATTGGTTTGCTAGGCGTTGGCACAGTTGGTGGTGGCACCGTCAAGCTGTTACAGAATAATGCAGATGAAATCACCCGCAGACTTGGGCGTGAGCTGATTATTACCCGGGCAGCCAGCCGTAATATTGAGCGCACCCGCGAAATATGTGGACATAACACACTCATCAGTGATGATATATTCGATGTAGTCAACGCTCCTGATGTTGACGTTGTAGTAGAACTGATTGGTGGCACAACGGTTGCCAAAGATGCTGTAGTTCAGTCTATTAAAAACGGCAAACATATTGTTACTGCTAACAAAAAGCTACTGGCTGAATACGGCAACGAAATCTTCCAGCAAGCAGCAGAACATAATGTTATGGTAATGTATGAGGCGGCCGTTGCAGGCGGTATTCCCATTATCAAAGCACTGCGCGAAGGATTGGCTGCCAACCATATCGAATCTATCGCCGGTATTATCAATGGCACCAGCAATTTTATTCTGAGTGAAATGCGTGCCAATGGCAGTACGTTTACAGATGCATTAAAGCAGGCACAAATATTGGGCTATGCCGAAGCTGATCCCACCTTTGACATTGAAGGGCATGATGCTGGCCACAAACTCAGCATTATCTCAGCACTGGCGTTTGGTACACCGATTAATTTCAGCCAATGTTATCTGGAAGGCATCAGCCATTTGGAAAGTCTGGATATCTGCTATGCAGAAGAATTAGGTTACCGCATCAAATTACTCGGCATCACGCGAAAAACTCCAGAAGGCATTGAGCTACGTGTACATCCCACCCTTATACCCGAAAGCCGCTTACTGGCCAAAGTAGAAGGCGTAATGAATGCAGTATCAGTTCAGGCCGATATGATTGGTCAGACACTTTATTACGGTGCCGGTGCCGGTGCCGGTCCTACTGCCAGTGCCGTGATGGCTGATATTATAGATGTTACCCGTTTGCAGAATGCAGAAGCCAGCTACCGTGTTCCTTATCTGGCTTTTCAGTCAAATTCATTACAGAACATCTCTATTTTACCAATGGACGAGATTACCAGCAGCTACTATCTGCGCGTATCCGCCTGTGATGAGCCAGGAGTATTGGGGGAAATTGCCAATATTTTGGCTGCAGAAAACATATCCATAGAAGCATTGATTCAAAAAGGTATTATCAACAAAGAATCCGCCGAAATTGTTATCCTGACACACTCGACCAAAGAACGCCTAATTAAACAATCTATAGCTCGCATTCAGGCATTACCACGAGTACTGTCACCAGTAACCATGATTCGAATGGAAAGTTTGCATCCACGTTAATTTATTTTGCAGAAACTATAATTGTTATGTACGGGCAATATTGCCCGTACATAATTATTTTTATCATTCACACAAGTAAATCCAACCTCAAATACTTTAAACTGATATTTTTATCTGGTTGTCTATTTTATAGATGGTAGAAAATATCAACGATATATAATATAAAATTAACATAAATATCAATATTTTATTTATTGGCTGATAATATTCAAAATCTCCTGTTGAGAGCCTTGCACCTATTTCGCAATATCAATTTATTAAATCAGTTATACAAACTCATTTTTCATAAACCAAGCATAAAAAACACAGCAAATCAGGAAAATTTGCATTCTACAAAACAGATATTCAAAGCACTTGGTATAACTGGAAATTCAATAAAAATATTGTTTCTATCTGATACATTGATCACTGCATCAATCCCAGAATAATTAAACCTCAAACAAATTTTAATCTATTCCCACAAAAATATATTACATTGATATAATACAATATCATGAGTATAAAATCTTCAACCCAAAATGGCACGCTTATTTCATCATCAACCAAATAAGTTTCAATTACATTCAGCTCGGTATAGCATTCTTGGATATAGTCTGACCCAACTATTAATATCATTAGCGATCATCATAATACTTGCCATTATGGCCTACCCCTATTACCGCCAGCACGTGTTACAGGCAAGACTCCAGCAGGCACAGGCTGCTTTACTTACAAACAGCCAACATCTGGCCAAACACTACCAGAAGCACATCAGTTACAAAAAAAGCGCAAACAGCTGGCCAACATTACCCATCAGCCAGAACCAGCATTTCTGTTTCCGCATTCAAGGTAATCCCCGCTATACCCGTGAAGAACATTACACACTCAAAGCTGTAGCACTGGATACCGAAGCCGAACCACGTGTACTTAAGCTTAATCAGGACGGCAAAGTCTTTCTTTGCCAAAGCAGTACCAGCCGCTGTGACGAAGAAGCGCATTTTTTCAGTGGCCACAGCCAAACCGACCTGAACTGCCGAATCTTTAATGACTAGCCATTTCAAGGCCACAGCAACATTTTAATAATGAAACTGTTACAATACGTGCTCTTTTTATAACATACATCTAAACTTAGTCTGGTTGAATCATGAGTATTCTGTCACTGGATAACGCCTGCTTTGCAGTTGGTCATCATCCTTTATTAGATCATGCTTCTCTGCAAATGGAAGCAGGAGAGAAAATTGGCTTTATCGGTCGAAACGGCGCGGGAAAATCCACATTACTGAAAATTTTGGCTGGTGTACAGAAACTAGATGATGGACTGTTAACCATTCAGAGTAATCAGAACATAGTATATGTGCCACAAGAATCCTTCTTTGACCCGCAGGCAACAATTTTTGACACCATTGCCGAAGGATTGGGTGAGCTACAAAATCTGCTGCGTGAGTATCATCAGCTTAGCCAGAATGTTAGTGACGAAGCCAGCCTGAATCGTTTAACAGAGCTACAGAATGAACTGGAAAGCCGTAATGGCTGGCAGTTTGATGCACTGATTGCACAAACCTTGAGCGAATTAAAACTGCCAGAAAATGAACTTATCAGTAACCTCAGCGGTGGACAGAAAAAACGGGTTGCTCTGGCACAGGCATGGATACAGAAACCTGATATCCTGTTATTAGATGAACCTACTAATCACTTAGATATAGAAGCAATTGAATGGATGGAAAACCTGCTGAGCAATTTCGCTGGCAGCCTGATTGTGGTCACACACGACCGCCGTTTTCTGGATCACGTAGCCACGCGTATTGTTGAACTAGACCGCGGACATCTGCGCAGCTATCCGGGCAGTTTTACTGCCTATAGTGAGAAAAAGGCACAGGAACTGGCTGTAGAAGCCGAGCATAACCGCCTGTTTGACAAATTTCATGCTCAGGAAGAAGCTTGGATTCGCAAAGGTATTGAAGCCCGCCGCACGCGCAATCAGGGACGGGTAAAACGGCTAGAGCAATTGCGGCGCGAACGCGCAGCTCGGCGCGAAGTTCAAGGGCAAGTTAGCTTTAACTTAAATCATGGTGAATCCAGTGGCAAAATCATAGCCGAAATCGAACATGCAGGCTTTGCCTATGATGAACACATCATCATGCATGACTTCTCCTGTGTTATACAGCGGGGAGACAAAATTGGTCTTATCGGGCCAAACGGGGTTGGTAAAACCACATTTCTAAAGCTGATTTTAGGAGAGCTGCAACCCACCTCAGGTAAAATCCGTCTAGGCTCACGTCAGGAAGTCGCCTATTTTGATCAGTTTCGCAGCGCACTGAATGAAAACGATACAGTTTTTGATACTATTGGTGAGGGGAACGACTATATAGAAATTGGCGGGCAACGCAAACATATAATCGGCTACCTTGAAGAATTTCTGTTCTCACCGGCCAGAGTTCGCAGTGAAGTCAAATCACTTTCTGGCGGTGAGCGCAACCGGCTGTTACTGGCCAAACTATTTACCCGTCCTGCTAACATACTGGTTCTTGATGAACCCACCAACGATCTGGATATCGATACTCAGGAATTACTGGAAGAATTATTGCGCAATTACAATGGCACAGTATTTCTGGTCAGCCACGACCGTACTTTTCTGGATAATGTTATTACCCAGTCTATTGTATTCAATGGCAACGGTCAGTTAAAAGAATACATCGGTGGCTATCAGGATTACATTGATGCCAGTAAACGTGAACAAAGCTTGCAGGCACCAGCACAAACAGTAAACAAAAATACCAGCAGCAACGATAAAATTCGCATCAAAAACCGGCGCAGTGATAAACTTTCATATAATGAACAGCGCGAACTTGCCAATTTACCAGATGAGCTTGCCACACTGGAAGCCGAACAAACTGAGTTGAATGAAAAACTTTCCGATCCAGAAATTTTCAAAAAAGACTACAAATTGGCAGCCCAATGGCAGACACGCATTGCCGAAATTGAAGAGCTTTTGTTAGAAAAGCTTGAACGCTGGGAAAGCCTTGAAGCAAAACAAAAGCTCCAGAACTGATGTTCATAGAAATAAACAGCTAGTGAATTAATTCCACTAGCTGTTATTCAAAAATAGGATTTATCTTTTACGATGGTGCTTACCACCATCACTCCGCCGCATACAAGTATCATAACGGCGTGTAACATTAGTCGCATACCAGTTAGTATTGTAATCCTTACTTAACTTCGGCCCACTAATTACCACCTGCGGCATAATTGCATAGGGTGGATTTTTACCAAACTGGCGCTTATACAGAGAAATCACATTTTGATACGTAGCCGTATTCTCAAATTCCGCCTGTTTTTCCTGGAGCAAATCTGCCCGAATCTGTTCTGGCTGCATTGCCATACCATGATCCGCAAATAACTGATTTAATGCTGTTTCAGTCTGACTGGGCATAGATTGAGCATTATCATCCTTATCATATAGCAGCAAGTCTCCATCAAGCGACATATTCAAATTAAGCAGTTTATTAATGTCCTGCTGAAAAGCTGCATTGCGACTTGAATACATGCCTGAATTATAATCAGCAAAACGGTATTGTGCATTATCATAGTTAGCCGGATATTTCATCAGCCGGTGAATACCATAATATAAACCACCCTCACGAGTATACATATAATCACGTAACTCATTCACTGAAGTATGGTCGCGCTGATACTGACGCGCATATTTCACCGATACCTGCATTGAGCCAATAGTAGTAATCGGATTATTTTCTTCTCCCAGATCCTTACCTATAAATTTGGCTGCCGCACTGGCAATCGAATCAGCATAAAACTGCTTAGCAACATAAGTAAAAATCTGCCGATAAATTAAATCCAGTTGCTGTTCTGTTTTAACCGAGCGCATCTGTACCAGAAAACTATTTTCCTTACTCGGTTTATTAAGCAGCACATAAGTAAAATAACGCGAAACTGCTGGTCCTAATGCCGGACCAAACTGTCTGACAAACTTTTGTGGTACCTCAGTCTGAAATGCTTTAATTGCCTTGTTACCCAAATCAGGAACAGTTGGATTGGCAACAAAGTTTGATTCCTGATCCACCACAGCAATCACACTACATACATTTTCCCGTGTCTTGCTGATTTTCAGCTCATCCATAATCTGACTGATATCTGCTGCCCATGCATCCCGCTGCGCTACCCGAGCCGGTATCAGCCGGCTTATTTGAGCGGGCTGGATAAATATCTGACTGTTATCCGGCGAATTTTCATCTGCACCAGACCAGTTTGTATATTCCTTACAGGCAGACAAGCCCCACAACAACATTCCTGCTAACGTTATCCGACCAGCTGCTTTCAGTAAAAATCCAGTATTCATACCATACACATTCATCGAAGCAAATCAGTTCATCGACCTATCCAGTACAGCATTATTTTCTAGCATCCCTGTTGCGCCAAAACCATACCCAAACCCACAGCAATACAACAGTAAAAAATAATGCACTCCATATCGGCAGAGGCACCCACAGAATACGCTGTACCTCTCCACAATTGCCAGTCCCACGAATAATTGGTTCGTACAAATGAAGCAATGGTGCATCCCGCAGCCGGAATGTCCACGGTGCGCCACAGGAAGGCTGATCTATTAAAGGCAAATGTTGAATATATATTTGATAAATCGCCACGCCTAATCCAACCACTGACGCCACACTCACCACAACAACATTAATCACGCGCTCTATACAACTGCGATTAGGACAACAGGCACACAAAAAAGCCAGTAAAGTAGTAGCCATTACCGCAAGCCTTTGTGCAATACACAATACACACGGATTCATACCCAGAATGTATTGACCGATAAATGAACCGGCTGTACAAAGCACACCCAGAAAAAACACACACCACAATGCCTTACGAAAGCTCATTTTCAATCCTCTCAAGCTGGCTGCCACTAAAAGCTGTCCTGATCACTTACTAGCTGGCTACAATAAAACAGACGATAGCCAGTCATAGCCTTATGCACCAGCAACCGTCATATTATCTATCAGAATAGAACCCACTTTATGTGTACTGCGCCTTAATGCATCATCTGCTGCACCAGCCATGGCCATAAACATATCCTGTAAACGCGAAGCAATCGTAATACCCTCCACCGGATAGACAATTACCCCGTTTTCCACCCAGAAACCGGCCGCACCACGGGAATAATCACCAGTAATGCCATTCACACCCTGCCCCATCAACTCTGTAACCAGCAAACCCGTACCCATCGTCTGCAATAGCTCAGCCTGAGTAGTATGCGTATGATTCAGATATAAATTATGAACCCCGCCAGCATTACCAGTTGTAGTCATACCTAACTTGCGCGCACTGTAGCTACTTAAAAAATAGCCAGCTACATGGCCGCCATCAATAACCGTACGCTCATGAGTAGCGACACCTTCAGCATCAAAATAAGTACTGGCCAGTGCCTTTTTCACATGCGGTTTTTCAGTCAGGCACACCCATGGTGCCAAAATTTGCTTGCCTAGACTGTCTACCAGAAAACTGGTTTGCCGGTACAAAGCACCGCCACTAAGCGCGCCTACCAGATGACCAATCAGACTGCCAGCTACCGTAGTATCGAAAATCACCGGATATTTCCCTGTAGCTACAGACTGACTATTCAGACGCCGTACCGTGCGTGCAGCAGCTGTCTGGCCAATAGTTTCGGCTGTATCCAGATCACGAGCATCACGTGCCAGATCATACCAGTAATCACGCTGCATACCTGCATCATCAGCCGCTACCACACTACAGGAAATACTGTGCCGGCTGCCACGCTGATAGGCGCAAAAATCATTACTGTTGGCATATACATATTGATAATGGTCAGTCTGCACCTCTGCCCCCTCCGAATTACTGATACGTTCATCCGTATCCAGTGCAGCCCGTTCTGTACGCTTAGCAATAGCAATGGCTTCATCTGCAGATAAAGACCAAGGGAAAAATACCTCTGTATCACCCAGCTCCGTTGCCAGTAATGCAGCATCAGCCAAACCAGCACAATCGTCCTGAGCAGTATAGCGAGCAATACTCAATGCCGCCGTTACTACCTCCTCAATTGCTTTTTCATTAAAGTCGGCCGTACTGGCTCGCCCTTTAGCCTGCCCCAAATAAACAGTAACATCTAAAGATTTATCCTGCTGATATTCAATATGCTCAACATCTTGCTGGCGCACCTGCACATTCTGTCCAACAGATTCACTGATATCAATTTCAGCTGCATTTGCCCCTTGTCCTATGGCTTTGTGCAATGCCTGCTGACTTAACTGTTGTAACTGTTCGGCACTGTGATGAAACATAATTAACCTCATACAAAGAAGCTTGCATTCTAGCATGCTGATTTAAGCACTGGCAGCAGCGATACATACATGCCAACTGAAATAATACGGATTTTTTGTTAAAATAGACACTTGAAATACAGACACACATGTGACACATACTATATGAATAGCAAGCCTGATAGCCAAACCATTGCAGAACAAGAATGGGTAAGCAAAACCCAGATGAAAAAGCAAATGAACGATTTGCAACAACTAGGCATGGAACTGACCAAACTTTCTACTGATACCCTAAAAAAAATGAATCTGCCCGAAGATTTATTACAGGCAGTAGTAAACTATCAAAAAATCAGCTCCAACAGTGCCCTTAAACGACAGGCACAATATATCGGTCGCCTGATGCGTGAAACCGACACCGCACCAATCAGCGATTATCTGGCACGCCTCAAAGGCGAGAACAGCGCACATAACGCCTACCTGCAAAGGCTAGAAAACCTGCGCCAGCGCCTGATTGCCGATGATAGCAGCCTTACTGAAGTCATCAGCCAGTATCCGCATATCGACATTAGTGCCCTGCGCACTTTAATTCGTAATGCTCGTAAGGAACAGGAAGCTGGTAAACCACCCAAAGCATTCAGAGCAATTTTTCAATTACTGAAAACCGAAATCAACGAAGATACCCCCTCCTGAAACAACAGAATCTATCGCCGAAATTAACAACGGCCATTCCTCCTGTTTGATTAAGCCAATTTCAACGCCCGAGTCTGGAGAAACATCATGAGCGATATTTTAAATAAAATCATTGCTACCAAAAAAAAAGAAGTAGCGGCAGCCAAAAACACTGAATCCATAGCTGAAGTACGTGCACGGGCTTACAACCAAGTACCGGTACGCCCTTTTCTTGATGCCATTCATACCAAACATCAGCAAGGAAAAGCAGCCATCATTGCCGAAATCAAAAAGGCCAGCCCATCTAAAGGGCTGATTCGCCCCGATTTCTCACCGGCAGACATCGCCCGCTCCTATCAGAAAGGTGGTGCCGCATGTATGTCTGTTCTCACCGATGTCAGCTATTTTCAGGGCAGCCTTGCCTACCTGAATACAGCCCGCAACGCCTGTAACCTACCTGTATTACGCAAAGATTTCATCATCGACATCTATCAGGTTTATCAATCCCGGGCGCACAATGCGGATGCAATCTTACTTATTGCAGCAGCACTCAGCCAAACCCAGCTAAATGAGTATGAAGCTATTGCCCACGAACTGGGCATGACAGTACTGCTTGAGATTCACAATGAAGAAGAGTTGGAAAAATGCATTAACATGCGCACCCAATTATGGGGCGTAAACAACCGTAACCTGCGTAACTTCGAAGTGGATTTACAACAAACCATTAAACTTCTACCGTTACTGACGGGCAAAACCGTGGTTACTGAAAGTGGCATCTTTACCACAGACGACATTCACCTAATGCAGCAACATCAAGTAAACACTTTTCTCATTGGTGAAAGCCTGATGCGCAAGCAGAACATTGCTGATGAATTGAGCATACTCGTCAATGCCTAAAGCATTCATACACATCAACTAACTACTTTAATCATCATAAAAGGAAAAAATCATGGCCGTGATTATTAAAAATGCAGAAGAAATTGCAGCGATGCGCGTCGCTGGCCGGCTTGCAGCAGAAGCACTTGACTACATAGGCCAGTTCATCAAGCCAGGTATAACCACCAACGAAATCGACAAACTGATTCATGATTACCACATTAACGTTCAAGGTGGCTATCCCGCACCACTGGGTTATGGTAACCCACCATTTCCCAAATCCTGCTGTACCTCAGTTAACCATGTCATCTGTCACGGCATTCCCGATGACAAACCATTAAAAAATGGCGACATCCTCAACATCGACGTCACCATTATCAAAGACGGTTTTCATGGCGATTCCAGCCGCATGTATGCAGTCGGTGAAATTAGTCCGCAGGCACGCCGCCTGATCAACATCACCCATGAAAGCATGATGGCAGGTATTTCAGTAGTCAAACCGGGAGCTACATTAGGAGACATTGGCTATGCATGCCAGCAAGTTGTCGAAAATGCCGGATATTCCATGGTGCAGGAATTCTGCGGACATGGTGTCGGCCGAGGTTTTCACGAAGAACCACAAGTGTTGCATTATGGTCGTCGCCATACCGGCTTAAAATTGCAACCCGGCATGATATTCACCATCGAACCAATGGTTAACCAAGGTAAACGTCAACTGCGCATCCTTAACGACGGCTGGACAGTCGTTACTAAAGACCACAAACTTTCTGCACAATGGGAACATGAAGTATTGGTGACCGAAAATGGTTACGAAATTCTCACCATCAGCCCACTGACAGGCAAACCTTAAAGCGACCAAAAATTGCAAAACTTAACACAAAAAAGAGCATTAACATCTTATTCAAGGTAAAAAGTTTTAATTCTGGTTAGATTAGAATTACTCAATATTATTCTAAAGCACCATATTTTTTATAAACCAACTGCAATATTATGTTGAATGTAAAAACTATTGTGATAATATTGAAGTCCATAGATAATTATGCATATTGGTATAACATTAGTCATTACTTTAATGACTAAACTTACCAAAATAATTAAATGTTTATGAATGATCATATTAATTAATTCTACTAACACATAGACAACTTGTTTTTAAGGTATAACAATATGAAAGCTTTTAAACCTATCAGCAATGTGCGCGAAATCCGTAAAAAACTCGGACTAAACCAAATTGAGTTCTGGAGTCAGGTTGGCGTTACTCAATCTGGTGGCTCCCGTTATGAAGCTGGTCGTAACATTCCGAAACCTGTTCGTGAACTGGTACGTCTCGTACACGTAGAACAGCTGGAATTAAGCAAACTCAATCGCACAAATATGGAAGTAGCTGAACTGCTTAAAAACGAGCATCCTGAAATGTATCAACAACTGAAAGCAAAAGCAGAAGGTAAATAACACTCTTACCAGCTTTCTCATCAAAGCTCCGTACCAGAATTTGGACGGAGCTTTTATCTTGTTTATTAAAATTTCAACCTTATAATAAGACTCAACAAATGAACCAGGAAGTAGCCATGACACACTCAGCATCTACCTTGATGCCTTTTTTCGGACTGATTCGGGTAAGCGGCGAAGACCGCGCCTCATTTCTGCATAATCAGCTCTCCAACGACATTAACCATCTATCGGCAGGTCAGGCCTGTTTAGCTACCTATAACACAGCCAAAGGCCGCGTAATAGCCAACATAGTAGTATTAAAAAGAGACGAAGATATCATTCTCATTGCCGCAGCCGACCTGTGTGAGACATTACAGAAAAAGCTACAGATTTACATCATGCGCAGCAAAGTAAAACTGCAAAGTATGGATGAATGGAGTGTCGCTGTCAGCATACCGGCCATTACAACCGTACAGGCAGAACCCGTGCCCCAATATGTATTATCAGCTACCCAGATAAACCAAATCTGGCAAATAACCCTGCCAGACAACACCACTATACAGATTGGTAAAATCAACCAGCTGCCACCATTAAATACAGAAACAGCTAAAGCATGGCAGGTACAGCAAATCAATAGTGGCATTTCATGGATCAGCGCAGCCACCACAGAAACTTGTGTGGCACAAATGCTCAACCAGCAACTGATTGGCGCTGTCCACTTCAAAAAAGGCTGTTATCCCGGTCAGGAAATCATTGCCCGTGCTCAATATCGTGGTCAGGTTAAACGCGGGCTGGCTCTGCTTGAAACAACCGCTATACTCACTGCCGGCGATACCATCACAGACAGCAACAACGAAGAAGTCGGACTCATAATCAATCAAGTACAACAAGAAACAGCCACCTTAGCTCTGGCCGTAATCAAACATAGCGCAGCCGAAACACAACTACAATGTAATAATCATCCCCTAACCATAAAAAAATGCTTTTTTACCACAGTTATTACCGGAAATACCTGAAACAGCAAATAATCATCCGTAGCAGATATTTTTCATACAAACTGCCGCCAAGTATATTTAATAGATTTTTGATATTCAAATAAAAAAAAGAAAGTGCCTATATAAAATAAACATTAGCTGATTCCGGTTTTTTCCAAACGCTGGTTGTACCCCAACAGACTCACCAGAAACTCAATTCCAACCATTAAAATCCGCTATTAGCACCGATAAATCACACAACTAGCAGATTTCATATCAACCTGTGCTACAATACATACTTCTACAAGACGGCCATAGCCGTCTTGTTTTTATTGTCAGCAGAATACAAAAACATGAGTCAGATTGCCCAAGAAGCGGCACGCCGCCGCACATTTGCGATTATTTCCCACCCAGACGCCGGTAAAACTACCCTTACCGAGAAACTATTATTGTTTTCCGGAGCCATTCTGTCTGCCGGTACCGTAAAAGGTAAAAAGTCTGGAAAATTTGCCACCTCAGACTGGATGGAAATCGAAAAACAACGCGGCATTTCCGTTGCCTCTTCTGTCATGCAGTTCGACTATCGTCAGCATGTCGTCAACCTGCTCGATACACCCGGCCATGAAGACTTTTCCGAAGACACCTATCGCGTACTCACCGCCGTAGACAGTGCCCTGATGGTAATAGATGCAGCCAAAGGCGTAGAAGCACAAACCATCAAACTTTTAAACGTCTGCCGATTACGTGACACCCCCATTGTCACCTTCATGAATAAATACGATCGAGAAGTGCGAGACTCACTCGAATTGCTTGATGAAGTTGAAAATATCCTGCATATACGCTGCGCCCCTATTACCTGGCCAATTGGCATGGGCAAAAACTTCAAAGGTGTATACCATATCCTCAATGATGAGATTTACCTATTTGAAGCCGGTGGCGAAAAATTACCACACCAATTTGACGTAATCAAAGGCATTAACAACGCCCGTCTGGACGAACTTTTTCCCATAGAAATACAGCAACTGCGTGAAGAAATTGAGCTGGTACAGGCAGCTTCAAATGAATTCGATTTAGATGCCTTTCTGCGCGGCGAACTTACCCCCGTCTTCTTCGGTTCGGCCATCAATAACTTTGGCATTCAAGAAATTCTTAATGCCCTGATCGACTGGGCGCCGGCGCCACAACCACGCGAAACCCTCGAGCGAGTGGTTGAGCCTACTGAAAACAAATTCTCCGGTTTTGTATTCAAAATTCAGGCGAACATGGATGCCAAACACCGCGATCGCATTGCATTTTTGCGCGTATGCTCCGGCGAATTCACCCGAGGCATGAAAATCAAACACCTGCGTTTAAACCGCGATATAGCAGCCTCCAGCGTCGTAACTTTCATGTCTCACACGCGTGAACTGGTTGAAGAAGCTTTCGCCGGAGACATTATTGGCATTCCCAACCACGGCAATATCCAGATTGGCGACAGCTTCACCGAAGGAGAACGCCTTACCTTTACCGGTATTCCTTTTTTTGCACCCGAATTGTTCCGTGCCGTGCGAATTAAAAACCCGCTAAAAATGAAACAGCTACAAAAAGGATTACAGCAACTGGGTGAAGAAGGTGCCGTACAAGTATTCAGACCACACAATGGTGGCGACCTAATACTTGGCGCTGTAGGCGTATTACAGTTTGAAGTAGTTACTGCCCGTCTGGCCAATGAATATGGCGTTGATGCCGTATTTGAATCAGTCAGCATCTGGTCAGCACGCTGGGTATCCTGTCCCGACCGGAAAAAACTGGCCGAATTTGAAAAAGCCAATATACTCAACCTAGCTACTGATGCTGGCGGCAACCTCACCTACCTTGCCCCCAACCGCGTTAACCTTTCACTTACCGAAGAACGTTGGCCAGATATCAGTTTCCACGAAACACGGGAATTAACAGCCCAGATTAACAACTAAACGCACTTATTCATCTCAACAAAGCAGCTTATCTAACAAAGAATAGGCTGCTTTTATTTTTACCCCCTCAAAATCAAATTAACCTGATCATATATAAATTACAAATTTAAAATGCAATAACCATATTATATAAAATATACTTTGCCATAAATATCACATCGATAATCCAGTTTGATATATGACAGAAAATACAAAATAATAAAATATCAAATATTTAAATAAACTGGAGACAGAAAATCTAAACCTTAAGCAAATATTTGCCGAGCTTAATCAAAAAAATTGCCAACTCATACACTGTTATTTATTTTTCATTAAAGCCCTAGTAGATTAATGGAGACAAAACTCTAGTTTTACTTAAGTACCCACTATTTCGAAGTTAAATTACCTAACCAGTGATATTCACCAAACAGACACTTATTTTAAAACCCTCTTAATCAATTAATTAAGAGGGTTTGATCATTTCATTATTACTTATCAGTATTAGCAACTTCTGGTGCAGAGGCTGCCGGCAATTCAGCATAATCTGGTTCATTCTCTGGTTCAGGCTCAATATTCCATATTTTGCCATTCAGATAAACTTTACCATTGATTAGTTTCAAGTGTGTTTTCACAATACCATTAGTCACCTGTATATAACCACGTGCCTGCATAGATTTAATTGCACTATCGATCATCAGACGTATAGTCTGATCAATATCTTCCAGAGCTTCAGCACCGCCGGCACTCGCATCTACAGTAAACAACGCCCGTGCCTGACTGATGGCAAAATTTTCCATAATGGCCTGAGGAATAGCAAAATCCATTTCCGCATCCATCTTATTCAGCATCAGACCCAGTTGTTGCATATCCGAAGCAAGCAAACTTTTGAATCCCAGATTACCATGTATATCAATCAGCCCCTGCGGCATTTGCAGTTTAAAAGTATTGAGTTTAAGAAGTGGGTCATGAGTAAACAAGCCCAATCCCTCATTGCGTACTGCCTCTACAATTGCAGCACGTAACTGCTCATTATTCAAATTCTGAGTTGATAATTGGGTAATTTTATTATTGATTGCTACCAGACTGGCTGCATCCAGATGCTCAGCCGAAGCATCAATATTCAGCGGGCCATAGATATCATTCCCATACTGCAACTTGGCAAAACCAAACTTACCATTACTATTAATCCACTGATCCTTTTCCTCAGTAGAAGTGGCCAGTTTCAAATCCTGAATCATAATTTTGGTAGGCATACTATTGCCAGCCGGGCTGATAAAGGCACCAATCTGCAAGTTAGTAACCAGATTAACCAACTGATCCAAACGGATAGTATTGTCTGTAGTATCGTTCCAATTAAAGGTAATAGTCTTGATACCCAGATTACTATTACCTAAAGCCAGTGAAGTTTTACCATATTCAGTATGACTGTTAAGCTGCAAATCCTGATAAGAAGCACGCCCTTTGGTAGCAAGAATCATATCCAGCCCGGGGCTGACAGTATGACTATCATAACTATTAAAATCTTTAGCGTAATCTATCGTTGATTCCAGCCCTTGCCAGCTGATTTTGATACCAGACAATTCTTCATAATTGAATTTTGGTATTACCACATGCATCTGGCCACTGCCACTTAAATTAATTGTATTTTCTAACTTAACAGGAGCTTCCTGCCCAAAAAAGCGCGCTAAAATCTGCTGCGCCTGTGGAGTGAAGCGCAATTCAGTTGTTACATGCGCGCGAACAGGACGAATACTGCCAGCAAATAAACCATGCTGAACATGATTAACCAAAGTAACTGGTTGTTGCAGCACCGTGCGAACATTATCAGGCAATTGCTGCTGCACACCAGCAAAAAAACTCGGCTTAAAATGTATTTGTATGGTTTCTGTAGAAGTAAACCAGCCGCGCCGATAGCTCTGTTTATCAATAACAAGAAAAGGGCTTTTAGCCAGTAAGGCGCGTTGGTCGTCCAGACTTTGCTGGGCTTTGACCCCTAAATAATAAGGTAATGCCAGCGCAATAAGCAATATAACTGCCACAATTGCGACAATAGTCGTTAGAATTCGTTTATTCATGCTCGAAATGTCTTAAATATCCACATTCTGGAAGATTTCAGGATAACATCAAACTAGCCGTTTGTCCGCCGTGTTTGCCCCTGATAACATCTTATTTTAAGATTTAAGATAATTATCCCTACCAAATTAATAAAGATATCAATTATCCAGTATCCCCCTAGTTTGTAGCCGCTGTCGTTGTTGCTCAAATAAACAGATAGTTGCAGCCATGGCTACATTGAGCGATTCTGTTTGTCCGCTCATTGGGATAATCACATGTCTGGACACTGTTTGTAGTATTTTTGCACTCAAACCACTACCTTCATTACCGAAAAGCCAGCCCGCTGGTTGAGCCAAATTTAATGAATAAATACTTTTAGCTGATGTGCTTAGTGCAGTAGCATATAATGGACAGGTGTAATCTGCGCACCATGCAGCTAAATCTGTCACAGTCTGAATCTTCAGATAAGCGTGCGCGCCCATTGCTGCACGCAATACTTTAGGTGACCAAACGTCAACACTGTCTTTACTCAGCACAATATTATCAATACCGGCAGCCAGTGCACTGCGTAAAATAGTACCCACATTACCCGGATCCTGAACGCGTTCTAACAGTACCACATCACCAATGTTTGCTGTATCGGGATCTGCTAATAACTGTACAATTGCAACTGGTTCTTTTGAATTGACTAAATCACTGATTTTATCTAATAAATAATCAGCAACAAATACCACCTTCTGTTCTGGTAATTGGGCTATTAGGGCAGCGATTTCATTATCAAACACGCGCAGTTGTGGCACATACAATGTTTGAATTGAATGCCCCGCCTGCATAAATGTCTGAATAAGATGTATTCCCTCCAGCACCGCCTGCTTATGTTGAAAACGATAATGCGATTGCGCAATCAAACGAGACAGATGCTTAAGTTCACTATTGCTAGCAGATTGAATAATTTTATGGCTCATCCAGTTATCGGGCTTTCTGTTAATAGCTGATTATATTATAATTGATAATATATGCGATAAGAATTCTATTATTTCTCATTTTGCTTATTTATAGCATAATCTAATACTGCCTCATGACTTTCATTTTTACTTATGAATGGCTCTTAATATACCAGTAAATAATTTTATATTATCTTTGTTATTATTTCTGGCAACGCCTGTTAGTCAATAATCGTATATATTCCGCTGCAAATACCTACACCATTAGAAACGATAGCGTAAAACGCAATATTCAGCAATTGCAGCAGTATTTTGCATACATGTAAATATTAAGCAATAAATTAGCTGTTTTCTATTAGTCTTATTATCAAGTGATTTCTGATAAAGAGTATATTGTGCATTATATTAATATAACTATCTTTAAATGCCACATTAACATGAGTTCCTAGTTCTAATAGCTGTCTGACTGTTCCCAGCTATTTCAGTACTGTTGCCTATTTTAATAAAAAAAATTTATTATCAACATCTATTTAAAAATTCGCTGACAACAAATTATTAAAATTTTTTCATTAAATGATTTAATTTTCATTTAAAAAACATTATTATTTTGGGTATTATCATCCAAGATATATTTCTCAGCAAGCATAACCAACAAAAATAAGTTAAAAATAGCCTACTAGTTAGTAATATGCCATAAAAGCCATTTTATACAATTCTCACAACTAATATTTTAATTGTGTAAGAAGAATATGGCGAATATCGGCAATTTTGGTAAGGGTACGCAGCTGTGCAAATAATTGTTCGGCTTGTGGATAGACCAGTTTTAGCTGCGCCAACCACTGTTTTAATCTTGCTACTGGATAATTGTGATTGGCTGCATCTTTATTACAGCAACAATTAAAAAAATCGTTAATCCATGGCAAAATTTCTAGCCATGATAAAGAAGGAATTATTTCACCTTGATTATAAGCTGCAATTTGTCTTGCCAGATCCGGCCGTTGAACGGCACCTCGCCCTAACATGACATCCTTACAGCCACTAACAGAGCGAATTTGCTGATAATCGGCCAGCGTAAATACGTCACCATTAGCAATAACCGGAATACTAACAGACTGCCTGATGCGGGCAATCCATTCCCAGTGTGCTGGTGGCCGATAGCCTTCGGTTTTTGTGCGCGCGTGTACGGTAAGCTCGCCGGCTCCGCCTTGTTCTATTGCCTGTGCGCAGGCCAGTGCCAGATTCTTATTCTCATAGCCTAGGCGCATTTTGGCGCTGAGCATGATTTTAGCCGGTAAACTCCGGCGCACAGTTGCCACTATTTCTTCTATTTTGTCCGGATATTGCAAAAGGACAGCCCCACCCTGATGCTGATTCACTGTGGGTGCGGGACAACCAAAATTCAAATCAATATGAGTAGCCCCCAGTTCGACCACTTTTTGTGCGTTCAAAGCCATATTTTCAGCATGGCTGCCCAATAACTGTACTACTACGGCTGTACCAGCTTGTGTCAGATTGCTATGTGCCAGTTCTGGCATGTATTTTAGCCATATAGAACGTCCATGTACGGTATGAGTAATACGTACAAATTCAGTGACACAGACATCAAAGCCACCAATGCGGGTTAACAGATCACGCATGGGCGCATCAATCAACCCTTGCATGGGCGCAAGATGTAATCTGGGCGAATTCATTTTTGTTTGCAAACTAACTTGATTCACACGAATAACCGGTGCTTGAACTATAAAAAAACGACGCAACCTGTTTTCATCAACAAGTTGCGTTGCTAATTATAAGATAAAAAAGTAACGATGGGGTTTAATCGCGTAATGTTTCAATCAGGTCAATCAGTAATTCTACTTCTTCATTCTCTAAGATAGAAAAACCTTCGCTCAGACCTATGTCTTCCAGCAACATTTCGCCTGCCACTGTTTCATGCATAGTGCTAAATGCTTTCTGCAATGTTTCAAGCATACTGGCATGACGCGGATGCAACAGCACGACATGATATAAATCATTGATCTTACTTTCAATCAATAAATTTAAGCGACTGCGGGTAAGTGAGGTCAGTTTATAGTATGCTGAAGACATAAATAAACCAATATCACCCTCCCCTTGAATCAATCCACGCGCAACTGCTGAAAATGATTCACTGCTAATCCATGTTAAGTCTTTTTCTTCTATATCGACCGCTTCTAATAAGCGTAGCGCGATTAACTTAACATCGTAATTTTCTGTACACAGAACCGACATACCCGGTTTGATGTCTTGCAGTGATTTTATCTCACTCTCTGCTGAGCTGCTAATTACCATTTCATCAAAACGGTTTACCGGACGGACTACGGGTAAATAGCCCAACTCGCGCATCAACTTGGCAGCATCAAATGGATTGGCATAGATAATATCAACTGTATCGCTGTCTATAGCCTTCCGCTGTTCTTCTGCATTGGTAGCCATAAACAAATGCACAGGAGCATCTATCAGCCGTTGCAGACGGGTATTGAGAAAATGCCAGCCTGCATAGAATTCTGGAGAAAAATCGGGCGCAATTAAAAAATTAATAGTCATGAATTACCCCGTTCTTCTTTTATCAGTCCCTCATAGAGACCCTGCATTTCCACTATCTTGCTGCGTGATGGCTTGCGACGCACTGATGTATAACCCTGAATGACTCCATCACGGATATTGGGAATAATAGTGGCATAAACCCAGTAAAAACCACCGTCCTTGCGCAGATTTTTTACATAGCCGTGCCATTTTTTTCCTTGTTGCACTGTGTCCCACAAGTCTTTATAAGCTACTTTTGGCATATCGGGATGGCGCAGAATATAGTGCTCAGCACCCATTAATTCATCAAGTGACCACCCACTCATATGCACAAATACTTCGTTGGCATGTGTAATGATACCTTTCAGATCTGTTCTTGAGGTAATCAGACAGCCATCAGGAAATTCTGTTTCTACATCAGTACAATATACGGTGCGCGTTACCCCATCGTAATGTGTCAATTCAAATGTACGGTGTTCAGTTTCAGGCACCTGCATTGGTGAAATCATTATGACTCCATTTTCTTGAATGTGGACAACCAAGCAAATAATACATAAGTCGAAATTAAGGTATATATATTGCGCCAATTAGCAAAAGAATACAAAGTATTTAATTAATCCGTATACAAAAAAACTATTTATTTTGATGAAAATCAATATATGCCAGATATAATGTAAATGTTTTACTACATTGATTAATCTGATATAAAATATAATAGGATTTTTGTTTGTCAAAATTTCACACTAAAATGCTATCTTTTTCCTACCGAATCTGAATGATAAAGCCCTGCCCATTTCATGATATTGGCCACTTCAAACTCATTGAATTCATAATACTGCCCCCGTTTGAGTCTTTTGGGCAATGCAATCGGTCCGAAGCGTACCCGAACCAGACGGCTCACAGTAAGTCCCTGACTTTCGAACAGACGTCTTACTTCACGGTTGCGCCCTTCTTTGATGACAATTTTATACCACTTGTTAGCCCCTTCTCCTCCTTGTTCGGATAGATATTGTACTTGGGCGGTACCATCTTCCAGTTCAACACCATCAAGCAGTTTTTGTTTCTGTTCAATGCTTAGTTCACCCAGAACGCGTACGGCATACTCCCGCTCTACTTCAAAACTCGGATGTGCAAAACGATTTACCAGTTCACCAGAGGTGGTGAGTATCAATAAACCACATGTATTAATATCGAGACGGCCTATTGCTACCCAGCGGCTGCTGACTGTTTGTGGCAGTCGGTCAAATATGCTGGTACGTCCTTGTGGATCGTCGCGACTGACTATCTCGCCTTCCTGTTTGTAATACACCATGATACGTGGCAAGCGGTCGGGCCATTTAATGTTAATGGCTGATCCGCGCACACTAATCTCATCATCTGGTGTTATTCTGTCGCCTAGCTGAGCTACTTTACCGTTAATCCGTACCATGCCCTGACTGATCCACTGTTCCATTTCTCGCCGTGAACCTACACCCGAGGCAGCAAGTGCTTTTTGCAGACGCACAGGTTCCATTTTTTCCAGATTGATACGCTGTTTTTTCAGCACCCGGGCACGCTGTAAAATTTCCTGATTCGGGGTACGCTGAATCAGTTTTCGGGCGCGCTGAACTTTGACTTTGGCAGCAATTTTTGTCTCAGGCTGTGAGGACAAGGACTGTCGGGCAGTTTCTTTCTGCTGTTTAAAAGCAGATTTAACTTTACCTGCGATATGTTTGCCCACTGTAGGTTTAGTGCTTTTATTGGTTACGCCATCACGTATCTGGCGTTTGGTTAATTTTCTATTGGCTTGACTCATGTTTATACTCCTAATCCGTCATCAGACGGTTCTTCTGCGGTAGCCGGTGCCACGGCAGGTTCATTTAAATCGGGTAAAACCAGTTCACCCAATTCTGTTAAAGGTGGTAGTTGATTTAAGTTTTCCAGCTGTAAATCACTTAAAAAAGCTGTTGTGGTGGCCCACAGATTTGGCCGTCCCACGCTATCGCGCTGGCCAATAATTTCTATCCAGCCCCGATCCTGTAAGGTTTGTAAAACATTGCTTGAAACAGCTACTCCTCGGATAGCTTCAATATCGCTGCGTGTTACTGGTTGCTGATAAGCAATGATAGCCAGTGTTTCCAGTACCGCGCGCGAATAACGTGGTGTACGCTGTACATCCAGACTGGCCAGTTGCGGATAGGCTGCACTGTTTACCTGAAAACGCCAGCCTTGTGCGGTGTGTACCAGATTTAATGCCCGCTCCTGCCAGCGCTCGCGCAGTGCAGACAGTATGCCTTCTAATTCCTCTGCTGATAACGGCGGTTCTCTCAAGGATGCTAATACTTGCTCGCTTAATGCCTCGCTTTGGGTTAGTAGTGCAGCTTCAATCAATGCTTCGATGGAAACAGAATGATTCATAATTATGTATCTGTATGCGTTAAATGCTGATTTAAATTGTCCATGAGGAATTAACCTTTGCGTGCTGCTTTTCTGGCTGCCCGTTCCATTTTAAGCTGTGCTTCGTGCTGCTGTCCTTTTTTCAGCCATACTGCCCATTGATTGGGTGTTTCCAGTGTGATACGGCCAATCAGTCCGTCACGGAAATCTGTGAGCAGACGTTCAGCGGCTTTCTGGTAATCAATGCGGCCTCCACTTAACAATGCACCACGCTTACGACCAATCCATTCTAACCAGTTGTCATCAAGCCAGTGCGGGCTTTCACTCAGATCAGCCTGATACCGTTGCTGTAGTAAAGGCAGATAGTGCCTGCGCAGGTAGTCCAGTAATTCCAGCGCAACAATTTCTTCATCCAGTGCATTACGACCTACCGCCCCACTGGCAGCGAGATTATAACCGGCTTCTTCTACAATAATTTTTGGCCATAACATTCCCGGTGTATCATATAACCAGAAATCATCAGCCAGTATCAACCGCTGCTCGGCCTTGGTGATACCCGGTTCATTGCCTGTTTTGGCGCTGCGTTTACCCAGCATGCCATTTATCAGTGTAGATTTACCGACATTAGGAATGCCACAGATAAGCACTCTTAATGGATGATCTAAACCATGACGGTTTGGCATCAGTGCGCGGCTGGTTGCAATAATTTTGCTGGCCGCCTGTTTTTCCGATGCATCCAGTGCCAGTACGTTGGTATTGGGCTGAGAACGATAATCTGCCAGCCATAATTCAGTGCGCTTGGGATCAGCTAAATCTTGTTTATTCAGAATTTTCAGTTTGGGCTTGTCGCCAGACAGTTTTGCCAGCAACGGATTGGCACTGGAAGCCGGTAAACGGGCATCGAGTACTTCGATAACCATATCCACACTTTTAATCCGCTCGGCAATGGCTTTTTTGGCTTTGTTCATATGCCCGGGATACCATTGAATAGCCATAAACTGTCCTTGTCTGATACACAAAACTCTTATACAAAAAAACACACAGGCAGCCTAAATACGGGCTGCCTGAATAACTCACTTTTCTTATTATACCGTTTTTTCAGAATTTTTACTTAACTCTAACTGCCGGTGCCGTACCAGTACGCTATATACATTCAGCTGCTGCGCCAGAGCTTCTACGATATAAACTGAACGATGCTGACCACCTGTACAGCCGATACCAATATTAACATAGCTGCGACTTTCCTTTTCCATTTGCGGTAACCAGCGCAGTAGAAAATCAGCTAAATCTTTAATCATTTCAGCCATCACAGTCTGCTGGGCAAAAAAAGCCCTGACGGGTTCATCCAGCCCGCTAAAGGGACGCAGGTGGAAATCATAATAAGGATTGGGCAGAAAGCGTACATCAAAGACGAAATCCAGCCCAGCAGGTACACCAAATTTGTAGCCAAAGGATTCCAGCACTACGCGCATAGGTGCCACGGGCAAATGCAGCCATTGCTGTATCTGCCGGCGCAATTGCGGTACATTCAGCAGTGAGGTATCAATTACATAAGCATAGCTTTGTAAAGTTGACATGTATTGCTGTTCAGCCGCAACACTTTCATTTAGGGTTTTGTGCTCCTGTGAAAGCGGATGACTGCGCCGAGTTTCAGAAAACCGGCGGAGCAATACGGCCACTGAAGAAGTTAAAAACAATAAATCAACCTGATGTCCCTGAGCACGCAGGCGGGTTACCAGCTCCAGTACTTCAGCCGGATTAAAGCGAGAACGTATATCCACACTTACACCCAGCTGTGCTACATGGCTGGCTGCATAGTGTTCAATTAGACCCGGTAAAAGCTTTACCGGCAAATTATCGACACAGACAAAACCAACATCTTCCAGTAAACGCAAAGCAATAGATTTTCCAGAACCGGACAATCCACTAATCAATATTATCCTCATGAATCACAGCATCCTCTTTCAGCATTGAGTTATGACGATCCAGAAATTGCTTTGTACTGTCTTGTCCTCGCATTTGTAAAATAAAATTACTAACAGCTGCTTCTACTAATACGGCCAGATTGCGCCCAACTGCTACAGGCAAGGTCACGCTGCGAATGGATACGTTCAGGATACTTTCGGTTTCGCTTTTTATACTTAGGCGATCTATTCGCTGCATATGACTGTCATCGGCCAGTGCCAGATTGATTATGAGCTGTAATTGCTTTTTGGGTCGCACAGCCGTTTCACCAAAAATTGCCCGGATATTCAATACGCCCAAACCGCGAACTTCAAGAAAATCTTTCAGCATGGCTGGACAGCGCCCTTCAAGTGTTTCCGGCCCGATACGGTACAATTCAACTGCATCATCAGCTACCAGACCATGTCCGCGCGATATGAGTTCCAGCGCCAGCTCGCTTTTTCCCAGTCCAGACTGACCGGTAATTAATACGCCAACTTCAAAAACGTCCAGAAATACGCCATATTTAACGGTGGAGGCTGCCAGCACCCGTTGCAGATAGATGCGTAATACATCCATCAGAAAAGGACTTTCAGCCTTCGAAGTTAGCAATGGTACATTATGCGTATGACAATAATCACGCAACATGTAGGGTACGGGTAAATCGTTGGCAACAATAATCAGCGACATGGTTAAATCGAATAATTCATTGAGTGTGGTGGTAATTTCACCAGCCTCAATTTTATTCAGATATTCCACTTCTGCTATGCCGATCACCTGTACTTGATTGGGGTGAATGAAGTTCAGGTGGCCGACTAGTGCCAGCACTGGCTTATCGGCATCAATACTGATGCGATTATCTGCACCAGCCGTACCAGCCGACCACGCAAGTTTCAGTTTGGTCTGGTTGTCATGATATAAGCGCCGTACCGATATACTGGGCATGATAATTTGTCCTTAAATCTGATCTGCGAGCAGTATTTCGCGCACACTTTCGGCACTGTTTGCGGATAATAAGGCATTGCGTACAGATTTTTGTGAAAATTTTCCGGCCAGTTCTGATAAGACATTCAGATGTTTGGTGGAAGCATTTTCCGGTACCAGTAACACAAATACCATACTAACCGGCTGTTCATCCGGTGCATCAAATGCGATGGGTGTCTGCAATCGAAAAAAAGCTCCTACGGTATCGGTTACTGCACTAATACGGCCATGAGGAATAGCTACACCTTTACCTAATGCTGTAGAACCTAGTTTTTCACGCGCAAACAGGCAATTAAACACATCCTCCTGCGACAGTCCTGCTACTTCGGCCAATAAAAGACCAGCCTCTTCGAACAGACGTTTTTTACTGCTTACATTCAAATCCAGAATCACATGTGAAGCCGGTAAAATATCCCCAATTAAGCTCATGCTCATTTTCAATTCCTATCAAATTGCACGCTAAGCCGTAAGCATCCGAGTAAGGATATTTACCGCCCGATTAATGTGCAATTTATTTAAATACAATCAAAGTACAAAAAATTTAATCTCTTGTCTGCTTGGTACTGCGCTAATTATTTATGGCTTACCCAGCCAGTAATGCAGTAACAATCCGGCAAACCAGATAAGTCCGATCCGGTTATTGCGCACAAAAACAGTAAAGCATACTTTACGGTCACGAGTACGGATTTTGAGCCACTGCCAGTATTGCAAACCAAGCACTAAAGGCAGGGCAAGCCAGTACCAGAAACTGGCATGAATCAGCCAGCCAGCCAGAATCATCAAAATATCGAAGCCTGCATGGCACAGCATAGCCGCAGTAATATCATGTTCACCGAAAGTAATCGCAGAAGTATGAATACCAATTTTCAGGTCATCTTCTTTGTCGGCCATGGCATAAATAGTATCATAGGCTAATGTCCATAAAGTATTGGCTGCCAGCAACACCCACGCAATCAACGGTACATGATTGCTGACAGCAGCAAATGCCATAGGAATACCAAACGAAAATGCCAGACCAAGATACAGCTGCGGCAGAGGGAAAAAACGCTTGGTAAAGGGATAGGTAATGGCGAGAAACAATGCCGGAATACTCATCATCCAAGTTAGCCGGTTCATGGGCAGTAAACACAATGCCGCCAGAATACACAATACTAAAGTTAAGGTAAGTGCCTCTTTTTTGCTAACCTTATTTAAGGCAAACGGCCGCTGACAGGTACGTTCAACGGCACCATCAAAATGGCGGTCTGCATAATCATTAATTACGCATCCAGCACTGCGCATTAGAAATGTACCTAGCCCAAACAGCAATACCAGAAGCGCGTCTGGGTGCCCATCAGCAGCAATCCATAGCGCCCACCAGGTTGGCCACAGCAGCAGCAAAGTGCCGATTGGGCGATCTATACGCATTAGCTGCATATAAGTTTGAAGGCGATCCACAAGCTGCCAGCTCTTTTTATGCGCCAGCTCTTCTTGAGCAGAAATTCGATTCACACCAGTCTTTCAATGTTAATGCATGATTAAAAAATACAAAGATAGTCTGTATAACGTTGCCAGAACCATCATAATGCCACTACTATCAGATAACTGTCTGCAAACCAAACAATTGTAACATAAGCATAACAGCTCTCTGCACACAGATACTATTATCCAAAGGAGTAAGATATGGATTTAATTTTATGGCGTCATGCCGAAGCTGAGAACAATTCGGATGATCTGGCTCGCAAATTAACCAATAAAGGCCAGCAACAGGCTAAGCTTAGCGCTCAGTGGCTACAGCAACATCTGCCAGACAATTATCAGGTATATTGCTCCGAAGCAGTACGGACACAGCAAACGGCAAGTTATCTTAAACAGCCTGTATCTATTCATAAGTTACTTAATCCGGACAGTCACCCACTCGCTTTGGCTACATTTCTGCAACAGCAGTCTCCAGCCACCACTCAGGTATGGATTGGTCATCAGCCGTGGATTGGCCAGTTTTGCGCCTATTTACTTAATGGTTCTTGGTTACCTGAACAATTCTGGTCGGTAAAAAAATCGGCTTTCTGGTGGTTTGATGTTCGCTTTTACCAGCAACGCCATCAGGCTCGGTTAAAAGTAGCCCTACTTCCTTCTGTACTTAAATAAGTTTGAGCAAGCAACCAATTGACACGAAAGCATTAGTACTATGAATTTATTACCCAAAAGTGTAAATAGACGCCGTCACTGGTTTAATGAGCAGAACTTTCTGTCCAAGCTGGCCAGAAATGCCTTGCGTCTGGGCAAACCGGTTGCTGTTCAGTTATATACTTTATATCTGCTGTTTAAATCACCCGAGACACCTTTACGCAGTAAAATGCTGATACTGGGTGCATTGGTGTATTTTATCAGTCCAATAGACCTCATTCCTGATTTTCTAGGACCATTCGGGTTTACCGACGACATAGCTGTTATCACCATGGTATGCAGACAATTGCAAGCAACCATTACACCTTCTCTGAAAGCGCAGGCTCAAGCAGCTATGGCGCGATTCTTTTCTCAGTAAGCAACAGTAATATTCGAATAAGCAGTTAAACCGAAATCAGAGAATGCTGATTTATCATCCATGCAGCATCTGGTAACGCTGCACAAATTTATCCAGAAAAATAAATAATTCCTGATTCATGGCTGAGTAATCAAATGATTGGATTTCTTGCTCAGATTGTATAAAAGGCAATTTGCCCGCATTACTCAAATCAGCACTGGAATGCGCAATTAATGCATCAATCGCTGCTGTATTCAGCTCTAAATGACATTGAAAGGCATATACTAAGGGCGCATAACGGATAATTTGTCGCGGACAGCCGGTACTGTAAGCCAGAACTTCTGCCTGCGGTGTTAACCCTGGCATGTCACCATGCCAGTGCCCCACAGTTAGCACTTTACCAAAATGCATAATGAGTTCATCAGCCAAGCCGGCTGGTGTCAGATGTATCGGAAAATAGCCTATTTCCTTATTGGGACTTGTTTCTACCATTCCTCCCAGTGCCTGCCCTATTAACTGTGCGCCCAGACAGATACCCAGTACTGCTTTACCTTGTTCAGCAGCATTAATAATCAGTTTTTGTTCTGCGTTACTATCAAAATAGCTGCATTCTTGAATTGAAGTTAATGGTGATTGCGGGCCACCCATAATAATCAGCATATCCAAATTGGCGGCAGAATCCGGCAGTTTCTCGCCAAGATACAGACGAGAATATGAGATCTGATGATTTCTGTTTTTCGCCCACTCTTCGCAAGCCGCAGGGCCTTCAAAATCCTCATGAATAATAAAATGTACACGCATTTTTACGCTCCTTTATAAATTCAAATCGGGTTTAACAGAGGGAATCATACCAGTTTAACGGTGAGATTTCGAATCAGACAGTTTTATATGCTGATAAAGATATAATAATAACGCCGTACTTTCAAAAGTACGGCGCTGATTCAGGCTAAATAAAATTAATTATTTGTTAGCCTTAAATTCTTCATAATACTCACAAGCCAATTTATGTAGTGAGGTACCAATGGCTTTATACTGGTATTCATTCAGATTGGCTAAAGACACGCGGCCAGATGGGTGGCGAACAGCAAAGCCTTTACCCGGCAACAATACTACTCCGGACTCATCTGCAATTCTGAACAATAGTTCATTAGGATTTTTGGTTTTAACAACCCACTCTGCAAACTCATCGCCATATAACTGACGAGCCGTATCTTCCATATCTACCAGAGTATAGTAATCTACGCTGTTTTCATTAAACTCATGTTTAATGCCAAGCTGTTTGTACATGGCAGCACTGCGGTTGCGAATCAACGCCATCAGCGCATCTTTGTACTGTTTCTTGGTATCCATCATTTCAGCCAGAGAGAACAGCACCATTTGTACCTGTTGTGGCGTAGACAAACCAGCAGTATGGTTCAGGGCAACGGCGCGGCTATCGGCAACCATACGGTCGATCAGTTTCAGTTTTTCCGGTTCTGGTGTAATGGACAGATAACGTTTATGCAATACCTGACGTTCTTCTTCAGGCAATTCAGCAATTTTCTTGTCCAGTACATTTTCTTTTGCTGTCGCGATGACGCCCAGACGCCAGCCAGTTGCACCAAAGTATTTGGAGAATGAGTAAACCAGAATAGTATTGTATGGACACAATGTGAAGAGGGATTCAAAGTTTTCAGCAAATGTACCGTATACGTCATCAGTCAGAATAATCAGATCTGGACGTTTCTTCACGATGTCAGCAATAATCTGCAAGCTGCGATCATCCATCTTCACTGAAGGCGGATTAGAGGGATTAACCAGATAGAATGCCTTGATTGAGGGATCTTCCAGTTTGCGCAATTCGCTTTCAGGATACTGCCAGTCTAATTTCGGATCTGCGTTGATCAGTACTTCTTCCAGTTCGTAATCATTCAGTTCGGGGATTTCCAGATAAGGGGTGAAAATCGGCGCACCCAAAGCAATTTTGTCACCGTGACGAATCAGACCGTTTTGTTTCAGTGAACTGAAAATGTATGCCATCGCAGCAGTACCGCCTTCAGTTGCAAACAGGTCAATATCGTCATTACTCATTGTTTTTGCACCCATTTCATTAAGAATATAGGTTTTAACAATTTCTTCAGACAGACGCAGCATACGGTCTGGTACCGGGTAATTACAGCCTAAAATGCCTTCGGTCATTTCCAACAAAAACTGATGCTGGTTGTAACCAAGCTGGTCACGCACATAAGACATGGCTTTGCTCAGAAAATCTACACCTGGTTTGTGGCGGTTGCGACGGATAAAATCGTCAAAGCGTGCCATTAAATCATCTTTAAAAGGCATGCCGCCAATATTCTGATCCAGAAAGGAGAAAGAAATTTCAGATTCTTCAGCAGCAAACAAACCTAATTCGAAAAACGCATTGCGAGGCAATGTAGCCAGAAAATTAGGATTACCACGACCAGCATTCAGCATCATGCGATCATTGCGGCTCTGTGCCAAGTCAATCAGATGGTTTTTCAACTCAAATGGACTTAAATTAGCATATTTTTCAAAATCATGTTTTGAATTCATAATAGTTTCCTCAAGAAATTAAAAGCACATATCAAACAAGAGCCACAATCAATGGTCCTAACAATGTCAGGAACACATTGGCTAATGCATATGTAACAGCAAATGGTGTAGTTGGAATGGCATTACCTGCTTTATCCAGAACTTCACCAAATGCAGGATTGGCACTACGTGAACCAGACAATGCACCTGCAAATACTGCTGCATTATCGTAACGGAGCACATAGCGACCAAAGAAGATAGCCAGAATCATTGGAACCAGAGTAACCACGACCCCAATCAAAAACAGAGTTAACCCATGTTCTTTGATAGTCGTAATCGCCTGTAATCCAGACTGCAAACCTACTACAGACACAAATCCAGCCAGACCAAAGTCTTTCATGAACTGCGATGCCGCAGCCGGCATATTGCCAAATGTCTGTTTGCGGGCACGTAACCAGCCAAAAAACAAACCAGATAACAATGCACCACCACCGGCACCTAAAGTAATCGGAATATTGCCGACACGAACCACTATCCAGCCGATAATCAGACCAAGTACCACACCTAAACCGTGATAAGCCCAATCAGTTTTACTGTTAACAGTAATCGGTGCGCCAATGATATGAACAACACGATTGATATCGCTGGTAGCACCATAAATGGTCATTACATCGCCCAGCTTGAATTCGGTGTCTGGCGTGATATCCAGCTTTTCACCATTACGATGCAAGGCAACCAAATAGATACCATGCTGAATTTCAAAGTCAGCGTCACTCAGATGTACTTTAGAGCGGATTTCAGCCATGGTTTTGTTGGCATACTCAGGGTTACGGAATACGACATTTCTAGTTTCAACAATAACTTCCAGACCATGTTCTGAATCCAGCTCACGACCAAACAAGCTGCTGACAGAGGTAACCGCTTCACGACGACCGACAATCAGAATAATGTCATCCTGTTTCAGTAGTGTAGACGGCGTACAATCAATCAGATTGCCATGACGTTTGATGCGCTCGATAGTAATACCCAGATTTTCCAGCTCTATATCTTTGATGGTTTTGTGAATATCACGCTCAACCACATAAATACGACCAACCATCTGTGTAATCGCCATCCCCTGATTACCTTCAAGTGCCATAGCACCTTTCAGTTGCTCAGCTTCAGCGGCTACCGCATCATCGCGAATGTCGCGCCCCATGATTTTCGGGAGCACATTCATACAGATAATGATTGCACCCAATGAACCAAATATATAAGTCACTGCATAACCAATGGCTACATTGGCCTGCAATTGCTGTAACTGGTCTGCGGGCAGCCCCATATGGGTTAAGGCATCAGCTGCTGTACCCAGAATAGCTGACTGGGTTAAGCCACCGGCAGCCAGACCGGCAGCCAGACCTTTATCTAGATGGAACAAACGCGCCATAATCATGACGGTAATGAAACCGGTAATGGCAATAAAGAGTGCCAGAAAAATTTCACGCAGGGTTTTTACGCCCAGAGAACGGAAAAACTGAGGACCACTCTCATAACCTACTGCATAAATAAATAAAGTGAACAGCAATGCTTTAAGACCAGAATCAATGTGAACATTGAGCAGACTTAAACACACAGCCACCAATAGAGAACCAGCAACCCCACCGAGCTGGAATTTACCGAAGCGGATACTGCCCAGTAAATAACCCAGACTTAACGACAGAAACAGCAGAATGACCGGCGATTCCTGAATATTAGTCAAAACCCAATTCAACATATGTCTACCTTCTCCTGAATGAACGTAGATTAGTCTGCGCTTGTGAGATTTTAATTTTTGTCTTTATTTTCATAGGTATGAAAATAAATGATAACTTTAGTATTTTGTTAAAACCAAAAGCATATATTTAATTAAAACAGTAACTTTTAATTCATATGTAAGAATAATTTCACACTTGTTCCAACAGACGCATTTGGAGATTTTGGCATTGATTTAAAATAGAAAAGTTAAGACTTTGTTTAGAAAAATTTATTAATATATAAATAAAGATGATAAAAAAACATGCTATGAATATAAAAATTTAAAAATTAACTTATTAATGGTAGCTTAAGCATACAAACATATAATTCATTTTTTTTTAAATATATTTATATACCTAGCATAAATAAATATTAAGCTATATAAACGTTTCCGCAACCCAGAAAAACGCCATAATAAATTGAAATCAAAACAAGAATTTCAATTAAAAAGCTGGTCTTTTTTTCTTGTTTCTGTGTCCATATCACAACAAAATCTGGTTTTTTTCAAAGGAAAATGCTAATAAAATTAACACAAATTGTAGATTAAACAATTCATACTGGCTTGTAAGCAATTGATTCCAATTTACTACATAAAGTTTACACAATGTAATTTCATAATGATCTGTAAAATCTATCAGTAGAACTGATCAATAACAGGCAATACAAGACTAATCAAATAATTCATACATTGATTAGATCAGGTTCTGATTTTTATTGTTCACGCAGTATAACCATGTCGTGAATCTGACCAGCTCATTAATACTTACCGGCAAAAAGAAATTAAAAAAGCCTGAAAGAAAAGTTTCAGGCTTTTTAGTAATGATGTTTTGTGCAGAAAATTATTGAATTCTGGCCAAAGACAACCACAAAATGCAAACTGCTTCGATATCGGCCTGTTTAATTGCTTTGGCCGGCAAATCAGCGTAATACCGGCAGCGATTCAGTGTTAATAAAATTGACTACATTATTCAGATCATTTTGTGGTTTATTAACTATATCAGTGTCTCTCGTATCCGTTGCAGAATCTGCATCTTCACCAGATACTTCATCATCTGGCGTATCTGATTCCGTCGCAGTTGCTGAAGCAGGCACACCAATGTCTTTAATTAACTGCTGATACTCAGAAGATTGTTCCAGCAACTGTTTAGCAGCTTTGCGCAGATTATTGACTTCGCTATGAGCCAGATAAAATGTAGTTGGAATATGAATAACCTTTTCCCGTAAAGGTGAAGGTGGCAAATCCAGCAAGTTCACACTAATATAATAGAGACGCGGCGTTTTTTCACTACGGTTATCATTCCACCATTCGGCATATTTCTGAAACTGATTCTGCGTATCTTCCGAATACTTTTCAATAGGAATACTGGTTAATGCCTTAACCACATCCGCCGTGCCCGGAACACTAGCACTACCGTCAATTTCACTTTTTCGCTGTGACTGTGCATTGACATTGATGATAAAGATTTTATGAATATTCGCTGATTCCAGACGGTCGTAGAGCGTTTTATTACTATATAGTTCGGTTGTATCCAGCAAACTGCGCAAGCCAAGATTATCAGTCAGCCCACCATCCAGTAAATGAATATAAGGCCTCTTCTGACTGTCCTGATACTGTTTCAGATTGGCGCGGTAAGCCGCGCGCATCTTAGCACGAAATTCTGTTGTACCAGTAGCATCCACATTATTGCTGTCCGCTATATCATTTGGTAACTGGTAGTGACAGTTGCCACCATTGTTGTTGAACGTAACCGGAGCAAATACCAGAGGTACTGCACTGGAAGCAGCCACAGCCCGCGCAATAGGCACCTTGGTTAAATCCAGACAAAGTAAATCAAAATATTCTTGAGTAAAATCCAGCCGACTGCCCAGACTCATATCCGTAGCACTAATTACTATAAACGGCCCTTGACGTTTATTCTTTAAATCGGCATAGGTAGCACCATGATATAAATGTAAATCCAGTTGTTCTTGTAGCAAATCTCCACGGCCAAACTCCGGAGAAGCCAGCCGCGACCAGTTTGCCATCGAAAAAACCTGCCCGATTAACATTTTCTGCAAATTCTGATTGAGAAATTTTTTCTCAAATCTGGGAATCGTTTCAGCACCATGTAGACCAAAGTAAGTAGCCAGTACCGAACCACCGGAAATGCCATAGGCCACATCCACTGTATCCAGTAAACTGGTTTGCCTGTTATCTATTTTGACCTGCTGTTTTTTCAGCGATTCAAGAACACCATAGCCAAAGGCTGCTGCGCGGGTACCGCCACCAGAAAACATAACAATACCGATTACACTATCTTTTTTATCTGTTTTATCGTTTAGTAAAGCGTTTTGCAGACGATAGCCCTTGTGTTCATCAACGTGATCAATCGTAGCCACAGGCTGATATTGCAAAGTAGCACAGGCATTCAATCCGAATATAGCAATTAAAGTTAACATCAGCCATACTGTGGATCGAGTAATACATAGTGGCATTCATGGCTCCCAGATCTAAAACGCGTATCAAGATATTTCATGCAATTGTCAATAATACAAATGTTTATTGATTAAAGTACCAGTGTAACTTATTGCCACTATTTAACCTTATCAATCTTACTTTGCAATTCCACTATCTATTCTACTAAATTATCAATGCACTCCGTAAATAAAATCCTGTTGCGGATACTTGCTATTGTGCATCATTAACCTGCCAGCCGCCTCCAAGTGCTTTATACAGATTCACCAGATTACGTGCCATTTCCAGCCTACCCTGAATCTGCTTATCGTCCAAATCTTCTGCATTCAGACGTGCGCGCAGACTTTGATCCAGCGTCATATTGCCATAACGAAATAATTTTTCAGCAGCACTGGCCTGGCTGGCGGCCTGCGTTTGCGCCTGATGCATTAACTGAGTTTGTTTATACAGGCTAAACTGCATCTGATAGGTATTATCCACTTCGGCAAGTGCCTGCAAAATCATATTATCATATTTGGCAATGGTGGCCTGTAACTGCGCATCCGCTCGTTCTATATTGTGTTTAATCCGGCCGGCAGTAAATACTGGAATCGTCATTCCGGCATCAAGCAGACCACCAACATTTTTTAAATATGATGTATTGTTATTTAAATGTATCTGACCAGTTTGCCACAAAAAATTAAGAAAAAAACGAGGTAATCGATCAGCTTTGGCACTGGCCAGACCCGCACTCATTGCTTTCACTATATTTTCCTGAGTACGGATATCCGGCCGGCGGGTAATGACGTCCAGTGGCAGTTGCCCGGCTGGTGCAGCAGGAATATGCTGAAAAATGTCTAAAGTTGCAGGGGCAATTGTAAATCCTTGCGGTGATTGGCCGATTAATACCGCTATATTGCGCTGATAGACATCTGCCTGCGCCTGATAAGTGGCAATCTGTGCCTGCATACCAGCCAGTTTGGCAGTAACTTCCCTGACATCATAAGCTGTAACCTGACCGGCGCGAAAACGGCCTACTGTATAGCGTTGCAACTGTTTCAGCGTGGCTACACTGTGCTCACCTACTTTCGCCCGCTGCTGCATAGCACGCATTTTCAGATAATTATCAGCAATCTCACTACTGAGAACCATCTGAGCACCATGCCAGCGCTCCGTTTCACTCAGGCTCAGATAATACATTTCATCTGCATCACTACGCTTCTGGCCAAATACATCCGGCTCCCAGCTGGCTGTAAAACCCGCCTGCACTGTATTGCCATGCAAGCGACTGCGATTGGCACCCAAAGGCGAACCGGCCGCCTGTAAATAATCTTTGGTATTACCGATTCCCGGCAGATCAAGATCTTTAAGCGCATTGGCACCGTTGTAGCGGTGGAAGCTGCCACTGCTTTCTACTCCGGCCTGCGGGCTGAGATCCGACTCCACCATGGCCGCACTGGCACGGGCTGAAAGCATATTGGCCTTCATCTTGGCTAAATCGCGGTTATTTTTTAAACCTGAATTAATTAAGTCATTCAATACCGGATCTGGCCAGCTCTGCCACCAGTGGCTGATATCAACCGTGCCACGGGCAGCAGCATTGTGATCAAATTGAGGCGCGACAGCTACAGTGGATTTCACCTGAATATCAGTTCTGCTACAGCCTGCCATTAAGCCCATAGCCAGTAATAGCGGCAACCATTTTTTATTCATTACCTTACTTCCCGAAAGTTTGGCACAATCATTATGAATGCTGCGCCAGCATGCCACGAAAGCGCGACAAAGCCAGAGCCAGAAACAACGCACCCATGATTGTCATCATAATAATTTTCGGCCAGACAATATTCAGCCCAGCTTGGCGAAACAGCACATCCTGACTAAACTGAGTAAACTGAGTTTCTGGTGATAGCCAAGTTATATATTGAAAAAAAGCCGGCATACTTTCCAGTGGTGATTCTGAACCAGAAAGCAAACGCATTACCACATATATCGGCAAACACAGCAAACCGAATTGCGGCATGGTTGGTGCCAGCGTTGCAAACCAGATTCCCAGCGAAGCCACCGAAAACAGATAAATCAGCATCCCCAGACTAAACAAAGACACTGAACCATTAATCGGAATATTCAGCCAGCCCTCTATTACCAGCCATAGCGAAAGCAGCGAAGCAACCGAAATCACCGCGCCATTGGCAAAAATCTTGGCCATCACAATTTCACTGGGATGTACCGGCATCACCAGCAGCTGCTCAATCGTTCCGTGTTCACGTTCACGGATTACCGCTGCTCCAACCAGAATAATCGCCAGTAAAGTTAGATTCGATACCACATTCATCGTAGCGATAAACCATGAGGATTCACCATTGGGATTAAACTGGATATTCAGCACCGGCGTAACCGGCGAAAACTCAGTTGCCACAGGCTGACGTAAAAACCCACGTGTCTCAGTATCAATAATCTGGCTTAAATAATTAAAGCCAATACCAGCCTGCGTTACCGAAGTAGCATCAGCCAGTACCTGAATGGTAGGTGAACGCCCTGCCACTACATCACGTTCAAAATTAGCCGGAATATCCAATACAAATACATAATCACCCTTATCCATAGCCGCATCAATTTCCTCGCGCTTCACCTCGACCGGAGGCTTGAAGTACGGTTCCAGCAAAGAATCACGGATTCGGTAAGACAGAACACTGTGGTCAGCATCCATTACCGCCACAGAAGCATGACGTACTTCCGTAGAAATACTGGTGGCCACTGAATATATCGCTACAGACAATACCACCACCATTAAGGCAATCAGTACCACATCGCTCAGCAGACTTTTCAGTTCTTTAATGCTCAGTACCCATACATTTTTAAACCATTGCAGCATTTATACCTCCTGCTTTTTCAACAAGCAGCCGGCCAGAAATACATACACCAGACAAAATGCCAGCAGTATCAGATAGTAGTTAATAAAATCCAGAAAACCCAAACCTTTGGTAAAACCGCCCAGACTGATTAACTGATACCATGCAGTGGGAAAACTCCAGCCAAACCAGTAATTCACACCAGTTAGCGTAGATAAAGGATAAAGCAAACCGGAAAAATTCAGTGCCGGAATCAATGACAAAATAGCGGAGCCAAAAATCGCAGCTACCTGAGACTTAACAAAACTGGAAATAAGTAAACCAAACGCTGTGGCTGCACAAATCAGCGCCAGTGCCCCCAGACTCATGGCAAAGAAACTGCCACGTACCGGTACACCCAGTACCACTACAGCCAGCCACACCAGAATCAGATAGCTGATAAAGGAAACAAAAACATAGGGTATCTGCTTGCCAATCAGAAACTGCCTTACCGAAGCCGGAGATGTATACAGATTGGTAATTGAGCCAATTTCCCGCTCACGCACCACACCCAGCGCTGTCATCATAACGGGTATCAGCATCATTGCCATCATAATCATACCGGGTGTTATCGCAAAAATACTTTTAAAATCCTGATTGTATAAATAGCGCGGTGCAATCTGCGCATTAGGCTGAAGTGAAATCGGCAAGCCTTTTTGCGCCCACTGAACCGTAGCATAGCGATTCAATATCACCAGAATAAAACTTTTAATATTCTCCGCCATAAACGGCATGGTACCATCTACATAAAACCCCACTTCCGGCTTATCACCACGCATTAAATCGCGGCCAAAATGCGGTGGAATATCAATAACCAGTCTGGCTTGCGAAATTTTCAACGTTTGATCAACTTCACTGGCATTGTGCAGATTGCCAGTAAAAGTAAAATAACGCGAACCACGAAAATGTTCGATTAAAGCACGGCTTTCCACCGTCTGATCACGATCTAATACCGCAAACTTGACATGCTCCACATCAAAAGACACTGACCACGCAGCCATCATCATCAAAACAACCGGTCCGAACAAAGCAAAAAACAGGCGGATTTTATCGCGCAACAATTCCTTACCTTCACGTACAGCAAAAGTCCATACCGTCTGTAGCCAATAATTCAGACCATCAACATTCATTGCTTTAGCAGCAGACTGCGTCAATCCCGCTTCCTGTGGCTGATTATCCTTAGCTGCTGCTGGCTGATTAGATTGATTTTTATCTACTGCCTCCTGCAAATAATCAATAAATGCAGTTTCCAGATCATCTGTATTCTTGTTGGCACATAGCTCTGCTGGTGAACCAATAGCCAACACCCGTCCCTGATGCATAAACGATATCCGGTCGCAGCGTTGTGCCTCATTCATAAAATGCGTGGACACAAAAATCGTGGTGAGATTATTCCTTGATAAATCAAGCAGATGATGCCAGAACATATCTCTGGCCACCGGATCAACCCCTGATGTAGGCTCGTCCAGTATCAATACCTGAGGATGATGCAGACAGGCCGCAGCCAGTTGCAAACGCTGCCGGATACCCAAAGGCAGCTCACTTGGCTGAATATCAGCAAACTCAACCAGATCAAACTGTTGTAAAGATTGCTGCACCGAATGCTCAATCTGCGCCGCATCCATGCGATATAAACGGGCAGACAAAACCAGATTCTGCCGAACAGTTAATTCCTCATATAAAGAAAACGACTGCGACATGTATCCAATTTTCATGCGCGTCGTCATATCATCGGCATTAACCGTGTGTCCAAGCAGCTGAGCCGTACCCGAGCTAGCGTCGAGCAGACCAGTGAGCATTTTCATGGTGGTTGATTTACCGCAACCATTCGAGCCCAAAAAGCCAAAAATTTCGCCACGCTCAATCGTAAAACTCACATTATTTACTGCAACAAAATCCCCGAAACGCTTAGTTAAATCTCTTGCCTCAATTGCCGGTGGCGAATCCTTATCGGGTACAAACGGCGTCAACTTTAAGCTGCCGGCCTTATCCTGTTTTGACTCCGGCAGCATTTTCACATAAGCCTGTTCCAGCGTATCCGTATGCGTCTCTTCCAGAACCTGCTGCGTTGGTGCATTAACAATCAGGCGGCCATCATCCATCGCCAGCAAATATTCAAAGCGCTTGGCTTCATCAAAATAGGCAGTGGCCACAATAACCGTCATATCCGGATTTTCCTGCCGCAATTCATCAATCAGCTGCCAGAACTGCCGTCGAGATAAAGGATCAACTCCAGTAGTTGGTTCATCCAAAATCAACAATTCAGGATTATGAACCAGCGCACAACACAAACTTAATTTCTGCTTCATCCCGCCCGACAGCTTACCAGCCTGCCGGTCGGCAAAGGGTGTCAGCCCCGTAGCCTGCAATAACCGTGTAATACGCTCATGCCGCATCGCTCCGCGCAAACCGAATAAACGTGCATGGAAATCAACATTTTCATTAACCGATAAAGTCGGATACAGATTCTGCCCAAGACCCTGCGGCATAAATGCAATACGGTGACTTAACAACTGACGGCTGTGCTTATTCGCCATATTGTCACCAAAAACCAGCACCTCGCCCTGCTGAATAATCTTCACACCAGCAATCAGCGACAATAGCGTCGACTTACCTACTCCGTCCGGTCCAATCAAACCCACAGTCGCACAGCGCCGGATTTGCAGCGACACATCGCGCAAAGCTTCCGTCTGCCGGTACTGATGGGACACATGGCGTAAATCAACAGCCCAGTTTTCTCCTGTGCCAGCCTGCGCTTTGGCAGTACTATCCATCTCAGACACCTTTGGCGGGTTGTTTCACACTGGGTAGATTAACCTGCCACTGCTGCGGCCACGCCTTACTATTATCAAAACGGATATAGCCATTACCCGTTAAGCCGCCCTTAAGCAAACCACTATATTGCAACGCAACCTGTGGTGGAATTTTCAGCTTAACCTTATACATCAGCTTTTGCCGCTCATTCAGCGTTTCCACAAACTTGGGCGTGAATTGGGCATTGGAATCAATAAAATCAACTTTTGCCGGCCAGACAGCATTCATCCCGTCCAGAACAATCCGTGCTTCATCGCCAAGCTTAAGCTTACCAATAGTATCCGTAGGCAAATACACTGACAGCGTTACATCAGTTGGGTCCAGCAGCGACACAACCTTACTGCCTTCGCCCAGCACATTACCGGCTTCAGCAATACGGTACTCAACCCTGCCGGCTTTAGGCGCCCGAATCAGCATATCGTTGTTTGCGGAAGAAGTAGCATCAATTTGCGCCTGCGCCTGTTTCACCGCGGCCTGTGCCTCAGCGCGCGCCGCCTGCGCCGCTTTAACTTTAGCAATAGCCGCATCGCGGTCAGCCAAACGCCGGCGTAATTCCGGCGAAGATACCAGCTCATCTGATCTGAGCTGGCGCGTATTATCCAGATCCATCTGCGCAACTTTATGTGCCTGTTGCTGAGCAGCAATTTCCGCCTCTGCTTTAGCTACATTTTCCTGTGCGCGTTGTTTATCCGCACGCGCAGCCGCCAGCTTACTACTGGTCTGATCAGATGAAAGTTCAGCCAAAACCTGATTTTTGGCTACCATATCCCCCTCATCCACTTTCATTTCCACTACTCGGCCAGAATATAAAGTAGCCACATCCAGCCGTTTTAACTCCATGCGACCATTGCCGCCAGCAAAACCATCTGGTAAAGATGTATGGCTGCGCATATTAACCCACACCGCCAACCCCACCAATGCCAGCACCACCAACACAAACAACAGTCTTCTTGTTTTCATTTATCCGTCCCTGAGTGAACTGTTTTTACTGATTCCGCGTCACGAAATTCGCCAAACCTTTCTCACCCAAGTTAACACATAAAATATATACCCTATTTATCGATAACAATAGTTTACTATCACTGTTGTACAGTTACCATAATCACCGACAGCTTAAATTGAAAGACTGATTCCTGATCCATATCAAGCAGTACTTGTCAGCATCCTGATTTTTTCTGACAATCAGCAAACCGCTTTCAAGGATTACCGACATGATTATCGTAATGCAGCGTCAGGCAACAGCAGCCCAAATCAACAACGTTATTACCTTTATCCGCCAGCGCGGATTGCATGAACACATATCACACGGCGAAGAACGTACCATTATCGGTGCAGTCGGTGATGAAAGAGTATTCGAACCCCGTGAGCTTGAAGCCCTAGCCGGCGTAGAAAAAGCATTACGCATCCTACAGGACTGGCGCATCATCAGCCGCGAAACACAACAACAGGACACCATCATCACCGTTCGCGGCCAGCAGTTTGGCGGACAGCAATGTCAGCTAGTTGCCACAATGACCAGTTCACAACTGCCAGAAAGCACCAACATATTTATCGACCCCTTCTATCAAGCAGCATCACCCTATACACCACCATTACAGCACAGCATCAACATGCAGCAACAGATTAAACAGGCACATCAGGCTAATAAATCTGTTTGGTTACGAATCAGAGATGTACGCCAGCTCGAACCGGCCTTACAGGCAGAAGCAGATATTATCTATCTGGGGGGAGAATTAATGTCTAACCGTACCTTACTCAACGAAGTGGGCTGTCTGAACATCCCAGTAGTACTGTGTAAAGACAAACATCATCAAGTTGATGACTGGCTGATTGCAGCGGAGCACATCGCCCTTAAGGGCAACCACCATCTGATGCTTGGCGAAGCCGGAACATTAAGTCTGGAGCGAAACGCCCCATACCGGCTCGACGTCGAAGCCATTGTTAAAGCCAGACAAATTACCCATCTGCCCATTGTTGCTAATATTTCCCACCTTGCCCATGCTTATATGAATAGCGCAACACTTATGCAACTGGCACAGGCAGCAGGAGCACACATTGTCATCTATTAACTGGACAATAAGTCTAAAATCCTATAATTATCAAAAACATATAATTTATTCAAATTTAGACAAATAAGCACAGAAAAGCATCAAAATTTGTCTAAATTTAGCATTTTATTTCCCAAATACGAAAAAAAAGAGCATAAAATAAATCAAAGCAAGTATAAAAGTAACATTTTTTCTGAAATTAGCACTTGCTTAACATCTATACCTGCTTTATTGTAAAGACTCATTTAGCTAACCCAAACTTGCTAATCCGACTACCGGACACAGAACCAAGAGTTCATCACAATAAGTGCATTCGCGTACCTTAAATCGCTGTTTACATTTATTAAATCTTACCGGATGAAGATGCATTGGTAACGTGTCAGTCGGACTACTAGAACATAAGAGGTTGATATGCAACTTTCAGGTGCACAAATACTCGTGCAGAGTCTCAAGGCCGAAAATGTAGAATATGTTTTCGGTTATCCCGGCGGAGCAGTTCTCGAAATTTACGACGCCATTTTTCAATTAAAAAAATTTCGCCATATACTTGTCAGACACGAACAGGCCGCAGTACACGCTGCCGATGCCTATTCACGTGCCAGCAATGGTGAAAAAATCGGTGTAGCACTGGTTACTTCCGGCCCGGGCGCCACCAATGCCATTACCGGCATTGCCACCGCCAACTCCGATTCAGTACCCCTCGTAGTCATTTCCGGTCAGGTTGGCACACCGGCCATAGGTTCCGATGCCTTTCAGGAAGTAGATACCGTTGGCATTTCCCGCCCGTGCGTTAAACATAATTTTCTGGTAACACACATCAGCGAACTGGCCGAGACCGTAAAAAAAGCATTCCAGCTAGCCCGTACCGGAAGACCCGGAGTAGTGGTTATCGATGTACCCAAAGATGTTACTCAAGCAATGGCAAAATTCAGCTATCCGCAGGAAGACATCAACATCCGCTCCTATCAGCCGGTTATCCACGGACATACTGGCCAGATTAAAAAAGCAGCACAGGTAATGGCCGCGGCAAAACGCCCGATTATCCTGTTTGGCGGCGGTGTAGTACTGGGTAACGCCAGCAATATCCTCACCGATTTAATCCAGTCTACAGGCATCCCCTGTGTATCTACCCTGATGGGACTGGGCGCATTCCCCAGCACTAATCGTCAGTTTCTGGGTATGGTAGGTATGCATGGCTGCTACGAAGGCAATCTGGCCTTACAAAATGCAGATGTCGTACTGGCCGTGGGCGCACGCTTTGACGACCGCGTTATCTCTGTAGCAGATAAATTTACCGATGATGGCAAAAAAATCATCCATATCGATATTGACCCGTCCAGCATTGCCAAACGCGTGAAAGTAGACGTACCGATTGTTGGAGATGTAAAAAACGTCCTTGCTGATTTACTCGCCCTGTGGCAGAAGCAAAATCTGGCTTTCAACAGCAACGCACTGGAAAGATGGTGGAAAACCATTGAAAACTGGCGCAGCCATAACAGCTTGTGGTTTGAAAACACCGACGAATACATCAAGCCGCAGCAAGTAATACAGGCACTGGCCAAAATTACCAACAATAATGCCCTCATTACCTCCGATGTCGGCCAGCACCAGATGTTTACTGCACAGTATTACCCCTTTCAGCGGCCTCGCCAATGGCTCAACTCTGGCGGACTGGGCACAATGGGCGTCGGTTTGCCTTATGCCATGGGTGCCAAATTAGCCAGACCAGAGGAAGACGTATTCTGCATTACCGGTGAAGGTTCCATCCAAATGAACATACAGGAACTGTCTACCTGTTATCAGTATCGCCTGCCCATCAAAATAATCAACCTGAATAACGGTTTTCTCGGCATGGTTCGCCAGTGGCAGGAGTTATACTACGACAACCGCTACTCCGAAACCTATATGGATTCACTGCCCGACTTCGTCAAACTGGCAGAAGCCTATGGCCACGTAGGCATTCGAGTTGAAAAAACAGCCGATATAGAAAGTGCCCTCAAAGAAGCCATTGCCCTCAAAGACCGGCTAGTATTTATGGATTTCATTACCGATCGTACCCAGAATGTCTATCCAATGGTTGGCAATGGCAAAGGTCTGGATGAAATGGTTTTACCACCACATATGAATACAACCCAAGCTGCCGCTGGCAGCGACCGTGAACAGAATAGCCGGAGTGCATCATGAGACACATTTTATCTATTCTGATGGAAAATCAATCCGGAGCCATGAGTCGTATCGTAGGGCTATTTTCAGCTCGAGCCTACAACATCGATTCCCTGTCTGTATCGCCCACAGAAGACAAAACCCTTTCACGTATGACAATCGTTACCAGCGGTAGCGATCTAGTCATGGAACAGATAACCAAACAGCTGAACAAACTGATTGAAGTTATCAAAGTAATCGACCTCAATGACAGCCAATACGTCGAACGCGAATTAATGCTCGTTAAACTGCGTGCCACCGGCAAAGATCGCGATGAAATATTGCGTCTGGTTGATATTTTCCGCGGTCATATTATCGATGTTACCGATAAAACCTACACCGTAGAAATCACCGGCACCAGTAACAAACTCGACGCATTTCTGGATACCGTAGGAAAAACACTGATTCTGGAAACCGTTCGCACTGGAGCCGCCGGCATAGGCCGTGGTGAGCGCATGTTGCGTATTTAATCAGACATTCTGACAACATAACTGGCTTCACGCCATACCAAAAACCTGATTTTAAAATCAAAGTATTAAACCAAAGGAATAACCATGCAAGTTTATTATGATAAAGACGCCGACCTGTCATTAATCAAAGGCAAAACCGTAGCCATTATTGGTTATGGTTCACAAGGCCATGCTCATGCCGCCAACCTGAAAGATTCAGGTGTTAACGTAATTGTAGGCTTACGCAAAAATGGTAACTCATGGCACAAAGCAGAAAATGCCGGCCATGACGTACGCGAAGTTGCTGAAGCAACCAAAGCAGCTGATGTAGTCATGATTCTTACCCCGGATGAATTTCAGCCGGCAGTATATGTAAACGAAATTGCCCCCAATCTGAAAGACAATGCCACCGTAGCTTTTGCCCATGGCTTCAATATTCATTACAACCAGATTATTCCCGCCAAAAATCTGGACGTAGTCATGATTGCGCCCAAAGGCCCCGGCCATACCGTACGCAGTGAATTTCTCAAAGGTGGCGGTGTACCTAGCCTGATTGCCGTGCATCAGGATGCAAGCGGCCGTGCCCGTGACATTGCCCTATCCTACGCAGCAGCCAACGGTGGTACCAAAGGCGGCGTTATCCAGACCACATTCAAAGAAGAAACCGAAACCGACCTTTTCGGCGAACAGGCCGTATTATGTGGCGGGCTGGTTGAATTAATCAAAACCGGTTTTGAAACACTAGTAGAAGCCGGCTATGCTCCCGAAATGGCTTACTTTGAATGTCTGCATGAAATGAAATTAATCGTAGACTTAATTTACGAAGGTGGCATTGCCAACATGAACTACTCCATTTCCAACAATGCAGAATATGGCGAATACTTCACCGGCCCGCAAGTAGTGAATGAACATTCACGTCAGGCAATGCGCGAAGCATTAAAACGCATTCAAAACGGCGATTATGCCAAATCCTTTATCGTGGAAGGTGCTACCAACTACCCGTCCATGACTGCCCGTCGTCGTCAGAATGCTGAGCATCCGATCGAAATCATCGGTAACCAGTTACGCAGCATGATGCCATGGATTGCCAAAAACAAACTGGTTGATCAGGATAAAAACTAGTTTAACTACCTAAGTTTGCTTGTACCAGAAAAGCTTGTGTATGCAACTTCATATACAAGCTTTTTCAACCACGAACTCAAAATAATTATGACAAACACACCCGCATCGCAGTCCGAATCTGCACCTCAAATCACCCAAAATTCCCCTACTAAAGTTGCCGTTGCCAGCTTGGTGGGTACAGCCGTAGAATTTTACGACTTCTATATATATGGCTTGGCCGCTGCACTGGTACTGGATACCCTGTTTTTTACAAACAAGGATCCGGCACTTGCCGTCATGCACTCATTTCTGACCTTCGGCATCGCCTTTATCGCCCGCCCCATTGGAGCAGCACTATTCGGCCATTTTGGCGATAAAGTCGGCCGCAAAACCACCCTGATTGCATCCTTACTGATAATGGGTATAAGCACTACCCTGATTGGCTTTCTGCCAACCTACCAACAAGCTGGCATCTTTGCACCAGTCTGTTTATGCATCCTGCGCTTCTGTCAGGGACTTGGGTTGGGTGGCGAATGGGGTGGTGCCGCCTTACTGGCTACCGAAAATGCACCCAAAGGCAAACGCGCCCTCTTCGCCATGTTTCCACAAATCGGGCCTCCTATCGGCTTTATTACCGCGAGCCTGATATTTATTATCCTGTCTAAAAGCCTGAGCAACGAACAAATGATGGCTTGGGGCTGGCGTATTCCCTTTCTGCTGAGCATAGTACTAGTTGGCCTCGGCATGTATGTACGCATGTCCATCATTGAAAGCAATGCCTTTCGCAGCATGGTTGCCAAACAGAATGCAGTAAAAGTGCCACTGGCTGATACCGTCCGTAAGCATTACAAACAGCTTATCCTTGGTTCACTGGCGGCCATGTCATGCTTTACCCTGTTTTTTCTGTCTACAGTATTTTCCCTGCAATATGCCACCACACAGCATCCATGGCAAAGCGCACCATTGTTTAACAAAATTGATTACCTATTCATCCTGATGAGTGCCATAGTATTTATGGCTTTAGGTTCGCCTGTCTCAGCATGGCTTTCCGATAAAATCGGTCGCCGTCCAATATTTTTAATTGGTGGCATCCTAACCGTCATAATCGGTTATTTCTACGGTGATTTAATCAATTGTAACAGCACAACTGTCGCAGCCATCTTTCTGTCCTTTTCCTTATTCGTTATGGGCATTCTATGGACACCACTGGCAGCGTATTTACCGGAAATATTTCCTACCAACGTACGTTATACCGGTGCGGCCATATCATTCAGCTTTGGCGGCATCTTGGGCGGTTCACTCACACCCTTTACCGCCGCATGGCTAGTTAAAGAATACAGCTTACAAGGCACCGTGTACGTTGGCTGGTTTTTGATCGCCTCCTGCGTGCTCAGCATGCTAGCCGTCCTACTATTGCCTGAAACCCACCGTCAGGAAATTGACAACTGAAGCAAATAAGAAACCGATTAATCCAATCGGTTTTTTATTTATTCGCCACATTCAACCGTAATCTGTCTCCATTACCCATTCTTTCTGCTAAAATAGACACAAAAATACAGCGTAGCAGAAAACTAATATGAGCATCATCAACAATAAAAAAGCCTTTCACGATTACTTTATTGAAGAACAGATAGAAGCCGGCATCGTGCTGGAAGGCTGGGAAGTCAAAGCCATTCGTGCAGGCCGGGTGCAAATCAAAGAAAGCTATATCCAGTGGAAAAAAGGTGCTTTCTACCTAGTTGGCAGCCACATCACCGCATTACCCACCGCCTCCAATCACGTTAAACCTGATCCAGTACGTCAGCGGAAACTTCTACTGAAACAGTCCGAAATCAACAAACTGATTGGTAAAGTAGAACGCAGTGGCTATACCCTCGTTCCCGTCAACATGCATTACAGCCATGGCTATGTCAAAATCGACATGGGCTTAGCCAAAGGGAAAAAACAGCACGACAAACGCCAGAGCAGCAAAGAAAAAGACTGGAACCGCGAAAAACAACGGCTAATGAAACAGGCTCGCTAACTCATGCCAAATCAAAAAATATTAAAAAGGGAAATTGATGTTTTTCAATTTCCCTTTTTAATAGAATTCAGATACCTGTTAATCCACCTATGCATAAAATAACAGCCACATAGAAAACATACCCAACTCAAAACAAAATTAAAAAGTACATCTTTTCAATATATAACTACACAAAACCTGTTAAAATATATTATACATAAAACTTAAAAGTACAACATAACCATTGTTTTCAAAAACAAAAAAGAGAAATTAGCGATGAAAAAACTGCTTTTCTTTTAGGACTGCTAATATTAAACGGCTGCATAACAGTCAACGGAGATTACCGCCTCATTGCTCAGGATGAAAATGGTAAAGATTTATTACCTAAAATGAAATTGCTGGCACATGGCACAGGCATCTACACCGTTAAAAATTCCCTATGTGCATCCTTTCCCAAAGCCACTATTCGTATTTACGATCTTCACACCAACCAAGAACTAAAGGGCGAAAGTCCACGCAAATGCCGATAAATCCGGCTTCATTAGCAATGCACTAGAGAAATATTTCCTCTTCAACAACTAATAGCTAGACTTTAATTGAAAAAATAACACCCAGCAAAAGCATAAGCTATCAACCAAAAAACTTGAAAATCATATAGAAATAGCAATGCAATTCTAAAGCATATGCAAAAAATTATCCGTTTTGGCCAGCGAGAGTGCCTTAACATCCCTACTTTGCAGACTACCAATCCCAATCAATGATAGTGATTGCAGCGTAGTAATTTTTTATTAGCAGCAATAGGTACCATCATATCTTTCAAACTATATAAAAACAAACGGCGCAGTATCAAACCAATTCATTTCACGCCCAAGGCTATTTACGTAGAAACACCAAAATAAATATCTGCTATCTAGAATCAGTTACCTATATTCAAAAAATTCACAACAGGTATCGCAACACCATAGCCATTGAGTTCAGCACAAACTTTACCACCAACCCCATCATAAACCCAAAAGCTCATCCCTCTATCAATTTTGAAAAAAATTATTTGATACAAAATGTTACAACCATCATAGCCAGTTTATCAACATTCTGAAATCTCTGGCACAAAACCGAAAAGAGAAACTGATAAAAGCCATAATAGTATTCAACTCACAAAACAGCAAAAACAGCATCTATAAAATAAACACATAAATCATATTATCCAGCCAGACAGCCTATTCTTCACAATACTAATCTTCCACATACAGAGCACTTGCAGAAATAAAAGCAGAAAAGTGTTAAAATAACTCGCTTCATACTCAAACACCTGTCAAGAGCCTAGCATGAATCAGGATAAAATTTTAATTCTCGATTTTGGTTCACAAGTAACCCAGCTTATCGCCCGGCGCGTACGTGAAGCTCATGTTTACTGTGAATTACATTCATTCGATATGCCCATTGCCGACATCAAGGCATTCGCCCCCAAAGGCATTATCCTGTCTGGTGGCCCCAATTCAGTATACGAATCAGACTATCAGGCCAATCCGGAAATCCTTAATCTGGGTATCCCCATTCTTGGCATCTGCTATGGCATGCAATGGCTGGCACACACCATGGGTGGTGAAGTCAGCGGTGGCGACCAGCGCGAATTCGGTTATGCTCAGGTGCATACAGAAGACAGCCAGTTTACCAATGGTATTTTCGACAACCAGCCCAACACACTGGATGTATGGATGAGCCACGGCGACAAAGTAAGCAAACTGCCAGCAGGCTTCAAAAGCATTGGCCACACCCCTAGCTGTCCTTACGCCATCATCGAAAACCCACAAAAACACTTCTATGGCGTACAGTTTCACCCCGAAGTTACCCATACCAAACAGGGACGCGAATTAATCAACCGCTTTGTACTGGACATCTGTCAGGCTAAACCAAGCTGGACAATGCCTAACTACATCGAAGAAGCCATTACCAAAATTCGCGAACAGGTTGGCACCGATGAAGTTATCCTCGGCCTTTCCGGTGGCGTGGATTCTTCCGTAGCCGCTGCCCTGATTCACCGCGCCATCGGTGACCAGCTCACCTGCGTTTTCGTTGATCATGGCCTGTTGCGCTATCAGGAAGCGCAAATGGTTATGGACATGTTCGGCAAAAACCTTGGCGTAAACGTAATTCACGTCGATGCTTCTGTCGATTTCCTCGAAAAACTCGCCGGCGAAACCGATCCCGAACGCAAACGCAAAATCATCGGTGCCGAATTTGTCGAAGTCTTCCAGCGCGAAGCCGGCAAACGGCAAAACGCCAAATGGCTGGCACAAGGCACCATCTACCCTGACGTAATTGAAAGCGCCGGTGCCAAAACCAAAAAAGCACATGCCATCAAAAGCCATCACAACGTAGGCGGCCTGCCGGAAACTCTAAACCTGCAACTACTGGAACCACTGCGCGACCTCTTCAAAGACGAAGTACGCGAACTAGGCGTCGCACTGGGACTACCACGAGACATGGTATATCGCCATCCCTTCCCCGGTCCCGGTCTGGGCGTGCGTATTCTGGGCGAAGTTAAACGCGAATATGCCGACTTACTGCGCCGTGCCGACCACATCTTTATCGAAGAACTGCGTAACACCTGTGATGAAGATGGTCTATCCTGGTACGACAAAACCAGTCAGGCATTTGCCGTTTTCCTGCCGGTAAAATCCGTAGGCGTTATGGGCGACGGCCGCACCTATGAATATGTAGTGGCATTACGCGCCGTGATTACCAGCGATTTCATGACTGCCCACTGGGCACACCTGCCTTACGACTTACTCGGCCGCGTTTCCAACCGCATCATCAACGAAGTTCGCGGCATCAACCGAGTGGTTTACGATGTCAGCGGCAAACCACCCGCTACCATTGAGTGGGAATAACGCGCCACACACAACATTAACGTAACCCCCAAAAGCCTTGTTCATACAAGGCTTTTTCTTTTTCAGCATCCTATCGTCCCAAAACCCTGCTTATTCCAGCCACCAGCAATAAAAAACACATATTCAGAAAAATAACAGCAATATTTCCATTCTTAACCTTACTTCCAACCACAAACTGATTGAAATATCTTTCACACCTTCACTTACTTATCTTAGCCAGCTAACGCCAGCATTTACTCCTCTCTCCCAAGCAAATTTCAGTACAAATCATCCCTAAAAAATTATCTAACCATGCTTTTCAGGCATCAATAGCCATAAAATATAAGTATTTTACATAGTAATTCTAGCTACTTATACTGTTTAAAACAGCGTAAAAGTAGCAATCGTAGAATAAAACAGACAATAAAACAGCGTGAATGCCTACACAATTGCCAAAAAACCAATACCACATCAATTGCACAAAGCAAATAACGGAGATTGAGCAATAATGCAGCAGCAAACCCATCAGCCACCAGCAACAGCACACTGGTTTGCCGTTTTCTCATTATTTATGGGCGTTACCAGCCTCATCAGCGCCGAATTTGTCCCAATTAGCCTGCTTACACCAATAGCTAAATCCCTGAACATCACCGAAGGCATGGCTGGGCAAACAGTTAGCGCAGTAGGTATTTTTGCCGTAATAGCCAGCCTCTTCCTTTCATCCGTAGCCAAAACCACCAACAGACGCACAGTTTTATTAATCATGTCGGCCATGCTCATAGGAGCAAATACATTAATTGCCTTTGCCCCGAACTATATACTGCTGCTTATCGGACGCTGCATATTGGGATTATGTGTCGGCAGTTTCTGGTCATTAGCATCCGCCGTCACCATACAACTGGTACCGGAAAAGGATATTTCGCGCGCACTCAGCATTGTCTACGCCGGCGTATCCGTGGCTACCATCATTTCCCTGCCATTGGCCAGTTATCTGGGCAACATCATCGGCTGGAGAAGCATCTTCCTGCTCACCGCACTTCTAGGCGTTGCCGCATTTATCTGCCAACTCCTCACATTACCCGCCCTGCCGGCACAAGCAGATAGCAACTTCAAACAAATGCTCTTACTCTTAAAACAGCCATGGGTTGCCACCGGAATGCTGGCCACCATCTTCAGCTATGGCGGCTACCATATTTTCTTCACCTACCTAAGACCCTTTCTGCAACATACCCTAGCCCTGCCAGCTAATACCTTATCCATATTGTTACTGATTTTCGGAAGCGGCAATTTTGCCGGCACCATTTTCGCCGGATGGATAATGCATAAACACTTTAAACTGGCCATGATAATCAGCCACATCATTTTATTCATTCTGGCCGTTACATTACTGTTCAGCCACAACAATCTGGCTACCGATTCAGCACTTATTGTTGCATGGGGGTTCATGTTTGGTTTTCTACCTGTCGGCTGGTCAACATGGATAGCCATTACATTGGCCAACAAAGCCGAAATAATGGGTGGCCTGTCTGTGGCCGCCATACAATTTGCAATCGGTTTAGCTGCGGCCATAGGCGGCATCATCTATGACCATCAGGGCATACAAGGAATTTTCTTAAGTTCAGCACTAATTTTTATCGCAGCACTACTACTCATCAAAACCAGCTTTGCACAACATACCCGCACAACAGCCAAACCCTTTTCATAAATTATTTTTCACCCTATTCAACAAAGAAAGTTGCAAATCATGCAAAACATCTGCCTTTATCTCAAAAAGAAAATTTTCATAACCATATGTCTCAGTTTTTTCGGACTGTTTTCCCCACTGTCAATCGGAGCCAATATGTCAAACCACGCAGATAACTTTTATCAAAGCAAACAAGTAACCATGCACAAAGTCAGCTTTCTCAATCAGTATAAAATGAAAGTGGCTGGCAACCTGTTTACACCGAAAACATTAGCAGCAAACACCAAATACCCGGCCATCATTGTCGGCCATCCCATGGGCGCAGTAAAAGAACAAAGCGCCAATTTATACGCCACCAAAATGGCCGAACAGGGCTTTGTCACACTGGCAATCGACTTATCATACTGGGGAGAAAGCGAAGGACAACCACGCAATGCCGTATTGCCCGACATGTACAGCGAGGATTTCAGTGCCGCTGTCGATTTTTTAAGTACCCAGCCTTTTGTTGACCGCAACAACATAGGCGTAATCGGCATTTGTGGCAGCGGCAGTTTTGCAATCAGCGCCGCCAAAATCGACCCACGTTTCAAAGCCATTGCCACAGTCAGCATGTACGACATGGGGGCCGCAAGTCGCAATGGCCTCAATCATTCACTCACCCTGCAACAAAGAAAACAAATCATACAGCAGGCAGCACAACAGCGTGACATAGAATTTACCGGCGGACAAACCTTATATACCGGCGGTACCATTAATAAAGGGCAAATTACCGCCAAAGACAGCCCGATTGCCCATGAATTTTATGATTTTTACCGCACCGCACGTGGCGAATTTACCCCGGCAGGCTCTCAACCGGAATTAACCACCCATCCCACCCTGACCAGCAGCCCCAAATTCATGAACTTCTACCCCTTCAACGACATAGAAACCATCTCTCCGCGGCCATTATTATTTATCACCGGTGATAAAGCCCATTCCAAAGAATTCAGCGAAGATGCTTACCGCCGTGCAGCCGAGCCTAAAGAGCTTTACTATGTCAAAAATGCCGGCCATGTTGATCTATACGACCGCGTTGACCTGATACCATTTAACAAACTTACCTCATTCTTCAAGGCAAATCTGCACTAAAACCACCTCATAAATATTTATAACCTGCACATTAAGCATCGCTTATAAGTGCAGGTATAGCCTTACAAAATACCTGCTTTCAAGCGTTGTAAAAACAGAGTAGAAACCCGCGAAAATAACTGATACCTTTTCCAGACAACATTCACATCAACTTCCAGTAGCGGTTCCAACGGCCTGAAACAGAGCCTACTTTCCCCACTAGTATTAACCAGCTTGTCCAGACACAGCGCATAGCCCACATTCTGCTCCACCAGCAACGCCGCATTAAAAATCAGATTATACGTAGCAACCACATCAAGCTTGTTATAATCCCTTTTGATCCATCTGGCGATACCGTCACTCACATACTTCTGTCTCGACATAATCAGTGGCAAATCCCATAAATCTTCCGGTCGGATAAAATCACGCTCAGCCAGCTCATCATCCTTTCTCATCAATACCCCCCATTTATCTTTCTGCGGCAAACACAAAGATTCATAATTCTCCAGATGAACAGGATCAATCAATACCCCGAAATCCAGTAAACCCTTATCAATCCGTTCCGTCACATCATTCGCATTACCACTATAAATATGAATACGAACATGCGGATAATCCAACTGCATCGCCTTAATCACCTTTACTACCGGCCTTAAAGCGTCTGTTTCACCACAGCCAATATAAATATCACCACTAAGCGTTTTATCAGACTGATGAAATTCAGCTTCAGTTTTGTGTACCAGATCAAGAATTTCCTCAGCACGCTGGCGCAAATGCATACCTTCTTCTGTCAGCATAATCTTCCGGCTGCCCCGGATAAACAGCTTACTTCCCAGCTCCTCTTCCAGCTCCATAAGCTGGCGCGACAGCGTTGGCTGAGTAATATGCAAATAATCGGCCGCAGCAGTCACAGTTTCCTGTCTGGCCAGCGCCAGAAAATAACGTAAAACCTTAATATCCACCCGTTTACCCCTCCCAACCAGACAGCCAAAATACGCCGTCTGGACAAAATATCTAATTCAGCATAACTACCCGGTATTAACCTAATATTTAACCAGCAATCAATCTTATCTATCAAAAATCAGCCTACCACATAATCACATTGCAACCACATCAGCTTAAAATCAAACCTGACTATCCTGAAAAAATGATTCAGCAAAGCCATTTCCCATTCTCAATCACCACTTTACAAAGAAAACCAGCCACAACCCTTATTCTTCGCAAACAAACAAAACCAGCATAAATAACCAGCCAAATAGATTAATTACAGCTAATTTCATCGCCGATACAAGCCCGATTTTTAGCCAGAGCAATAAAATGCGCCCAACACCAGCTTTAACAGCACAACTAAGCGTAGACAGACTACTGGCGACTAAGCAGAATCATTTACAACAGTTTTTTCTAGCCATTGTATTGCCAGCAGGTACCGATGCGTTGCAGGCTAACTAATAAAATTCAGCCTCTATCAACTTAGCACCTTCCCTGCCCGCCAATTTGCCTTGCAGATGGCTTGCAACTGCATACAGACCAAACCCAAGTACGCCTAAGCACCAAATATTGATAATATCCCGTACAAAACATACAGCATACTTCTTAACTAAATCAGCAGCGCCATAGACGGATGCTTATTTTTTTACTACTGGGATTATTGGGTTTCATTGCTGCATTTATTCTGGCCTTTATCCCGCCCGCCATACGGCACTGCCTGATTGGGACAAAAGCAGTTTGCAACAATTATTCACCTTAAACACTTAAAATTCGTACATATGATTGCTTCTGCGGCCATCATCACCCATTTTGCAACCTTACTCATATAGAAGTTTTTTGGCCAAACAAATAGCCATCACTACCAACCAGATTGCCATTTATCGGTTGGCATTTACAGTCGTTGGTGTGATTGGCAATCTGTTAATCAATGCACACAAATTTCAAAATAAATCCCACTCTAAATCAATATAACCTTTGACAAAAATAACTTCTTATTTTAAAGTTAAATCACGTAAACATAAATCAATCTCTAACTAAGCGTAAATTTGAAAATGGATATTATTTCAATAATCAAATCTTTAATATTTATATTTTCTTTGAGTTGTATCCGTGAATTTTTCTCACAACAATTTCTTCCGTCTGAAGACGATATGAAAAAAATTTCAGAGTACTTAAAAACAACCAGAAAAGAGCTTAATGATAAAAATGCCAGCCCCATGGAAAGAAAGCTGGCATTAATGTCAATACCCTATTTAAAGTATCTGGATTTAAGCCAAATAGATTTTTGGGAAGAAAATCATAGTGATGATATAGAGCTTTTATTCAATCTTTATGTGGCACAAGGAGTTCACCATAAAGGCCTCAGACGAGTTATATGGAATAAAAACGATTTAAATTATTGTTATCATAATCCCTTTTCACTGAAAAACAAAAGCAAGAAAAAAAAATTACGGCTAAAAAGACTTATGAGCAGCACAGCATGGTCAATTATTTTTATATTCATTCTGGCCATATTGCTAACACTAATGCTATCTATTTTGAGTTCAAGTATCGGTCCATCAATATTTTCTTATGCTTTTGGTACTATGATTGGAATCGATCTGATTTTTATCAGCTTAATCCTGTATCGTAATCGAATTGTTATGGATGCCACTGAAAAAATCATTAATCAATATCCAGATTTAATAAAAGGATTAGATCTGGAGGAGCAGAAATAAATTGACGATAAACCATCAATTAAAATATTTAAGCCCATCACCAAAAAGCCGCTCTTATTGAGCGGCTTATTTATCATTTCAGATATTAATCCTGAAGTTTTTTCTTAATCGAATCAACAGCGCCATCTATCGCATTAGACATATCGTGAACGGCGTCTTTTACACCACCAACAGCCTTGTCTACCATACCCTCAGACTGAGTTTTAGTATCACCAACTACCTTACCAACGTTTTCTTTTACTTCGCCTTTAGCTTTATCAACGAATCCATTGTCACTCATAACCATCTCCATTCTGTTTGTTTACTGTTTACAACAGCATTAAATTAAACTACTGCTAAATTCTTATCCTTCAAAAACTTATCATAGAGAGACAATCAATCGCCTGCAATGGTTAAAGCCCACTTTTGCAGCTAATTACAAATATCATTGCAAAATAAGCAAATCATACAATTAATTAACCTAAACAAACACTTATCCATAATTACATATTAATAATCGCCGCGCTACAGTGCTTTTTCTCAGGCAAGATAAAACCTGCTACCTCAACAATAGTCATATACAGTTTTATTTAAGACGGTTTTTAAATATAATTATTCGTTAAATTTAAACAAGATAAGTCAATAACCCAAAGTACAGTAACAAAAACCTAAAACCCGCTAAAACAGGATTAGTAATGGAAAATAATGATATTGATGCGTTAATTGAGCAATACCGTCAAATTACACGTGACGATGGGAATGAAAAATATGCACGGGCTAAATTTAATTTAGGACAATTGTATAGAAATATAAAACACGATTATGATCAGAGTGAAGCCTGCTGGTCAGATATCACCAAAGCAGACTCCCCTGAATTTTATTCAGCAGCTCAATTTAATTTAGGAGGTCTTTATCTAAATAAAAAAACCAACTATGATAAGGCTGAGAAATGCTACTTAAAGATCACTAAAGAAAATTCTCCAGAACTTTATCCTCTAGCTCAATTCAATTTAGGAGTTATCTATAACAATATAAAACATAATTATACTAAGGCTATAGGCTGCTATTCAAATATCACTAAAAAAAACTCTCCTGTATTTTATCCTCGAGCACAATTTAATTTAGGATGTCTTTATCTAAATAAAACAAAAAATTATAAAGATGCTGCAACCTGTTTTTCAGAAATTTTAAAAAGTGATGCTCAGCAATTATACTCTATAGCTCAGCTTAATCTGGCTAACATTTATTTTTTTCAAAAAAACGACAGCGATAAAGCCCGAGATTATTATAATAAAATCAAATATTTCATTTCTGAGTCTTATATTTATGTTTCCGCCAGAGTTATATTAGAACTAATGGATATTAATCCTAGCTCTAATTCAATTAAAGAGAATTTAAAAGATTTAATTCTTGTGAATACTAAAAATATTTGTACGTCAGTTAATGACATAAAAGATAGATTATTAGTTTCTTTCAATCTAAACAACTCACCTGATGCTGACACAGAGGTAAAGGAGCCGGAACGGCGCGTTGCCCATTATACCAAGCCGGCAGTCTTATTTAATCTGCTTAAAGGAGACAATCCCAGTAAGTTTCGGCTGAATATCGTCGATTTTATGAATGACCCCAGTGAAAATCAGGTATTAACCAACTGGCTAAATATTACAAATAATTCGGATAATGAAATCAAAAGTTTTTTAGCCAGTTTTTCTTTTAATCATAATTCTTTAAACCAGTTCCGTTTATACGGTAATGAAGATAATATCTCTGGCTCCGGCGTAAGTATTGCTTTTAATCAGAATTTTTTTGGTCTGGATACTGAACGCAGTATCAGTAATGAAATAGCACCAGTAGACAGCATTAAGCCTATTATACCCGTCAATAATGAACAAATAGAACTTGAGACTATACAAACAGAAAATAAAAGTAACGATACACTTCATCCTCTGCCTTTATATCGTTGCCTGTATTTTGACCCAAAAACTGAATATATGGCTTTAGCCAAACGCAATAAACAATCGTTTTATCTGGAAATGTGTGGCGAAAAAAAAGGAACTGCTACCATCGATAAAGAATGGTTAAAATATACTAAAGAATTAAATGAAAAGACAAAGATCAAAGATATTCGCACCAGATTGAACGAAATAAGAAAATCAATGGGTAAACTTTTAAATAATAAACACCTAAAAGATATACCAAATCTAAAGCAATTGCTTAGTTTGACTGTTTTACCTATTTCTTGCCTGATAAAACATGCTGCTTTTGAAGATGAAGATGAATGTCGTATGATTTATATCACTCATATTGGTGACAAAAATATTGTAGAACCTCAAGGCTACCAGTCCACTACTAGTCTATACGTTGAATACACTAATGTAGAAAATCATATTGATAATATTTATTTAGGCCCGCAGTGTAAATTACAGCATAAATTATGGCTGCAAAATCATTTCAAGAAAAAACAGCAAGGGAAACAAATCAGGTTGATTAAGTCTCAAGTGCCACTGCGTTAAACTACTTAAATAATTAGAGATTGATGCAAAGATTCATTTTTAGCACGCAGTAAAGGCAAGCTGCTTAGTTAAGCCATGTATAATCTAGCTTTATGAGAAAATAAATACGGGGGAATGGCTGAGCTGAGTTTCTGGCTCAGCTTGATTTCACTGATGTTTTAAGAATGCTGGATTATGCAAGAAAATAAACGGTTAAGCGGTACAGATGATTCTGTGCAAGGTAGTGGTTGTCAGCCTGATAACAGCCCTCAGCCGAAAAGAACCTTGTCTGTGGCGCCCATGCTGGACTGGACAGACAAGCACTACCGCTACATGGCCAGACTGATTACCAGAAACGCATGGCTGTATACGGAAATGATTAATGCCAATGCAATCATTCATGGTAATAGCGATAAATTACTGGCTTATCACCCGCAGGAGCAGCCTGTTGCCTTGCAGCTAGGCGGCAGTGACCCCACAGCTTTGGCGCAGGCAGCAAAAATTGCCGCCGGTTATGCTTACAATGAAATCAATCTGAACTGTGGCTGCCCCAGCCCGCGGGTACAGCAAGGTGCTTTTGGAGCCTGTCTGATGCGCGAAGTTGCGCTGGTAGCGCAATGTCTGAATGCGATGCAGGAAGCTGTATCCATTCCGGTATCCATCAAGCACCGCATTGGACTGGATAAAGAAACAGCCTACCAGCCACTGGCTGATTTTGTGGGTACATTACGCGAGCAAACAGCCTGCCGTATTTTTATTGTGCATGCGCGCAATGCATGGCTGGAGGGTTTATCTCCCAAAGATAATCGTGATATTCCGCCGCTGCGTTATGATTACGTTTATCGTCTGAAACAGGAATTTCCTGATCTGGAAATTATTCTTAATGGTGGCGTTACCACCAATGAACAAATCAGCCAGCATCTGCAATATGTGGATGGGGTGATGGTTGGGCGCGAGGCTTATCATAATCCGATGCTAATGCGCAGTTGGGATGCTGAATTCTATGGCAGCAGGCAGCCTGCCGTTGAATATGAGGCGCTGGTTGAACAGTTAATCGACTATACGCAGCAGCAACTGGCCAAGCCAGATCATTCTTTACGCCATATGGCACGGCATTATCTGGGGCTGATGCACGGCCTGCAAGGTGCACGCCAGTGGCGGCGCATGTTATCCGATGCTGCATTGTTAAAAGATAACAATGCCAGCCTGATTGCCGCAGCATGGCAGGCAGTGAAAAACAGCAGCATCAGCCAGCCTGTATCAATTTAAGTTACAATTGCCCTATTTTGTATTGGATAATCCGCATGCAACAGTATCTTGATTTAATGCAACACGTGCTCGACCACGGTGTAGATAAGGCAGACCGTACCGGCACTGGTACCCGCTCGGTATTCGGCTATCAGATGCGCTTTAATCTGGCTGATGGCTTTCCTGTACTCACCACCAAAAAGCTGCACTTACGTTCCATTATTTACGAACTACTGTGGTTTTTACGTGGGGATACCAATATCCGCTACTTGCATGAGCACAATGTTTCCATCTGGGATGAGTGGGCCGATGCCGATGGCAATCTGGGCCCAGTATATGGGTATCAGTGGCGTAGCTGGCCTGCGCCGGATGGCCGCCATATCGACCAGATAAGCAATCTGCTGCAACAGATTAAAACCAATCCGGACAGCCGCCGCCTGATTGTTTCAGCGTGGAATCCGGCTTTAGTAGATGAAATGGCTTTGCCTCCCTGCCATGCGCTGTTTCAGTTTTATGTCGCCGAAGGCAAACTGTCGTGCCAGCTTTATCAGCGTAGTGCGGATATTTTTCTGGGCGTACCATTTAATATTGCCAGCTATGCTTTGCTGACGATGATGATTGCTCAGGTATGTGATTTAAAGGTAGGTGAGTTCATTCATACACTGGGCGATGCTCATCTGTACAGCAATCACTTCGAACAGGCAAAGCTGCAATTAAGCCGCAGCCCGAAAAAGCTGCCACAAATGCACCTTAATCCCGAGATTAAAGACCTGTTTTCATTCCAGTTTGAAGATTTCACACTTTCTGATTATCATCCAGATGCCCATATTAAAGCCCCAGTAGCAGTATGAATAAACACAACAAAATTACCTTAGTTGCCGCATTGGCTGATGATAACAACTGTATCGGTGAAAACAACCGTATACCTTGGCACGTACCTGAAGATTTTGAATTTTTTAAAAATTACACCATGGGTAAGCCCGTGGTGATGGGGCGCAAAACCTGGGAATCACTGCCGAAGAAACCGCTGCAGGGGCGGCCAAACTATGTTATTAGCCGGCAGCAAGAGCAGCAATTCAGCGGGGCTATTTTGTGTCACAATATCGAAGAGGCGATTCAGCAACTGGCGGATTGCCCGGAAATTATTATTATGGGTGGAGCGCAAATTTACGCTCAGGCGATGCCGTTGGCCACTGATTTGCGCTTAACCAGAATTCATGTGAGCGTTATGGGTGATGCCTTTTTCCCTGCAATTGACACCAATGAATGGCAGCAAATAGAAAGCAGCAGTCATATCAGCAGTAAAAATAGTATTGCTTATGATTTGCAGCATTTTGTACGGCGCTGAGCTTCTATCTAAAGATTTTTCTTGATAGCCAGTTTGATTCAGCCTGAATACAGCAATATCTGTAACAGCCATGCTGACTGGCTGGTTGCATTAATTAACTTTGCTTATGCGCCGGCTTTTTAACAACTATAATCAACATAGATAAACTTTGACAGTTACCCGCCAATCGCCCACAATAAGCCTACACCTTATTAACCAGATTAAACATCAAAGGATACAATCATGAGTACAGTTACCCTGAAAGGTACACCCGTAGAAGTAGGCGGCCAGTTTCTACAAGCAGGCAACACCGCTCCGGCATTCAGCCTTACCGATGCCAGCCTGAACGAAGTATCACTTGCAGATTTCGCCGGCAAACGCAAAGTGCTGAATATTTTCCCCAGTGTGGATACAGGTGTTTGTGCTGCGTCAGTACGCCATTTCAATGCGGCCGCAGCCAAGCTGTCCAATACTGTTGTATTGTGTATTTCTGCTGATTTACCTTTTGCTCAGGCACGTTTTTGTGGTGCTGAAGGGCTGGATCAGGTAAAAACTTTATCTACATTCCGCCATCCTGAATTTCAAGATCAATACGGCGTTAAGCTCAGCACTGGTCCTTTGGCTGGTTTATGTGCCCGCGCTGTCATTGTGCTGGATGAAAACAATCAGGTATTACATAGCCAGCTAGTGGCTGAAATCACCACTGAACCAGATTATGAGCAGGCATTAGCTGCGCTGTAAAACAGCCCTCTCATACAAGCGTTCAGATATCTGAACGCTTTTTTTCTTTCCGGCTATGTTGTTGTGCTGGCAGCTTTGTTAAAATCTCTTCAGAAAAATATCGAATAACAGGAAATCACATCAATGAATCCACAACCAGTTACCACAGCGGTACAGCGCCCCAAATTAACTCCTCCCAATGGCGCAAATAAGGTATTGCTACACTCATGCTGCGCCCCCTGCTCCGGTGAAGTCATGGAAGCCATGCTGGCCGCCGGTATTGATTACACCATTTATTTTTATAATCCTAATATTCATCCGAAAAAAGAGTATGAGATTCGCAAAGATGAAAACAAAGCCTTTGCCGAAAAATTCAATATTCCCTTTATCGATGCTGATTATGATATGGATAATTGGTTTGAACGCGCCAAGGGCATGGAGTTTGAACCTGAACGCGGTATCCGCTGCACTATGTGCTTTGATATGCGCTTCGAACGCACAGCTTTATATGCACACGAAAACGGCTTTCCGGTTATTACCAGCTCATTAGGTATTTCCCGCTGGAAAAATATGCAGCAGATTAACGACTGTGGCAAACGCGCAGCAGAAAAATATCCCGACCTTACATACTGGGACTATAACTGGCGTAAAGGTGGTGGCAGCCAGCGCATGATTGAAATCAGTAAACGTGAGCAGTTTTACCAGCAAGAGTATTGTGGCTGTGCCTACTCATTGCGTGATAGCAATGCATGGCGCCGTGAGCATGGCAGGGAAACAATTAAAATTGGTACCAAATACTACGGTGTTGAAGACGAAGCATAAGCGATCAGCCTGAATACAATAGTATACAACTGCTTGCGCCAACGGCTCATCAAAAACAGTTTAGCTTGCAAGCGGATTCTGGTATAAATCCGCTTTTTCTTTGGTAAAAAATAGCAGCACAGAAATGAAATTATCAGTAATCCATTGTTTGGGTGCTGATAATCGAATTTTCTATTATCGGGCAACGCTGTCAATATTTCAGCCTGATAACCACACTGACTAAACCACACTACAGCGCGCTATATACAATATGACTGAACAGTGGCTTTTTTTAGCTATGTTCTGCCATGCTTAAGCGCATAAGCAGCAAAAAAGGATCACTATGAATCAATGGCTTTTTCTAGCGGTAGCCATACTGGCGGAAATATTTGCAACCAGTATGCTTAAACTAAGTAATGGTTTTACACGGCTAATGCCCAGCATCTGTTCAATTGTGGGTTACATAATTTCATTCTATTGTCTGGCACAAACTTTGAAAACCATGCCGGTGGGTATTGCCTATGCAGTATGGTCTGGCGTAGGCATTGTATGTGTATCTCTGATAGCCTGGGTGAAGTTCGGGCAAAAGCTGGATATGCCTGCTATTCTGGGTATTGGCTTGATACTGGTTGGTGTAATAGTTATTAATCTTTTTTCCAAATCAATGACCCATTAGTCAAAAGCCGTGGTTTCCCACGGCTTTTGACTAAAACAAAATAACTACATTACTCTGCAGATGCAGGTTTTGGTTCATGCTGCAAACTTACTGCTCGTGCAGGCACAATTGTAGAAATTGCATGTTTATATACCATTTGTGTTACTGAAGTGTTACGCAATAACACAACATACTGGTCAAACGATTCCACCTGACCTTGTAGTTTGATACCGTTAACCAGATAAATGGATACTGGCACATACTCTTTCCGCAGTGCATTCAAGAAAGGATCTTGTAACATTTGTCCTTTGGCGCTCATTTGGATACTCCGTTTTTTTGATTATGTTGTCGCTAAGCTGCACCCGCGTACAGCGATTAGAAAAGCGTAGCCAATCCTATCACATTACAGGGCATTTGTTTTCTTTGAACTGACTTTATTTTTACGCTTTACCTGCTTTTTCGATTGTTTAACCTGTTCACGCTTGGCTATACGGTTACTCAGTTTTACCCGCCGCAGGGGTCTGGCAGGTTTATCGTCTTTTTCGTCATAAGGATTTTTATTTACATTGTATTGAATACGTAAAGGTGTCCCCTGTAAATGAAATGCTTTACGAAATGTTTGCGTCAGATAACGGGTATAAGCATCACTGATGTGTTGCAAGGCATTACCATGTATAACAATGACCGGCGGATTCATGCCACCCTGATGGGCATAGCGCATCTTGGGACGAATCAGCCCTGCACGGGGAGGTTGCTGCCGCTCCAGCGCAGTTTGTAGCACACGGGTTATTTTCGGGGTTGGTAACTTAATCATTGCCGCATCATAAGCAGCCTGAATGGAGCTGAACAATCCATCAATTCCTTTTTCTTTCAATGCAGAAATAAAATGGAATTTGGCAAAATCCAGAAAATATAATTTACGCGCAATGTCTCTTTTTACCTGCTGCTTGCGCTCAGCACTCAGTCCATCCCATTTATTTACCGCCACTACCAGAGCGCGCCCTGCCTCTAAAGCAAAGCCCGCAATGGTGGCATCCTGATCAGCTATATCTTGCTGGGCATCCAGTACCAGTACAGCAACATTAGCGGCTTCAATTGCCTGCATCGCCTTAATAACAGAAAACTTTTCTATTGCATTATCAACCTTGCCGCGCCGGCGTACGCCGGCAGTATCAATAATGGTAAATGGCTTGTCACCTCGTTCAAAGTCAATATGAATTGAATCTCGGGTAGTACCGGCCATATCAAAAGCAATTACCCTTTCCTCGCCCAGAATGGCATTCACAAGAGTTGATTTGCCCACATTCGGCCGGCCAATGACTGCAAAAACCGGATGATGGTTTTCAGTTTCCTCTTCTTCATCAGGAAATGTTTCCAAAACAGTTTCTATCAGTTCATAGACGCCGTCACCATGCGCCCCAGAGATCACAACAGGTTCACCAAGGCTCAGCTCATAAAATTCAGCTGCCAGAACCGGCCGGTTACTGCCTTCGCCTTTATTTACAGCCAGATACACCGGGCGTGTACTCTGGCGCAGACGATTAGCGATAATCTGATCTTGTGGTGTTAAACCAGTACGGCCATCCACCAGAAAAATAACAGCATCAGCCTCATCAATAGCCTGTAGTGTATGTCGAGCCATTTCATACAAAATGCCACTGTCTACGACTGGTTCAAAGCCCCCTGTGTCTACTACCAGATAAGGTTTACTGCCTACCCGGCCATGCCCATAATGACGGTCACGGGTTAAGCCGGGCAAATCAGCAACCAGTGCATCCTTGCTACGGGTCAAACGGTTAAATAATGTTGATTTGCCTACATTCGGGCGACCAACCAGAACAATCGTTGGTTTCATAATTGATTCTTTCAGATAATTTTGCCTTGCTGTAAAACAGCAACAGCCTGCCAGCGGCAAGCTTTCAGTACAACTATAAACCTGAAATTCCAGCCAGATTGATCTGGCCGAGATTTCAGGTTTCATTAAACAGATTAGCTCAAACTGCTGATTTTCATCTGAAGTACTTCACGTTGTACTGAGTCCTTTGATAACAGATTTAGTGCCTGCTGATAGGCGGCAACTGCCTCAGCATTTTTCTTCTGAGCCTGTAGAATATCACCCTTAGTTTCCAGTAAAACTGGCTTAAACTGGCCGGTTACTTTGATATCCAGTGCCTGCAAAGCATCATTATATTTACCCTGTTGTAAATAAACGGTAGCCAGTCGTTGGGCAACGATTGCCTGCAACAAATCATTATGCTGCTTATTTTTAACCCATTGTAAGTGACGAATAGCCTCATCATATTTACCGTCATCAAAAGCCGATCCTGCCATCATCAATGTGGCCTGAGTTGCATTCATGGTATCGGGATATTCTTCCTGTAATTGCCGCAACGCTTTTTTACTTTCAGCTATATTATTGGTCTTTGCCTGCGTCACAAACGTCTCAAATACTGCTGCCGCTTTTTCATTATTACTGCGTATATGGCTTTGGTAGAGGACATAGCCCAGATAGGCCAAAGCTAAAACAACCAAAACCGCAAAAATCCAACGCCCCCAGCGACGCCAAAAATATTTGAAATTCGCTACTTCCTGTTCATCCTGAATATGTACAACCATTATGCCTTCTTCCATTGTTGGATTAACTGTAAGGCTGCGCTGGCAGCGACAGTTTGTTGTTCATGAGTACGCAGATTTTTAATTGTCAGCGTATTGTTTAATTGTTCTTCCTGCGCCACGATAACAGCGATTGCTGCACCGCTGGCATCAGCTTTCTTGAGTTGTGCCTTCAAGCTTTGTTCACCACAATGCAGGTAAACATTCAGTCCTTCAGCACGCAGTAATGCAGCATGCTGCATGGCTACCAGATTGCTGCCTTCACCCTGATGTAGAATATATACATCGGGGGCATTATTAATAGCCAGCTGTCCGAATTCCTGTACCAGTAATAATAAACGTTCAATGCCCAGAGCAAAACCAATTGCTGAAGCAGGTTTACCGCCTAATTCTTCAATCAGCCCGTTATAGCGCCCACCACCACACACAGTAGCCTGCGCCCCGAGCTTGTCTGTTGTCCACTCAAATACTGTCAGATTATAGTAGTCCAGACCACGTACCAGACGCGGGTTTTCTACATAGCGAATGCCCAGACCATCCAGCATATTTTTCAGAGCATCATAATGTGCCAGAGATTCAGTTCCCAGATATTCTGTCAGACGTGGCGCAGCATTGGCCATTGCCTGCAAATCCGGATTTTTGGTATCAAGCACCCGCAGCGGATTGGTATGCATACGGCGCCGGCTGTCTTCGTCCAGTATAGCCTCATGCTGTTGCAGATAGGCAATCAGCGCCGTACGGTGAGCAGCCCGCTCCTGCTGATTACCCAGTGTATTTAGTTCCAGAGTCAGATGCTCTCGAATACCCAGTCGCTCCCACAGATTGGCACTCATGGCAATCAGCTCGGCATCCACATCTGGCCCATTAAAGCCGAGTGCTTCAACACCTACCTGATGAAACTGGCGATACCGCCCTTTTTGTGGCCGCTCCCGCCGGAACATCGGTCCCATATACCATAATTTCTGCGGATTATTATAAAGTAAATTATGCTCAACTACCGCACGCAGACAAGATGCCGTACCTTCCGGCCGCAGGCTGAGACTTAGCTTATCGTTAGAATCAGCAAAAGTATACATCTCTTTGCCAATCACATCTGTTTCTTCACCAATTGAGCGCACAAACAGGCCAGTTTGCTCCACAATTGGTGTCCGAATCTGATGGTAGCCAAAACTACGTGTCCATGCGACAACCACATCTTCAAATGCCTGCCAGAGCGCAGAAGTCAGCTTGAAATCTTTCTGCGCCACTGGTAATAAATCATTCATGCCTTTAACGGCTTGGATTTTCTGACCCATATTAATTAAATTAATTGTCCATAAGAAACTGTATAGCGACTAATAGCCATCACAGTAATGCTAATTATAAAGCTGTAATCGGAATAACTTTTGCCGTTTGCCGTTTTTTTCCCTGCTCACCATAATTGATATGGATATATTCTTCTACCAATGCCAGAAATTCTTCGGCCATATGCTCCCCTTTTAAAGTGGTTTTCCGTTCGCCATCCACATAAACGGGAGCCACTGGAGTTTCACCAGTTCCCGGCAAAGAAATACCAATATCAGCAAGTTTGCTTTCACCCGGACCGTTAACTACACAGCCCATAACGGCTACATTCAGATTTTCAACCCCCGGATATCGCAGTCTCCAGACAGGCATTTGCTTACGCAAATATTGCTGTATATCACGCGCTAGCTCCTGAAATACCGTACTAGTAGTACGTCCACAGCCCGGACAGGCCGTTACCAGAGGTGTAAAAGAGCGCAGTCCCATGGTTTGCAGGATTTCCTGCGCCACGACTACTTCCTGTGTGCGTGCACTGCCCGGTTCTGGTGTAAGCGATACCCGAATAGTATCACCAATGCCCTGTTGCAATAAAATCGCCAGAGCTGCAGTAGAAGCCACAATGCCTTTACTGCCCATACCTGCCTCAGTTAGACCAAGATGCAAGGGATACAAGCAACGTGCTGCCAGATTATGATAAACCTCAATTAAATCCTGCACATTGGATACTTTGCACGACAAGATTATTCGGTTAGCCGGCAAACCCAGATCTTCTGCCTTCTGTGCAGATTCCAGTGCAGAAACAATTAATGCTTCTTTCATGACAGCTTCAGCGGGCTGTGGATCTGATAAAGCCAGATTGCTGTCCATCATGCGTTTGGCCAGAGCCTGATCCAGAGAGCCCCAGTTTACGCCAATACGAACAGCTTTATCATATTCAGCAGCAGTGTGAATCATGTAGGCAAATTTTTCATCTCCCTTCACACCTTTACCCACATTACCGGGGTTAATCCGATATTTGGATAGTGCCCGCGCACAATCCGGATAGTCCTTGAGCAGACGATCACCATTAAAATGAAAATCCCCTACCAAAGGAACATTACAGCCGATATCATCAAGACGTTGTCGAATTTCCGGTACTTTGGCAGCAGCCTGAGGTGAATTTACTGTAATCCGTACCAGCTCTGAACCGGCATCAGCTAAAGCTTTAATCTGGCTGGCAGTCTGTTCAGCATCTGCCGTGTCGGTATTGGTCATAGACTGTACCAGTACTGGTTCATCAGAACCAATTACAACGTGGTCAATTTTTACCTGATGTGTTTTCCTGCGTGTTCCAGCCAGCGTCATTTCAATTTCCACCTACCGTTATTACAGCTGTTCTTTTTTTATTTTGTGGGATAGCAACATCTTTGCCTGCAAACTGGATACTGGCACCCAGTGTTTTACCCAGAATAATTTTATATGGTGCAGCACCACTGAACTGATGTGTACTCCCCGCGTCAACAGTCTCTTTGATTAACACTTTGCCACTTCTGTCACTTACTTGTAACCATGTGTTGTTTTCAAGTTTAATAACCAGTGCCTCTGTACTCTCTGCAAGAGATTGCGAAGCCTCTCTACCAGTACGGCCAGCATCAGTCTGGCTGGCATTTGCTCCAGTGGAAGCGGCGCGTGTACTGGTTTGCTCACTGGCTGTCATCGGTACAATCCGGATATTACTGGCTGCGATATCACCGATAGAAGTTGCTTGTGCTGATATTTCCTGACTAGCTGTCGCAGTCTGTCTGGCGTTTTCTGAGGTTGATTTATGTTGCCAAGCATAAACCACGGCACCAATTAAAATGACCACAAGTACAACAATTAGCCAGCGTGGAAAATGGCGACGCTGTAACTTGTTCTGAAAATCCAATTCTTCCGGTGTTACCTTACTAACCTCGGAAGTTAATTGCTGATTGCCTGCCGGAAATATTTGTTGCAGATATTGCTTTAATTCTTTCTCATCCAGTTCAAGTAATCGGGCATATGAACTCAGAAAACCTTTGATAAACACAGCTTCGGGCAAACCCTTATAGCGGCCACTTTCCATTGCCTCAACCTGTCTGGCTGGTAATTTCAAGCGCTCAGCCACCTCGCCGACAGATAAGCCCTTTTGCTTTCGTGTCTGTGAAAGTATTGTTCCTAAAGTGGCTGCGGCATTTGAACCGGATTCAGGATTTGTGCTTTGCTCATTCATCAGAATTTTCCTGTAGAAACCTGCTCTAATTCAGCAGAGTAAGGGAAATTATTACGCAGTTGAGCTTCATATTCATAGGCTGCCTGCGTATTACCTAATGATCTTTCAATTCTCCACCCCAATAATAAATCATCAGCAGATAATTTATTTATCTGACTTTGATACTGCTTAAACATATAATTGGCTTCTGATACACTGCCTGACTGCAAATTGTTACGCGCCATTTCTTTTTTGGCAGCAATAAAATTAGGATTGGCAGCCAAAGCGCGCTCAAAATAACTATTGGCCAATTGATATTGGCCCATACGGCTGCTGCAAATACCTTTATTAAACTGAGCAGTTTCTGGTGTAGGATACGTTGGATCTGTCAAAGCTTTATCAAAATAGGCTATTGAAGCATTTGGCTTCTTTAAAGCATCACATAAAAACCAACCATAATTATTATTTACTTCAGCACTATTAGGTGCGATCGACAGCGCGCGCTGAAAACTTTCTTCAGCTTTAGCCGGTTCTTTTAGATATTGCCATATCTGAGCTCGTATCAACCATGCATCAAATGAACTACTATTGTTTTTTAATGCTTCATCAATAGCTTCTACAGCCTGACGATAGTTTTTGGTTTTCATATACTCAATTGCCAGTTGAGTTTTAATCTGGGCAACATCACGAGCCCGCTGAGCGGCTGTTGGTTTTTTATTGATACTTTGATTCGCACAAGCAGATAATATCAGTGCAAATAATAAAGTTAACCCTATTTTTTTCATCAAATCATCCCTGAACAAGTTGCCATTTCTGTTGACGTTGTGTTTTGTCTTTTACTTTTCCGGCCAGCTGGCCACATGCTGCATCAATATCATCACCACGAGTTTTTCTAACCGTAACAACAAAACCGACTTCCTGCAATATTTCACGAAATATACGAATACGCTCACTTGTTGAACGTTCAAAACCGGAATTGGGAAATGGATTAAACGGAATCAGATTAAATTTACACGGTACATCCTTAACTAGTTCGATTAACTCGCGCGCATGTTGCGCAGAGTCATTGACATCTTTAAGCATTATATACTCGAAAGTAATAAAATCGCGTGGTGCCTTAGCGAGATAACGCTGACAGGCTGCCATTAGCTGGCCAAGTGGGTATTTTTTATTCAATGGAATAAGTTTATCCCGTACCTTGTCATTAGATGCATGCAACGAAATAGCCAGAGCAACCGGCATGACTTCTTTTAGTCGATCCATTTGCGGCACCATGCCTGAAGTAGATACCGTTACGCGACGACGCGACAGACCGTAGCCATGATCATCCAGCATGATACTCAGTGCAGTTACCACGTTGTCAAAATTGGCCAGAGGTTCACCCATTCCCATCATGACCACATTTGAAATGACTCTTTCATCTTTAGGCGTTACACCAAGTGCTTTATTTGCCCACCATAACTGCCCAATAATTTCCGCAGTAGTCAGATTACGATTAAATCCCTGCCTTCCTGTAGAACAAAACAAACACTCCAATGCACAACCTATCTGAGAGGAAATACATAAAGTTCCGCGTGTATTTTCTGGAATAAAAACTGTTTCCACGCCATTACCCGTACCAACATCAAGTAACCATTTGCATGTCCCATCAACAGATTTTTGCTCAAACAGTAAATCCGGTACCTTTATTTCGGCATGATCCAGTAATTTATGGCGTAAAGATTTGGCCAGATCAGTCATATCAGTAAAATCGGCTACACCTCCCGGATGTATCCAGCGCATAACTTGTCTGGCACGAAAAGGTTTTTCTCCCATTTGAGCAAAAAGGGCAGTTAAACCGGGTAAATCAAAATTTAGCAAGTTGGTCTTCATCAGGGTAATACAATAATATTGGGAAAAAGCAGTAACAATTAGTTTTTACACATGTCATTATGCTGATAATTCAAATTTATTCAACAATTTATACAATAATTTAATTTATACCAGACTGGAAATACTATAAATTTTTAAGTTTTCTCTCCGTTTTTTCCTTTTGGATAATAACGTTAAACTGGCACCATTAATCATTATCGGGTCTATCCGAACTTTGGTAGCATACCAGCCATTATCTGTATTCTTAAATAAAAAATCATTGCCATCACGTATATCTAAGCTTTTACAGTTTCAGAATCACTAAAATCTGAATTTGTTTTGGCTATTTATTTACAACTTAGTGCTAAATATAACACGCCCATTTAATTTTCCAATTAAGTGAAGTAATTAAAATAGAGAATATGCGTGCCAATTTTATCAAAACTGTTTCACTATGAGGTAAGATTTCAGAACCTGTTTTGCCAACAATCCGCTTCAAACAAATAATGTATTTGCCAAGATTTAAGTGTTATTGAAAAATTTCATTATAGAAATCAAACATTTGAATTTCACATGCAAAATCCAGCCATACTTTCCAATTATTCCATTTGCATTTTCATTTCAATTGTAAATTAGCCCACCTATCTTCAGGTGGACTAATTCTATAAACTTACCTTTGACTTAGCGTGCACATAACTCATCAGCAGCAAAGAAATAGGCAATCTCTGTAGCGGCATTTTCAAGACTGTCTGAACCATGTACTGCATTAGCGTCAATAGAGTCAGCGAAATCAGCACGAATTGTACCTGCGGCAGCTTCTTTAGGATTAGTAGCACCCATCAGTTCACGGTTTTTTGCTACAGCACCTTCACCTTCGAGCACCTGAATCATCACAGGTCCGCTGATCATGAAATTAACCAGATCAGCAAAAAAAGGCCGTTCTTTATGTACAGCATAAAAGCCTTCTGCCTCTGCTTTGGAAAGATGTTTCATTTTAGCAGCAACAATTTTCAGACCATTGCTTTCAAAGCGACTATAAATCTGTCCGATAACGTTTTTAGCTACGGCATCCGGTTTAACAATTGATAAAGTGCGTTCGATAGTCATATTCTTCCATTATGTTAAATATATAGGTTTTACATACTGACACAGAAAATTGCCAGAAAAACAGCTTTATCTATTTTAACAAAATTCAGCTTTATTTAATATCTTTTCCTGCATTACTGGTTTCTTCATCTAAATCCAATGTCTGATGTAATAAAGTCAAATATTCTTCCGAACCCATTTCAGTAAGTCGGCTGGCAGTACGCGTAAATTCATTTGCAAAATCACCATCGGTATAAATGTCATCTATAGCAACTTCACAACTAACACAAAGTTTGATACGGTAATCATATAGCACATCAATCAGCCACGTAAGCCGACGCGCTTCTGCCATTTGGCCACCATTCATTTTAGGTATACCAGATAAAATTAATACGCGAAATCGCTTCGCCAGTTCTAGATAGTCATTTTGGGAGCGCGGGCCGCAACATAATTCATTAAAGTCAAACCAGATTGTAGTTTCAGATAGGGCTTTATATACCAGCTTTCGTCCCAGTATTTCAATTTCACCGCCAACTATCTGCTGCTGATCATTAATCTTATGAAATAGTTGTTCAAGCTTCTTTTCGCTGGCTGTATCTGCCGGAATATAAAACACATCGGCAGGCTTTAGCACACGCATACGATAGTCCTGCCCACCATCCACATTCAGAATAGTCAATTGTTTTTCAATTAATGCAATAGTAGGTAGAAAACTGGATCGATTCTGACCTTGGGGATAAAGTTCGGCTGGGGCATAATTGGATGTGGCAATCATAACTACGCCTTGCTCAAATAAGCCATCAAGTAAGCGCCCCAGTATCATGGCATCAGCAATATCACTGACGTGGAATTCATCAAAACACAATACCCTGACTTCTTTTGCAATGTCTTGCGCCACTGCACTTAATGGATTGGTCTGACTATGATGATCTTTCAGGCGTTGTTGTACTTCTGCCATAAATGCATGGAAATGTACTCTGCGTTTGCGCTGGTAAGGCAAACAGCCAAAAAACACATCCATCAAAAAACTTTTGCCACGCCCCACTCCGCCATACATATATAGTCCTTTGGGTGCGCGTGGAGAGCGTAAGCTACGCCCTAAAAAGCGGTTTCGTTTACGCTTAAACATCATCAACTCAGTCCATAGCCTGTCCAATTGTTTGATTGCACGTAACTGAGCCTCATCATGAATGAAACCGGGTTGCTGTTGTGCAGTTTGATACCAGATCAGAGGACTTTGATTATTAAATTCGGGAGCAGCAAAGGAAGTGGTGGTCATATTATAGAATTTCTTCCGGAAATCAAGATTGTATATAGCAAAAGTTAAAAAATGTAACCTTAGCACATTTGCTAGACTTTCGACCATCCTAAAATAAAAATACGCCGCAGAAACTGCGGCGTTAACGTCTATCTCAAAAAAACAATATTATTTATCCGCAGACGGCAGTGATTTATCAACGCGCTCACGTAACTCCTTACCAGGTTTAAAGTGCGGTACATATTTTTCTGGTACCGATACTTTTTCCCCTGTTTTAGGATTACGGCCAATACGAGCTGGGCGATGATTCAAATCAAAGCTACCAAATCCACGAATTTCAATTCGCTGGCCTTTAGCTAAAGCACGAGTCATGGTATCAACGAGAATTTTGATACTTTGCTCAACATCTTTAGCGTTTAATACAGTACTATCATTATTAGCAGTATATAGTTCCGCCAAGCGAATCATTAACTCCGACTTCGTCATAACCGCTTATTCGCTTTCACCAGATAATTTTGCTTTTAACAAATCACCCAAGCTGGTAGTACCGGCAGAGGCATTGTTAGCAGATAATGAACGCAAAGCAGCACTGTTTTCCTGTGCATCTTTAGCTTTGATAGACAGATTGATATTCCGGTTTTTACGATCTACAGTTGTGATCACAGCTTCAACTTCATCGCCTTCTTTCAGGGCATTGCGAATGTCCTCAACACGATCATTTGAAACTTCAGATGCACGCAGATAACCTTCAACATCATCAGCCAATGCAATAACAGCACCTTTGGCATCCAATGATTTTACTTTACCAGTTACAATGCTGCCCTTGTCATTCACGCTGACATAATTGCTGAACGGATCACCAGCCAGCTGTTTCACGCCAAGAGAAATGCGTTCTTTATCAACATCAATGGCCAAGACTACGGCTTCAACCTCTTCACCTTTCTTGAACTGACGTACAGCTTCTTCACCGCCATCACTCCATGACAGATCAGACAGATGCACCAGACCATCAATACCACCAGGCAAGCCTACAAAGACACCAAAATCAGTGATAGATTTCACCACGCCTTTGATTTTTTCGCCTTTTTCATGATTGGATTCGAATTCCTGCCATGGATTGGCTTGACACTGTTTCATGCCCAGTGAAATGCGGCGACGATCCTCGTCAATTTCCAGAATCATCACTTCTACTTCATCACCCATCTGAACTACTTTGCTTGGATGAACATTCTTGTTAGTCCAGTCCATTTCTGAAACGTGTACCAGACCTTCGATGCCCTGTTCGATTTCCACAAACGCACCGTAGTCAGTCAGATTGGTTACTTTACCAAACAGACGGGTACCCTGCGGATAACGACGAGCCAGACCATTCCATGGATCTTCACCTAACTGTTTCAGACCTAAAGAAACACGGCTGCGTTCCTGATCAAATTTCAATACTTTGGCTTCTACTTCCTGGCCAACTTCCAGCACTTCACTTGGATGTTTAACGCGACGCCATGCCAGATCAGTGATGTGCAGTAAACCATCAATACCGCCCAGATCAACGAAGGCACCATAATCGGTAATGTTTTTCACAATACCTTTCACTACTGAACCTTCTTTCAGGTTTTCCAGCAATGCCTTACGTTCTTCGCCTAATGTTTCTTCCAGCACTGCACGGCGAGAAACCACAACATTATTACGACGCTTATCCAGTTTGATTACTTTGAATTCAATTTCCTTGCCTTCAAAGTGAGAGGTGTCTTTGACCGGACGTACATCGACCAGTGAACCAGGCAGGAATGCACGAATGCTGTTGATCATTACAGTCAGGCCGCCTTTAACCTTACCATTGATCACACCTGACAGAATTTCACCATTTTCCATGGCTTCTTCCAGCTTGATCCAGTCAGCTGCACGTTTGGCTTTTTCACGTGACAGTTTAGTTTCACCAAAACCATTTTCCACAGATTCAATAGTTACAGTGACAAAATCACCAACTTTAACTTCAATCTCGCCCGCTGCATTTTTGAATTCGCTCACCTCAATCAGAGATTCTGATTTCAGACCGGCATTCACAGTGACGAAATTATTGTCTATGGCAACAACTTCTGCGGTAATGACTTCGCCGGGATTCATCTCTTGCAAGGTGAAGCTTTCTTCCAGCAACTGGGCAAAATTTTCCATAGTCATATATTTATATTCTCAAACAAGTATCGTCAGGGGATACGGAAGTTAGTTAATCAAAACCGGCACACCCTGACTGTGCCAGCAATACTAAAATCTACTGATGCAAATTACCAACACATCAGCATAAAAAAACATGAAAACAATTATTTGGCACAGGGTTCATATCCTTCAAACATAGCAAGTATACAGAACACCCATACACAAAAGTCCAGAATTGTAACCTATTTTTAGATTTTTCGATACCAATCAAGCACTTTTTCTACACTTTCTTTAATGTTAAGCGAAGAGGTATCGAGGATTATTGCATCATTGGCAGGTTTAAGAGGGGCTACCGCACGGGAGCGATCAGCCTGATCCCGTTTTTCAATATCAGTAAGTATCCGCTGATAATCTGCTCCATCAGTAGCTAAGCCCAGTTGTAAGGCACGTCGTTGAGCCCGTATTGGTGCACTGGCAGTAAGAAATATTTTGAGTTCTGCTTGCGGAAACACTACTGAAGCCATATCCCGCCCATCAGCTACCAACCCTCGTGGCACTAAAAAATCTCTTTGGCGTTGTAATAGCGCCGTCCGCACCGCCGGTAAAGCAGCAATAGCCGAAGCGCCCATGCCAATGTTTTCCGTGCGAATAGCAGCTGTTACATCCATACCATTCAATAAAATGGAATCTGTGCTGAAAACCACTGGTAATTTATACGCTAGTGTAGCAATCTCATGTTCATTATCCCAGTCAATATTCTGTTGACTAGCATATAAGGCAGTTAATCGATAAAGTGCACCGGAATCCAGATAGTCCCTGTTCAGAATAGCGGCCACTTGTGCAGCCACTGTTCCTTTACCGGAAGCACTGGGGCCATCAATAGCAATTACTTTCATTCGTGGCTCAGATTGCGACACAGCCATATCTTACCTTTTCACAAAATTTTCTGCACATTATACTGAAATTTATCCTCAAGCAATAACTGACTGATATTTTTATATTTTAAAGCAGAAAATTTGCTCTAGTCATAATTAGTAAAATTAATAAACCACCAATCTCACTTTCAACATCAGAAGGCCAGAATTCCATTTTTAGCCAATACCGTAATTTATCGTGCTTCAACTTGCTTTAATAATTTTCCTATCCGAACCAATTATTGTTCGCCATTGTAACGCAGCTGATATAGTAAACAAAGCCAATATAAAGGGACATTCATATAATTCTTCCAGCATATCATCATAAATAGGATTATACAGAATAAAATGTGCAATCCAGCGTCCACGTTCTACTGCATCAGCCAATAAAAAGCCTGTAGCAGCTAGCAGGAAATTCCATGCAGGAAAAGGCTGGTGATAGTAATATTTGATGCCGGCACGCAAGCGTGGCCACAACAACATTAATATCAGTCCCAGAATCAACACTGCTGCTACACCATGATAAAACGCATGCGAATAACCAGAAAAAGTTTGTCTGCCCCAGTTTTGATCACGTCCCAGCAATACCAGCCACCATAATGATGCCCACAACCAGAATGCTCTTTCTTCGCCAGTTAATCTACTATATAAAGTTGATAAAAGGGTAAATACAAAGCAAAATAGTAAGAAAAAGGTTTGCCCCTGTTCAATAAATATCACCCAATCAGGATTGATATGTAATCTCTGCACCAAAGGTACAAACAATATTATTAATAACCAGACTGTACTGAATTTAGACCAGTGCCAGTCAAGATTCATTTTCATAGCCATCACATTAAAATATTAATATAGTGACTATTATACTTAAGGTTACAATTGATCACCTGATTTATATATACTTTATTTATAGTTTGTTTGCGCACTTTTCTGTTTATACATGTCAAAATCACTGCATATATAGATATCCTGTAGCACAATTAACTGATAAACTTCCAGCCAAATCTTTGAAATTAGCCAATATCAGCATGAATACCCTGCATTTAAAAGCCAGTATTTGTCATTCAGCCAGTATCAATTTACCCGGTTCAAAAAGCATCAGCAATCGTATATTGCTCCTAGCATCACTAGCTGAGAATACGAGTGAAATTCATGATTTACTTGATTCAGATGATACTCATTATATGCTGAAAGCATTAAAGAACCTTGGCGTCAAAATTGAATATTTAGCTGCCGAAGATAAAAAATCGGACTTACATATCAGAGTACACGGGTGCAAAGGTAAGTTCCCACAACAGCAGGCAGATTTATTCCTTGGTAATGCAGGCACAGCATTCAGGCCTTTAACTGCCGTACTGGCCATACTGGGAGGAGAATATTATTTACACGGCGTGGCACGTATGCATGAACGCCCTATTGGTGACCTCGTTGAAGCTCTGCAATTAGCCGGAGCAGTAATCGAATATAAGGGGCAGACCGGTTTTCCACCCTTACAAATTTATCCTACCCAGCAAAACAGAAATAACCATATCAACGTTAAAGGTAATGTATCAAGCCAGTTTTTAACCGCACTGTTAATGGCTTTACCGTTAACCGGAAAAGCTTACACCATTGATGTCTGTGGCGAACTTATATCCAAACCCTACATTACTATTACCTTAAAGCTGCTTGAACAATTTGGTATTCAGGTTAAACACAAAGATTTTCAGACATTTCAGCTGCCTGCTGGGCAGCACTATCATGCGCCTGCACAAATTTTTGTAGAAGGTGATGCATCCAGTGCTTCATACTTCCTTGCTGCCGGACTAATATCTGGTAAATCTATTCGTGTTAATGGTATTGACGCCCACAGCATTCAGGGTGATATTGCCTTTATACACGAGTTGGAAAAAATTGGTGCACATGTACACTGGGGTGAACAGTTTATTGAGATATCACGTTGCTCTGATCAGCCTATTCAGCCCTTCGATATCGATGCCAATCATATTCCGGATGCAGCTATGACTCTTGCCATTGTGGCTCTGGCCTGTAAAGAAACATGTCATATTCGCAATATTGCCAGCTGGCGCGTTAAAGAAACTGACCGCATCGAAGCCATGACTACTGAATTACGCAAACTTGGTGCTCATGTTATGGCCACTGAGGACAGTATCAGTATTACGCCTCCTGCAAAATTGCAGGCCGACGTCCACATCCAGACCTATGACGATCATAGAATGGCCATGTGTTTTTCACTTGTCAGCCTGCTGGGCACTTCCGTCTATATAGACGATCCACAATGTGTCAATAAAACTTTCCCCGAATATTTCAAAGCTTTTACTGGCATGTGCACACCTATTTAAAATCAGAACTTTACCCAGTCTGTTTTCTATTTACTCTGGCCTAAAGCCGTTATTGATATAATTTGTTTTTTTTATTTAGCCATGCTACAAACAGACCAACTTTCAGGTGCACAGCCACAACGTGTCATCAGCCCGCAAACTACCTCAGCACAGGAGGAACAGCTGGAACGCGCCTTGCGCCCGCGCGCGCTGACAGACTATATTGGACAGCATAAGACCAAAGAACAGCTTTCTATCTTTATTCAGGCTGCGAAAATACGGCGTGAAGCTCTGGATCATACCTTATTATTTGGCCCTCCTGGTCTGGGCAAGACTACTCTGGCTCATATCATTGCTCATGAACTTGGCGTTAATCTGCGCCAGACATCTGGGCCGGTACTCGAACGAGCTGGAGATCTGGCTGCACTGCTTACCAATCTTGAACCACATGACGTCCTTTTTATAGATGAAATTCATCGCCTCAATCCGGTAGTAGAAGAAATATTGTACCCAGCTTTGGAAGATTACCAGTTAGATATCATGATTGGAGAAGGCCCCGCAGCGCGCTCGGTCAAAATCGATCTCCCGCCTTTTACTCTCGTCGGCGCTACCACTCGAGCAGGTATGCTAACCAATCCATTGCGAGACCGCTTTGGTATAGTCTCACGTCTGGAATTCTACAATAACACCGATTTAACTACTATTGTTGCCCGCTCCGCCCAACTGTTAAAATTACAAATTGACAACACCGGTGCAGCTGAAATCGCCAGACGCAGCCGGGGGACGCCTCGTATCGCCAATCGCCTGTTACGACGTGTACGTGATTATGCCGAAGTAAAATACCAAGGTCAGATCAATGCCGAAGTAGCAGATGCGGCATTAAAAATGTTAGATATTGATCAATCCGGGCTAGATGTTATGGACTGCAAGTATCTGGAAGCTATTCTATATAAATTTGCAGGTGGACCTGTTGGTCTGGATAACATTGCAGCAGCAATTGGCGAATCAACTGATACCATCGAAGATGTTATCGAACCCTATTTAATTCAGCAGGGTTTCTTACAGAGAACACCACGAGGACGAATGGCTACGGAATTAAGCTACAGCCATTTTGGCTTACCTGCTCCCAGCACTAAAGCCTAATTCATCTGTAAACAGATAGCCTTATCTTTAAAATTTATCACTAAAAACACTGATTTAAAATTTAACCAAATACAAGAACAACTAAGGACATTATTCATGACCTCAAAACAGATTGATGCTAGCATATTTAAAGCATATGATATCCGTGGCATTGTGGATGTTTCATTAAACAAAGATACAGCTGAGCTGATTGGCCGCGCCATTGCTACCGTAGCTCTCAGCAAAGGAATCAACCAGATTGCTATTGGCCGCGATGGCCGCCTGTCGGGCCCGATTCTGGCAACCAGTCTAATTCAGGGTATTAGCGCCTGTGGAATTAATGTAATTGATGTAGGTATGGTTGCTACACCAATGCTGTATTTTGCGGCGATTGAGCATTGTCAGGGTAGTGGTATCATGATTACAGGTAGCCATAACCCACCTGATTACAATGGCTTTAAAATGATGTTAGCTGGAACTACTCTTGCTGGTGACGATATTCAGACATTACGCAAAATTATCGAATCCGGTCAGTTGGCCTCCTCCGTCGAACATAGCGGAAGCGTGGTTTCCCTACCCATCGCATCTGAATACATTAATTATATTGCCAATCATGTTCAGCTTAAACGGCCAATGAAAATTGTGATAGATGCAGGCAATGGAGTAGCCGGCGCTTATGCTGGAGATTTATATCGTGCTTTGGGCTGTGAAGTAACAGAATTATTTTGTGAAGTAGATGGCAATTTCCCCAATCACCACCCTGATCCGGCTAAGCCAGCCAATCTACAGGATTTAATTCAGGCCTTACAGAATAGTGATGCAGAAATCGGTATGGCTTTTGATGGCGATGGTGATCGTCTGGGTGTAGTAACCAAAGATGGGCAGATTATTTATCCCGACCGCCAGCTGATGCTATTTGCAGCAGATGTATTGGCACGCAATCCTAAAGCAAAAGTTATATATGACGTTAAATCTACTCGATTACTCAAACCATGGATTGAGCAGCATGGTGGCGAATCCATCATGAGTAAAACCGGTCACAGTTTCATTAAAGCCGCAATCAAGGAACATGGTGCACTGCTGGCTGGTGAAATGAGCGGTCATGTATTTTTTAAAGAACGCTGGTTAGGTTTTGACGATGGCTTGTATGCCGGTGCCCGTTTACTGGAAATTTTGTCTGCAAGTGAAAATCCATCAGCAGTTTTAAATGATTTGCCTGAAGGCATATCTACACCTGAATTAAACATTGCCGTTCCTGTGGGACAATCAGGGCACGAAATTATCGCCAGTCTGGCACAAAATGCTCAGTTTAATGATGAAGTTGAACGCATCACCATTGATGGTCTAAGAGTGGAATTTAAAGATGGATTTGGGCTAATGCGCGCTTCTAATACTACCCCTGTGTTGGTATTACGATTTGAGGCAGACAACCAGCAAGCTTTAGACAATATCATAGCTCAATTCAAAGCTGTAATTTCACAAAATCCGGATTTAAGCTGGAATTAAATGTGTAAATTGAATTTGGCATCAGATGCAGCATCTGATTTGCACTAAAACCACAAACGGCTACTTAAAGTAGCCGTTTGGTTAATTTGCACGCTGGTTAAAAAACCAGTTTAGACAATTTAAGCTTTAGCTTTACTACCCGTTTCGCATACGAACATTGTCATAATAAAAGCCAGAATCAAACCACCAACAAAAACAAAGTCTGCGGTTTGGAAAATCTTCAGGCTTAGCTGGCCTCCTTCTGCGCTGGCTAAGTGCGCAATCAGTAAACTGAACAGATTGGTCATTATCGCACTGATCACAAACACAAAGAAGTTAATCACACCTGTAGCTGTACCCTTCACTTCATCAGGATTAACTTCTTTAATCATGGTGTAAGGAATCATTGCTGCTCCAGAGGCAACACCAAATAGTAAACCCATTATATAAGGTGGCATAACTTCAGGCAGATAAACAATAAAACCGCCAGTAATACCCATTGCAATTATACTGCCCATAACAACAGGCTTACGACGACCAATCACATCGGATAAATAGCCCAGAATGGGACAGCCAATTACCCAGCCCAGTGGAACCATGGCCAAACGCAAAGCAGTATCAGTACCGGAACCCAAACCTTCCTGCAAAAACTGATTACCCCAGGCAATATTGCCGACATTAGTAGGCATAAACATCATGGCACCAATGAAAGCACAAATATAAGATTGCGGGTTTTTCAATACCACAAGATAAGGATGACTTAAACCAGTCCAATCAATTTTCCCTTCTCGAGTGCGTGGCGTGATGATTACAGAAGCAAAAAATATCACAGCCAAAACGCCGGCCGCCACCATCCAGAATGTTTGCCAGCCCATTATCTGATGTTTAATAATCGGTGATACTACAGCCTGTCCCATAAAACCACCGAGCATACCAAAGCACTGTGTCATGCCTACAGCAGTGGCCAACCATTTCTTTGGGAAACCACGAGTTGCCAGAAACACAGCACTAGTAAAGGCCAGCCCAGAACCAGCACCTTGCAAGAAACGGCCAGATTGAGCAGTAATAACAGTACCAGTACAGAAAAGTATACAGCCAGCAACTACCAGAATAATACCTAATGATGCTGTAAAACGTGGTCCGATCCGATCAAGCAAAACGCCTGAAACCAACGCAAAGAAAGCATAAGAATAGAAATACAGACCAATAATTGCAGCCATTTCCACTTTAGAAATCCTCAAAGTGGCGATCATTTCGCTCTGCATAATACTTGGTGCAGAACGCAATGCATATTGGACAAAATAGAAAATGGCGCAGATAAGCCAGGCAATTACAAATGTTTTATTCAATGCACTGGATTGATTGCCACCGGGAGTAGATACAGACAACTTGGATTCATGATTCATAGCGTACTCGCTTTCGTTTAATTCCGAATGAAATTTCACAAAATCATTCTAGCAAAACCGGAGAGACGTGTTCAATAAAGTCACTACTAACTCACATTTAACACAATACGCCTAAATTACAATATTTTAAACAACAAAATTAAAAAATATTTCAATTTCGGTACTATCAGAAATTTTTTATGACTTTAAAATACCATGTTAATAAATTTTTTTATTAATTTTACAAAATAACTTTATTTTACTGAATATCTTATTTTTTGCTTACAATATATTTACATATAATCATAAGATTATATTATTACCAATAATATTATCCACTTAATTTATTATTATTAATAATAATTTCATTTAACTTCCAAATTTACAATCAAAGCATCAACCAAGCAGAATTATAATTATTTATATTGTCGTCTGATGGCAATCAAAAGCAAGCTAGGATGAAAAATTATAAGAGTTAGCAGATCTCAATTTAGGTTACTTTAAGTCTATTTCGTAAACTGATACAAATCTTGAAATGTAAAATCTGCCTGAAAACGGTTTAGCAAAATAAGGCAATATAGAAATACTCAGAGAGATTAAATTTTGATTATAATGAACAAACAATGCCCTCATAGCAGACAGCATAAATCATAAAATCTAAATTCAAAATTTTATAATCACTGCCAGCTTGAGGGCACTTATGAAATTGAGAAACTAATATTTATATTGAAGCATTAATAAACGCTTCTAATTGTCCTTTATTTAAGGCTCCTACTTTCGTAGCCACACTAGCACCATCCTTAAAAATCATCAGAGTAGGTATCCCACGAACATTGAATTTAGCCGGCGTTTCCTGATTTTCATCAACATTAAGCTTAACAATTTTCAGTCTGCCTTGATAAGCCGGGGCTAAATCATCCAGAATTGGCGCAATCATTTTACAAGGTCCGCACCAAGGAGCCCAGAAATCCAGCAATACTGGGGTATCTGCCTGTAAAACTTCTTGCTCAAAGTTGCCATCGCCAATATGAACAATTAAATCACTACTCATTATGATTTCCTTTTATTATCGGTTGTCTATATAAAATATAGCTAAATAGTCATTAATGCAACAGGAGTATCCAAAACTAAACAGCTGCAATAGTACACAGCAACTTAAAAATCAACTGTTACTGGCCATTACGGGCTACATCAATTCTTTAGAAATTTTCTTTACACCATATTAAACGTTGATCTGACTTAATGCATTGGATAAATCTGCTTTTAAGTCAGCAGCATGCTCCAATCCAATAGATAAACGAATTAACCCAGGCTGAATACCAGCATCAAGCTTCGCCTCCGGTGCCATCCGACCATGCGTGGTTGTCCATGGATGGGTAACCGTAGATTTCACATCGCCAAGATTTGCCGTTTTACTAAAGAGTGTTAATGTATCAATTACCTGCCACGCAGCCTGCTCTCCCCCCTTAACCTCAAAGGCCACCACAATACCACCACCTTGCTGCTGCTTATGTACCAGCGCTTTTTGCGGGTGGTTAGTCATTCCTGTATAGTGCACGGCAACAACCTGAGGTTGAGTAGAAAGAAACTGCGCTACTTCCAGAGCATTGGCGCTCTGCTTTTCCATACGGAGATACAAGGTTTCCACGCCACTCAACAGCACCCATGCATTAAAAGGAGACAATACCTCGCCAGTGGTGCGCACATGTAAAAAAATTTCATTAATTAATGCTGCACTGCCACAGATAACACCACCCATCACCCGCCCGTGACCATCAATTGCTTTAGTTGCTGACTGCACCGACAAGTCGGCGCCCAGACGTAATGGCTGCTGTAAGGCCGATGACAAAAAACTGTTGTCAACTACCAGCAAAGCCTGATGACGATGTGCCAGCTCTGCCAGCTGAGCAATATCAGCCAGCTCATTGAGTGGATTAGATGGCGTTTCCACAAACAGCATTCTGGTATTGGGTCGAATAGCAGCCTGCCATTGAGCCATATCTGTCTGGCTAACCAGCGTTACCTCGATTCCGAATCGGGGCAATATATTATTTAACAAACCGATAGTCGTACCAAACAGGCTTTTACTGGCTACCAGATGATCACCGGTTTTTAATAAAGCCAGAAAAACTGCGTTGATTGCAGCCATACCCGTGGCAGTAGCTAAGCCTGCCTCACCCTGCTCCAGTTGTGCCACCCGTGCCTGAAATGTTGCCACAGTTGGATTATTAGTGCGTGTATAGGTAAAGCCCTGAGTGGAACCATCAAACAAGGCTGCACCGGTTTTTGCATCGTCAAACATAAAGCTACTGGTTAAAAACAGTGCTGAATTATGTTCATTGTATGAGGTTTGTTCCTTAACACCGCGGATAGCAATGGTTTCCGGATGCAATCGTAAAGTAGACATGGTTGTTTAATTTATCTATAAATATGAGTAAAGAATTGTGCCGTTTTTTTTATGATTATGCAAATAACCAGCTTACCTATAATAAAGATTATAGTATTCTTGAATTGCAAACCCTATATATATTAACCGCAATCTATTCTAAGCATATCGTTTTGCCGAGCATAAGTAGTACATGCAAAAGAGCAACAGTCAAATATCAAGGAAAAAAATGTATTTTGTTATATCACCCGCTAAAAAACTCAATGAAGAAGCAACAATCACGACCAAACAGTGCACACAGCCTCAATTAATGCAACAGGCGCAGCAGCTAGTGCCTTTACTACAGCAATTGGCGCCACACGAAATTGCAACCTTAATGAGTATTTCTGACAAGCTTGCTCTACAGAATGCCGAACGCTATCACCACTGGCAACCTCCCTTTACCTTGGACAATGCTAAGCAGGCTGTCTATCTTTTTAATGGCGATGTTTATGAAGGATTGGATGCCAACCATTTATCTGAAACAGGATTAAACTATCTACAGCAGCATCTGGCCATTCTCTCCGGTTTATACGGTGTACTCAAACCACTGGATTTGATACAACCATATCGTCTGGAGATGGGCACCAAACTTGCTAATCCTTACGGCAAGGATTTATATGCATTCTGGGGGGATATCATTACCAGCACCATTGAACAGAATATGCAGGCAGTACAAGATCAGGTATTAATCAACCTTGCCTCACAGGAGTATTTCAAAGCGATAAAGCCCTCAAAGCTTTCTGCTCAAGTGATTACTCCCGTATTCAAAGACCAAAAAAATGGCGAATATAAAATTATTAGCTTTTATGCCAAGCGTGCACGTGGTTTATTTATGCGCTATGCAGCCGAGAAGCAGTTAACTGAGCCAGAAGAGTTAAAAGATTTCGATTACGAAGGCTATTATTATGATAAAGCCTCATCCAGCGACAAACAGTGGGTATTTCTGCGTGATGAAAATATGCACTATTAAAATTTAATCAAAAATAAAATGAATGATTTAGCCTCATACCCTAAATTCACCTAAATAAAACACTTGGCAAATGTGCATTTATCGTCTATTATGCGCATCTTCAAAGACGGAAGCGTGGCAGAGCGGTTTAATGCAACGGTCTTGAAAACCGTCGTGGGTTGATAGCCCACCGTGAGTTCGAATCTCACCGCTTCCGCCAAGACATTATTCAGATGCTTTTACTTTTTTAAAAGCCCAAATATGACCTAAATAATAATATTTAGGTCTTTATTTTATTCGAAACTTTTTCAGCTACTTTCATACACATCTAAATCTTTGTGGTATTTTGGAGTATTCAAACTAAGTATGTTGTGACAATATGCCCAAAATAGTCATTCTAGTCACTATGTTTGAATAAAATTCAAGGTTTCTAATAATAAGCCATACAAAAGCAATATCCAGAATTTCCACTTATTGAAACACACAAAGACTACCAAAATATTGAAGATCTACTCTAAAAATATCGATATCTAAGCTAGTGTCTGCCAATATGTTACTTACTTATCAGCATTATTGATTCCAACAATCAAATTAATTCAATAACTTAAGTTAATAATTGTTGATAATACTGCAATTTCTAAAACTATATACAATATAATTCATACTAATATCCGCTCAACATAGTTTACGAATGTACGTATTATTTATACCCATTAAAAAACAAAAGTTTCACCGTTTACTTTAGCAAACTTTTGTTTTAATAACCGATTACACATCTAAGAAATGATTCATATTTAAAATTATTGAATTCAATCCGATAAAATAATCAGTTATCACCAAAATGATGATGCTGAATTCGCTGGTAGTTGTACCAGTTTTTTTGGTTTGCCATTAAATTGTTTTGATTGTTTTGATTAAGTTGCAACTGATTATAGTTTTGCACGTCGTCTTTTGTACTAATACCTTCTTGATGATTTTCTGTAGCAGATACAGTAGTCTGTACTTGCTGCTGAAATTCCATTCTGCGTGCTTTTTTATCTAACATGGAAATATGAATTTCAGTATCGTAAATGCTTTTCAATTCGAGCAGCTTTTGATAAGCAGCTATTAATTCTTTGTTGTCAGGCGTACGCATGATTTGCCCTTCAAGAAATTCACGACATTTATTAAATTCTTCGGTTCTCATGGTTATCTTAGTAAATATTCAAAACAAAAGCTAATTTTACACCATTACAAAAAATAACGCTAAAAAAATAAGGTTTTAATCAGTTGATTTAACAATTGGTGACATGACTACATATCGGTGTATATGTGATTTGTAGCACACACTATACTTTTACAGCAGCACATTTTTAGCAGCAATGAACAAGAAAAATTGCCCAAATTTTAATCACCATAAGACTAAGTTGATTCACCTTGTTTTTTTATAGTTATCCACAGATATACTCACAAAATTTGTGAAATTCTGCCGCCTGCAATCAGCAGACATCCTGTTATTAATTTGCCATTATCAGCAATTTATATATATGATTTTATTTTATTTTCTATAAAATCCGTATATGACACTAAATCAGTTTAATTTGACAAATAAATAAAATTATCTGTCTTAATCAATATAAGTTATTGAGTCAAAATTTTGCATTGGTTTTCAAAAGAATTTGTTATGACTTTAGCTGAGTAAAGATTATTTTTATATTTCGAATACAAATATTTTACATCAGAATTCTGTTAGCAAATAATCTGATAAATCCGTCGTATAAATTAACCCCGACATCTATAAAATACTTATTAGTTAGAGAAGATGATATACAGCGGCACACAGATTAATATTTTTATATATAAAACAATAATTTTCTTCTAAAATGAGTTTTTAGCAATATTAACCCTTGACATTAATTTCCTAATACCAATATTTCCATTAATGGAAAATTAAATGAAAGAAATCAGATGCGATTCGATAAGCTTACAGCAAAATTTCAGCAGGCTTTACAGGATGCACAAAGTCTGGCGCTTGGACAAGATGCTGGTTATCTTGAGGCAGTTTTCATATTGAAAGCTTTAGTTGATGATACCGATAGTGGCAGTGCCGCCCTGTTAACTCAGGCTGGTGTTAATGTTGCACAAGTGAAACAACAAATAGAAATTACCATTGATGCTTTGCCCAAGGTTTCTGGTCAGGGCGGAGAGATTCTGCCTAGTACCGAGTTGCAGCATATTTTAAATCTAATGGATAAGGCTGCTATTAAACGTGGTGACGCTTATATTGCCAGTGAATTATTTCTGCTGGCTGCTGTACAGGAAAATGGGCAATGCGGCCGTATCCTGAAACAGGCTGGTGCTACTGAAGATAAACTGAATATTGCCATTGATGCTGTTCGTGGAGGGGCAAGTGTGGATAATCCTAATGCAGAAGACCAACGTGAGGCACTGAAAAAATATACAACCGACCTGACAGAAAAAGCTCGCGCCGGCAAGCTGGATCCAGTCATTGGACGCGATGATGAAATACGGCGTACGATTCTGGTGCTGGAACGGCGCACTAAGAATAATCCAGTGCTGATTGGCGAACCCGGCGTTGGTAAAACGGCGATTGTTGAGGGTTTGGCGCAGCGGATTGTCAATAATGAAGTTCCGGACTCTTTGCGCAATAAACGTTTGCTGATGCTTGATTTGGCCAGCCTGATTGCTGGCGCCAAATTCCGTGGAGAATTTGAAGAGCGTTTGAAAGCGGTACTCAATGATCTGGCCAAAGATGAAGGTAATACGATTATTTTTATTGATGAGATTCATACCTTAGTGGGCGCAGGCAAGGCAGATGGTGCCATGGATGCCGGCAACATGCTCAAGCCGGCACTGGCACGCGGTGAATTGCACTGTATCGGTGCTACTACACTGGATGAATATCGCCAGTACATTGAGAAAGATCCCGCTCTGGAGCGACGTTTTCAGAAAGTACTGGTTAAAGAACCTACGGTAGAAGACACTATTGCGATTTTACGCGGTTTACAGGAACGCTATGAAATTTATCATGGTGTAGAAATTACTGATCCTGCAATTGTAGCCGCAGCTGAATTATCCAATCGTTATATTACTGACCGCTTTCTGCCGGATAAAGCCATCGATTTAATTGATGAGGCGGCTTCGCTGATTAAGGTTGAAAGCCAGTCTATGCCGGAAAGCATGGATAAGCTTAAACGCCGCGAAATCCAGCTTGAAATTGAGCGAGCCTCTCTGGTTAAAGAAAGTGACGAAGCCAGTAAAAAGCGTTTGGCTTTGCTGGAAGAGGAGCTAGATAATGTTAAACGCGAATTTGCCAATCTGGATGAAATCTGGAAAGCTGAGCGTGCTAAAGCTCAAGGTAGTGTGACCATTAAAGAGCAAATTGACCAGCTCAAGATTAAGATGGATGCGCTCAAACGTGATGGTAAATGGGAGGAAGTGGCTAAACTACAATATGAGGAGTTGCCACGGCTGGAAGCGCAGTTGCAGGCAGCAGACAGTGGCAGGCAGGATAACCAACCCAACAAACTATTGCGTACTAAAGTCGGTTCGGAAGAAATTGCTGAAATTGTTTCACGCATGACTGGTATTCCAGTAACAAAAATGATGGCTGGTGAACGGGAAAAATTACTGAAAATCGAAGAAGTGCTACATGAGCGTGTAGTTGGACAGGATGAAGCGGTTCGGGCGGTAGCAGATGCCATTCGTCGTTCACGATCCGGTCTGGCTGATCCGAACAAACCTTATGGCAGTTTTTTGTTTCTCGGCCCTACCGGTGTAGGCAAAACGGAACTTTGCAAAACACTGGCAAGCTTCCTGTTCGACAGCGAAACCCATCTGATTCGGGTGGATATGTCTGAATATATGGAAAAACATTCTGTAGCTCGCTTAATTGGTGCGCCTCCCGGCTATGTTGGTTATGAAGAAGGCGGTTTTCTGACTGAGCAGGTACGGCGTAATCCATATAGTGTAGTCCTGCTAGATGAGGTGGAAAAAGCTCATCCAGACGTTTTCAATATCTTGTTACAAGTGCTGGACGATGGTCGTCTGACTGATGGTCAAGGACGAACAGTGGATTTTAAAAATACCGTTATTGTGATGACATCTAATATCGGTAGTCAGGAAATCCAGAAGATGGTAAGTGATGATTATGAAGCCATCAAAGCGGTGGTAATGGAAGATGTAAAACAATACTTCCGTCCTGAGCTGATTAATCGTATTGATGAGGTAGTGGTATTCCACAGTCTCAATCAATCAAATATCCGTGCTATTGCCAATATTCAATTGGCAGGCCTACGTCAGCGTCTTGAAAAAATGGATTTGCATTTACAGGTTGATGATGCGGCTCTGGATGTACTGGCTAAAGTGGGCTTTGACCCAGTTTATGGTGCCCGCCCCTTGAAACGCGCTATCCAGACTGAAATAGAAAATCCACTGGCTAAAGAACTACTGGCAGGCAATTATGCACCAGACAGTACGATTATGCTGACTGCAGAAAATGGTACACTGACTTTTGCCTGATAAATGATTAAAGAAACCTGCATCCATGCAGGTTTCTTTTTAACTGCAAAACAGCTTTGGAATTATTTTACGCTGATATCTGCGATAGCCTATAGTGCAAACATTGCTAGGCAAGGTATATATCAGTATTTGCAGTAGTCTTTATTTAATCTGACATTAAATGTATTTTAAACCAATAATGGAGCGTCAGTAATGAATCAATCTGCAAAAATAATAGTTTCAATAAGCCCTTCACCTAAACCATTACCCACAATATCAAAGTAATTTTGAATAATTAATTTATCCCCTGTGGGTGTTTTATCGCCGGCATTGATGAGTTCAATCACCAGAGAATCCAGCTTACGACTAATTCTGACTTGTGAAGGTAGAATATTTTTGAGGACAATACGGTCATTTCCCTCAGAATCATAAATAGTATCCACACCATCACCAAAGGAAAATTCATAAGTATCATCACCATCACCACCAACTAATGAATCATTGCCTTTGCTGCCAATAATATAATCAGCAGAAGATGAACCAAATAAATTATTACTATTTTCATCTCCGATCAACAAATTGCCAGACAGGTATTTCGAAAGAGCCAAATCATTTTCACTGAATTTCTCAATATCTTTGACCATATTATCGAATACAAAAGTTTTATACGTATTCATGCCATGCATGATATTCGATATTTTCAGTAATTCTTTAATTGAATCGGTATCCCCATCATGGACTTTTTGTGAGAGTTGACTTAAATAGTCCTGAAGATTTTTAAAGACAATGTCATCATAACCAGTGATAACATTTTTAATCATTTCCGGCTTAAAAATTTCTGCATAATCTGTTTGTGCCAAGATCATGGATTTTACATAATGACGGAATTTATTGTATTCCTGAGTGAGTATATTCCCCGCATTAGGACCTGGGTTTTTGCCCCAGCCATTTTGGTGGTATTCACTGCCGGTTAGAATTTCCAATACCGCCAGTTGCTGACCATTTACCGTGTTAGTCCGGCCATTTTTGTCGACGTTCGTTACCTGTGCCCACTGATAGATAATGGCATCTAATTGACTGTCGGTCTGGTTTTCTTGCCCTAAGGCTATATAATCCTGCACCATTTTTAATAGCTTGTGATCTTGCGCCATGGCCTTGGTCAGATTGACCAGATTACCAAAACCATTAACAGTGGGTAAAACATAGACCTGATCTAAAATATCCTGAGGAACATCACCCAGTGGCGTTCTGTCTATGGTTTTGGAAACATCAGTTTGCAACCAGACATCATCAATATTGCTGGTCTTACCGTCTTTCCAAGTAACTGTTGACTGCTGTTTATGACCGTTGTTGCTATTATCAACATAATCCGATTCTTTGTAATGAAGATCAATAGAAGTAATACCTAATTCATCTAATGTGTGTAGCTCACCTTGCTGGGTAATGCCATCAGCAGTTTGGTCTCGCCATACTCTCAGCTTAGACCAGATGTCATCTAAATGATTAATCACACCATCGCCATTGGAATCATATTGTTTTAATGCTTCAAAACCATTACTGGCCTTGCTACCATCGGGCAGAATGGTATTGTTGCCAAACAGCTCAGAACCATTATCAATTATGCCATTACCATTTAAATCCAATGCCAGTAAACCATCATTGTATTTGGCCCAAGCAGTTTCTTCTGCAAAACCATTGTGGTCTAAATCAAAATAGGCGCCAATGCCCAAACGATCGGTTTCAACACCATTAAAATTTAGATCAATGATCAGAGGTGATGCCTGGCTTTCCGCTTCTTGTTTGCTTGGAGTTTCATCTTTTGGCTTGCAGGTTATATATTGATAAAGCATATTAGCTATATCAATTAGTATCGAAGCACCAAAAACCCATGGGTTAATTCTAGCTCCAACAAGTACAGCAATAGACAATATATATCCAGTAAGTGTATTTGCCATTCCTAATATATCACTTCCTGTTACCTGACCACTTCCAAGTTTAGCGAAAAAACTGAGGAATACTTGTTACCAACCCCTGTTTTGCTGTTAAATGATCCACAATCTCCATAACCTTAGCTTGTTTAAATATTCTACCTAAACAATATTCAATAATGGAAATTATTGTTCCTACCGTTGATGTGCCACTTAATGCATCTCCAAAGAGAGCCTCTTTGAAAGAACAATATTCTCTTAGCTGTGCAGTAATTGGGTTTAATTTAAAAAGTTGTGGATTATTTGTCATTGTTGCTTCCATCATATATCCTTTAATAAATTAAAAATTATGTAAATAAACCTGTATAGTAAAATAGATAAAAAACACACTCCATGTAATAAACCATATACTGCGACCGATTACCCAACAATAGGGTATATAGTTAATACCTTTTAAAATATTAATCTGCTGCCTATAAAAATTTTTTGGTTCACCAATAGGTGGTTTTAAATTTTTTATAATTCATTTTTTTTCTTCCTTTGAACGAAAATTAATACATTTATATATATCAATTATTGAACTTTTATTAACACTTACATTTGATCCACCTCCACCATTCCCCCCACGTACAATTGAAGCACCTTCACTTAAAAAACAACCAAACGAAATAAATACAATAAATAAAACAATTTGTTCTATTGACATTAAGTTATCAGTCTTGGCATTAAATACCAATAGCATTAAACCGTTAATAATAGCAAAAGCGATCATAAGCGGACCAAAAAAATAGATATGAAACTTACTCAGACAAATATTGTATTCTGACATCCATCGCCAGAATTTTTTCACATCTTCATCTGGTATCAGATCGTATCTTGGGTCAGGTTGTGCTTCAAAGCACAGCCTTCTTTTCCCTAGGTATATCAAAAAGATACCAAAGAAAAATATAGCCGGTATCCAGAACCAACGACCCAACATGAAATCCAAAAATTGATCAAACATACTGTCCTCTATTTATATAAAAAGTTATCTTGATAAATCCGTACTGTAAAATAGATAAAAAACACACTCCATGTAATAAACCATATACTGCGACCGATTACCCAACAATAGGGTATATAGTTAATACCTTTTAAAATATTAATCTGCTGCCTATAAAAATTTTTTGGTTCACCAATAGGTGGTTTTAAATTTTTTATAATTCATTTTTTTTCTTCCTTTGAACGAAAATTAATACATTTATATATATCAATTATTGAACTTTTATTAACACTTACATTTGATCCACCTCCACCATTCCCCCCACGTACAATTGAAGCACCTTCACTTAAAAAACAACCAAACGAAATAAATACAATAAATAAAACAATTTGTTCTATTGACATTAAGTTATCAGTCTTGGCATTAAATACCAATAGCATTAAACCGTTAATAATAGCAAAAGCGATCATAAGCGGACCAAAAAAATAGATATGAAACTTACTCAGACAAATATTGTATTCTGACATCCATCGCCAGAATTTTTTCACATCTTCATCTGGTATCAGATCGTATCTTGGGTCAGGTTGTGCTTCAAAGCACAGCCTTCTTTTCCCTAGGTATATCAAAAAGATACCAAAGAAAAATATAGCCGGTATCCAGAACCAACGACCCAACATGAAATCCAAAAATTGATCAAACATACTGTCCTCTATTTATATAAAAAGTTATCTTGATAAATCCGTACTGTAAAATAGATAAAAAACACACTCCATGTAATAAACCATATACTGCGACCGATTACCCAACAATAGGGTATATAGTTAATACCTTTTAAAATATTAATCTGCTGCCTATAAAAATTTTTTGGTTCACCAATAGGTGGTTTTAAATTTTTTATAATTCATTTTTTTTCTTCCTTTGAACGAAAATTAATACATTTATATATATCAATTATTGAACTTTTATTAACACTTACATTTGATCCACCTCCACCATTCCCCCCACGTACAATTGAAGCACCTTCACTTAAAAAACAACCAAACGAAATAAATACAATAAATAAAACAATTTGTTCTATTGACATTAAGTTATCAGTCTTGGCATTAAATACCAATAGCATTAAACCGTTAATAATAGCAAAAGCGATCATAAGCGGACCAAAAAAATAGATATGAAACTTACTCAGACAAATATTGTATTCTGACATCCATCGCCAGAATTTTTTCACATCTTCATCTGGGATCAGATCGTATCTTGGGTCTGGTTGTGCTTCAGAGCGTAGCCTTCTTTTCCCTAGGTATATCAGAAAGATACCAAAGAAAAATATAGCCGGTATCCAGAACCAACGACCCGATATGAAATCCAAAAATTGATCAAACATTCGTCCTCCAAAAATAATTTTATCAACGATAAAACAGTGTATTGTAAAAAATATATATAGTTTTTCGCTATCTTTAATGATTAACAGTACGTTAAATATAGTCTGAATTTCTTATGTGCCCTGCAACTTGTGTTTGTCCGGCTTCTCCGATTTAGAAAGATAGCTGCCTTTACAAAATATCGTATCCTTTCCGTATAAATGCAATAGCATATTTGCTACTGAATAATCAAAGTACATCCATTAATTTTGCATAAAAAATTAGACAAATTTTTACAAAACTATATCAGAACAATTAATATCAAAACAATATATTGATTTTCGGTTTTGTACTATTTTTACAACAATTTTTGTCATTAATTTTAAATAAATTTATTTTTAATTCTTCCTTTTCACCCATAACACTGCCCAACCTCAGCCCTAAACTATCATTAACATAACACAAATTAACATTTTCCGTTTTGTTTTTTTAGCTCATTACCATGGCTTCGCCGCCAACCCAACAGACATCGCTCACCGCTTTGCCGATTAGGGTAATTTAGATGCGAATAAATAGTTACTGGACGCTAAAGATCTGAGTTTAAAAGTCTGACTGGTGAGACATGATATTTTCCTTTTAGCTTGAATTATTTAGCCCGCTTTAATTTAGCGTGATGACGGACAGTACTATATTTTGGCTAAAGTTGATGATGGCCGTTTTTTTATTCAGGATAGAGCAAAAGGCAAACCGGCTATTTTATGTTAGGCAATATTTGCTGCGCGTTATTCTGGGCAAGGTATATTAGTCACTTCCCATGCTTCTATTATGGGGTAATTGGCTAAATTCGATTTTTTACTTGGTTTATTCCGTCAGTTATTAAATACCTTAATATTTTTGGAAGTATTATTGGTATTGGTTGTGATTCAGTTATTTGCTTTAATCACGCCTTTATTTTTTCAGGTGGTGATGGACAAGATGTTGGTCCATCATGGGTTCTCTACTTTGGATGTGATTGCTGTTGCCCCACTGGTGGTGACTTTATTTGATGTGGTATGGAGGAGCTTACGTATTTATATTTTTGCTCATATAATTTCGCGTATTGATGTGGAACTGGAAGCATAGCTGTTTCGTCATTTACGGAGTTTACTTCAGGTTTATTTCGAATATTGGCGTGTAGGTGGTACGGTGACACGAGTACAGTAGCTGGAGCAGATCAGTGATTTTTTCAAAGGACAGGCGCTGACTTCGGTTCTGGATTTCTGTTTCTCGTTTATCTTTTTATTAGTCATACGTATTACAGTGGCTGGCTAACACTGGTGGTATTGGTGTCGTTACTGTGCTATGCGTTCTGGTCGGCCACTGTCAGTCCTGTATTGTGTACGCTTTTAAATGATAAGTTTGAGCTAGTACATATTGATACATCCCATTCTGTTTTCGATTTTATTTTGCTAAAACAGAAATCAGGATATTTATTTGCCAGCAGTCTTCAGCTGTTTCAAAATCATGTTTTAAAAAGATAAAACTGGCTAATAGCAATTTTTAGCCTGCACTGACACCTAAAAAATTGAATTTATAAATATATAAATATAAAGTTTGGTTGTACAGCTTCGCCAAATACATTTCTACTCCAGTTGACACTAAACTGCCAAATGTTAAAAACATGCTCACTTGGAATCAGTAACTGCGTGCCATTGGTTTCCGTAATGATTACCGCTCTTATGATGCTGATGTATTTTATGCAGCCAATGGTCAGCCACTACCACGAGCACCGCACAATCTCTCTAAACTAGATTATCAGTTAAATGGAAAGTTATATCTACTGAAAGACTATTTAAAGCGCAATAATGTCAATGGAATGATGGTAAGGTGGTATGGGATTATTACGCCAATGACAACAACCCTACTACATTGTGGACATCTCGTTCTGTGGGCAAATCAGTTGTTTCTACCTTGGTAGGTGTCGCGCTAAAAGAAGGTAAAATCAAATCGCTGGATGATGAAGTGGTGAAATACAATCACGATGTACGCGGCACGGCATGGGAACATGTTACCATTCGCCAACTGCTTCAGCACACTTCAGGTGTGAGCTGGAATGAAGATTATACCAACCCGCAATCAGATTTCTCTCAGCTTACCCAGTGTGAGGCTCATCCGAATACTTATGCCTGTGTTAACAATCTGGTCAAAGATCCGAAACGCAAAGCTTATGCCAAACCGGGAAAAGCTTGGTCGTATTCTTCAGGCGGAGCATGGTAACTGGGCGATACATTGGAAAAAGCCACAGGTGTAAGTATTGCCAAATATCTTCAGGACAAAATCTGGCAGCCATATGGCATGAACCGAGACGGTGTATGGCACAGCTATGCAGTGGGCAAACATGATGTTGGTGCTCATGGTTTTAATGCCACGCTTGAGGATTGGGGTAAATTCGGCCTGTTTGTGATGAATAACGGTATATTGCCCAATGGTAAACAAATTTTGCCCCAAAACTGGGTGAAAGATGCACGTAACTGGAATAAAGCTAAAAATTCTGTCAGCAAACTACATCCTGAAGGTACTTATGGTTATGAATGGTGGAATAACAGCATTCCAGCCACAGCAACTAATGTTGCGCCCAAAACAGGTTTGAACAATCAAGACAGTATGTGGGCATTAGGTATTTACGGGCAGATTATTATGGTTAATCAGGCACAGAAACTGGTTATCGTACAATGGTCAACATGGCCTAAAGCTGAGCCATCCATGCTGGAGCAGCCATTGGAAGCATCGCTAATGTTTAATGCTATTGCTAATAAACTGGCTTTGTAACTGTTATTATTAAGCTTAATATATATCTGCACCAGATAACTGTCAGGCAGTTTCTGGTGCTTTTCATTCAACACATAACTTAATGGCAAATACTGATTATGGCAGAAGAAATTGAACGTAAATTTCTGGTAGAAGGTAATGGCTGGCGGGGATTGGCACCTGCTATATATTTTTGTCAGGGCTATCTGTCTACTATCAAGGAGCGAACTGTACGTGTCCGTGTCTGTGATACTCAAGCCTGGCTCACCATTAAAAGTACTAATCAAGGCATTACGCGAACTGAATTTGAATATTCGATACCTGTTGAAGACGCTCAGCATATGCTACGTTATATGGTTGAACAGCCAGTAATTGAAAAATACCGATATCACATACGCTTAAATAGTCTTGTATGGGAAGTAGATGAATTTTTAGGTGCCAATCAGGGGCTGATTGTGGCTGAAGTTGAATTGAGTCACGCGAATCAGCAGATTGTTTTACCTGACTGGATTGGACAGGAAGTTTCAGATGATCCTCGCTATTACAATAGCAATCTGGTCAGTCTGCCGTTTACATTATGGTAAATACACCATAATTGTACGGTGAGGCAAACTGATCAGATGAGCAACAATTTATACTTCACCCAATAACTGTTCTCGAGTTAGCAGGAACACAAAACCATCACCACCACTGGTGGACATCCATGTAAATGGTAGTTCGGGAAATGCCTGCTCCAGTACTTCGCGGTTATGACCAATTTCAACCAGTAATACACCATGCGGATTCAGGTATTTGGCTGCCTGCTGGATAATCTGTCTGGTCGCATCCAGCCCATCAGTACCACTGCCTAGCGCCAGCTCCGGTTCATGTAGGTATTCATCCGGTAATTGCGCCACGGATTCAGCATCGACATAAGGGGGATTAGACACGATTAAATCATAGCTAGTATCGATACCTGTGAATAAATCGGTATGAATCAGGCTAATGCGTTCCTGCAAACCGTAGGACTCAACATTGATGCCAGCCACTTCAAGTGCATCCAGACTAATATCAACAGCATCTATTAGCGCATCCGGATAACAATGTGCCAACTGAATTGCCAGCGCACCACTACCTGTACATAAATCCAGTGCCCTGTGTACCAGCTCATCGTATTCAATCCATGGCTGCAAAGGTTCACCTAAAAGCTCATAGATGAATGAACGCGGTACAATCACCCGTTCATCCACGTAAAATTCGTATTCACCCTGCCAGGCTTGATTAGTAAGATAAGCAACTGGAATTCGTTCGCTAATACGGCGCTGTATCAATTTCAGCAAGACTGATTTTTCTGTTTCCAGCAGGCGTGCATCTAAAAATGGTTCTAGTGTATCCAGTGGTAAATGTAAGGTATGCAGAATCAGATAGGCCGCCTCATCATAGGCACTATCATTACCATGACCATAAAACAGCTCAGCTTCTTCAAATTGGCTTACGGCAAAGCGTAAAAAATCACGTACACTATGCAGTTGCTGCGCTGCTACCTCAAATACAGACATGAATTACTCCGGCAAGAAAATTAAGCGCTGATTATAACAGTTTAACCGGATAACCCAAGATAGTTGACCAATACAGCTGAATGTTTAGTAATGTGGCAGTAAACGACGATTATCGGGATGGCGGATTAACGGCTTAAGCAGGCGACGAAAATGCACCAAAAAAGGCTGGTGGCGCTTATCTCCGACGAGTGCCAGAAAATAATCCTGCACCAACTGAGCCTGCTGCTCCATATTTAGCCGCCCAAGGCTTTTAATGGTGCTTAAAGGCGGATAGCGGTAGGCACGTGCCTGATAATAACCCGCTTTCAGTGTCAGACAGACACCAGCAAGTATAATTGGGAAACCATGCTGATATTGCCAAACATGCATTAATTCATGTATGAACCACGCCTGTCGGCTCAAACTGGTCTGTGTAAAATCATCTGCATAGTAAGCTACTGGAAAAATAATATGATTGCCACAGGTAATGGCTGCATGCGGATGTAGCAGCCACCACGCACCGCAGACAATTTGCACCTGTGACCAATCTGCGGCATTACCCAGAATTTTTCTAACCAGATTCAGTTCATTGCATGTTAGGGGACGTTGCATAATATTATTTCTGACTACCGGTGTTTGTATGCCTGCTGGTAAACCATTGCCAACCATTCCAAACCATAATATAACCGACAACAGCCAGTATTACACCCAGCACAGGCACACCCAAGAGCAAAGGCTTGCCAAAGCAAATTAGCCACTGCCACAGCTCAACGCCCAGATGCCCCATAGTGAAATCGGGAAAAGCTGGCATTTGGTGTCCCCACTGGCCATACATTAATCTGGCACCAATCTGATAGGCACAATAATATAATGGCACATAAGTTAGTGGATTGGTATAAAGTGTAGTTAGCAATGCCAGAGGTAAGTTCGTGCGCACAACATAGGCAACCAGCAAAGCACTGAGCATTTGCGTAGGTCCGGGCATTAAGCCGCAAAACATCCCTACTGCTACAGCCGAAGCTGCACGCTCACGATTCAATTGCCAGTAATACGGGCGATCAAACCAGCGTGCAAAAGGTTTAAACCACGCTGAAGCAAATATTGAGGCCTGAGTAGGCATTTTTTGTCTTAGAGACTGCAACCATTTGGCTATACAACTAAACATTATAATCGCTCAGATAGATCTAAATACCATTTTTCATACCGATTTAAATTTTAAAATAACTTATTTGTTTATCGTCTGCATCAGCTATTAGAGTTTGTGCCCTGATAAATTAGTACACATAGACATCTGTTTTGGCTCAAGTTGAGATTCTATTTGTTTTGTCTTAGTTTTAACATGTGAATACTGTTTATTTGAAAATAAATCACTCCCAATTCTTTGTACGGTGTTTCTTTTTAACCAATACATAGACAGCACCATCATTGCGTTCATTTGGCTGCGCATAGGCCAGCACCTCCGGATGAGCCATCAGCCAGCGTCGTACCAGCGTTTTTAAAACCGGCTGAAAATCTCTCGACCCCAGCCCGCTGCCATGAACTATCTCGCCCACTACACCATATTGCTGAATATAATAAATAAATTCATTCAGCACTTGCTGTGCTTCTTCCTGACGATAGCCATGTAAATCAACATAAGCCACAATCGGCCAATGTTTGGACTGTAGACGCTGGATATCAGCCTTTCCACGACCATTTTTACTGAACACTGCCGGTGCTGCATCCTGCTGATTTTCACCAATGTAAAAATAGCTGGCATGGTTAAGTGATTCTTCCTGTTGCGATCGCGGTTTAATCGGAGCATTGTCACGCGGATGCTGAAACTGATTTCTAGCCTTTAATGGAATGACATCCTTACCCATCGCTTCAGTAAAGCTAATATCTGTCTGTTGCTTTTGTGCAGCTTTTATCTGCTTTTGCTGCTCTTGGGCTAAGCGATTAGCTTTAGCCTGTTTACCCAGTTGCTGCAATTGATCCTGAAAAGAGTGTTTAGCCATACGAGTAACCATTTATATATAAATACCATTTCCATGATTTTAACAGAGCCGCAAACTGTATACTAAGCTTGACTTTTATTAACTTTTTGACCAAAGAAGATAGGATTCATGCCGATTTTCAGTTATCCTAACACGGTATTGGATATATTCATTCGGGAATAGATTTTATGACAGCAAATAATGTGTCTTTATGTTCAGGCAAAGAAACTGATGTCATTATTGTTGGAGCTGGTCCTGCCGGACTAAGTCTGGCGCGCGCGCTGGCTCCTTCAGGACTGTCAATTACTGTGATAGAAAAACAGGAACTGACTACGCTAGCACAACCACCTTTTGATGGCAGAGAAATAGCTCTGACACATTATTCAAAGGAATTGATGCAACAGTTGGATATGTGGGAGAAAATTCCAGCCGATGAAATTTATCCCCTGCGCGATGCCAAAGTAATAAATGGCAGCTCCAATTATCAGCTACACTTTGAGCAACCGACCATGGCTCGCGGCAAACCTGCCAACTCACTAGGTTTTCTCATCAGTAATCATCATATACGGCGTGCTGCATATGAAGCTGTACAATCATTTCACAATGTCAATTTCATAACCGGACACAGTATTGTTGACGTAAGAAATGAAGCTGCCAATCAGATCGAAGCCACTCTTGATAATGGCCAGACTATCTGCGCAAAACTACTGATTGCTGCCGACAGCCGTTTTTCCAATACACGCCGCCAGCTAGGTATTTCTGCTCAGATTCATGATTTCGGGCGTACAGTTATTGTTTTCCGCATGCGCCATACCTTGAGTAATCAACATACTGCTTTGGAATGTTTCCACTACGGCCGTACTCTTGCCTTGCTACCATTGGAAGAAAACCTCACAAACTGTGTGGTAACGATTAACAACGAACATGCGGGTGAAATTCTGGATATGTCTCCCTTGCAGCTGGCAGCAGATATTACCAAACAGCTAAAAAGAAAACTTGGTGAAATGCATCTTGTCAGTACCATTCATCACTATCCGCTTGTCGGCGTTCATGCCAACGCATTTTACGCTCAGCGCAGCGCTTTAATTGGTGATGTTGCTGTTGGTATGCATCCGGTAACAGCACACGGTTTTAATCTGGGATTAAGTGGTGTGAACATATTAGCCAAACTAATTAATGAAGCTGTAGACAAAGGCAAAGATATTGCCAGTCAATCCTTACTAGCACAGTACCAGAGACAACATATGCCACACACCCGTATACTGTATCATGGTACAAATGCGATGGTATCTTTGTTTACCAATGACAGCCAACCAGCGCGCCTGATTCGCTCATTGGTATTACGTATCAGCAATAATATGCCGCCAGTAAAAAAACTGATTAGCAAACAGTTAACCGGCTAATCAATATTAATAACTAATGGATTAAATGCCTGCTTTCAGCAAACGCTAGCAGGCATTTTTACGTTGATGTTATACCGACCTAAATCAAACCGTTATTGATTTGTTGCAGCACCTCAGCTGGATTTTCACTTCGAGTAATCGGCCGCCCCATTACTAGATAGCTGCTACCAGCAGCCAGAGCTGCTTTAGGCGCCATAATTCGACGCTGATCATCCTCAATTGCATCGTGCAAGCGTATACCGGGTGTAATCAGTAAAAATTCTTCTCCCAATTGCTGGCGTAACAAGGAGGCTTCCTGAGCAGAACAAACCACCCCATCCAGTCCTGATTGGCGAGTGAGTTCTGCCAGACGCATTACCACTTCCTCTATTGGCGAACTCAAACCTGTTTCAGCCAATTCAGCCTGCGTCATGCTGGTTAAAACCGTCACCGCAATCAATAATGGTGGCTGGCTGCAATTGCTCACAGCTTCGGCAGCAGCCTCCATCATTCTGCGCCCTCCCGAAGCATGCATGTCTACCATCCATACCCCCATATCAGCAGCCACTTTACAGGCGGAAGCAACGGTATTAGGAATATCATGATATTTTAAATCCAGAAAAACCCGATAGCCTTGTAATACCAGTTGTTCTACCAGATAGCGCCCAGTGGCAGTGAATAACTCCTTGCCGATTTTAAGTTGGCACAAATTCGGATTCAGCTGCTGTACAAAGTCCAGTGTTGATTCGGCATTGGCAAAATCAAGTGCCACAATCACTGGTTTTGCTGGCTGATTAATCAGTGTGGTATCAAGCATTAATGGATTCATATTATTCGGAAATAGCAAGTAAATAAAAGAGGCAGCTACTCAAATTTATAAAATATCAATTGTAATTTAAGTAGTGAATTTCATTGATCAATGCAGGATACAGCCAGAGCTGACTGGCCGATCCAAAGCTTATTAGAAGATTTAAACATCAATACGATTAGGCGTAAATGTTTCCCATTTATTACAGGCCGGACAGTGCCAGAAATAAACCTGTGACTTAAAATGGCAATGGCGGCAGCGGTACATCACAGATTTCTGCATCTGCATGCCCACTACCGAACGCATCATATCAACATCAACTTTCCATTTCGGATTAATATTGCTCTGCAATACCCCTAATAAACGGTACGTTCCGGTAAGAGTAGGTCTGCGTCGCACCAAATCAATAACGATTTCTCTGGCTCTGTCTTCACCAAAGACAGGCAGAGATTTTTCATAAATCACGCCAGACAGATCCAGCTGCGGGAAAGTCTGCGCAAAGCCAATCAATACCTCAATTCCATCAGCTGCTTTCTGTAAACCATCATAAGCATCATACAAGCGTTCACCTACCAGACTCAGATACTCATAATTCTGCTTTTCGATAGCACTATAGGCATCTATTGCAGCCTGATAATTCTGCTGTTTCAGTTCAACATCACCCATAATCATATTGGCACGACTGCATTTGCGGTTTACAGCCAGCGCCTGAAAAATATATTCACGCGCTTTATTGTATTCAGACTGATACAAAGCCAGTTGTGCCAGTTCACAATAAAACTGAGCAATCTCAAATTGATAAGTCTGGTCACCGGTGCTGAGTTCCTCAGCCAGCTTAATGGCTTTTTCCCAATCACGATCCTGCTGATAAATATTCAGCAGTATCTGCCGCGCCTGTTTGGCTTTACTGCCATTAAGTAAGCCAACCAGTATCTGTTCAGCACGATCGACCAGACCGGCAGCCTGATAATCCTGACCAAGCTCAAAGGCTACTGTATCACGACGTTCTGCAATGGTTTCTGGCAATTGCAACAAACTCTGGTGCAGGGCAATGGCTTTATCGTTTTCACCGCGTTGGCGATATAGCTTGCCCAAAGTCAAATGCAGCTCGTAAGTGCTTTGGCGAGCATCATTCTGCTGATCTACCACTTCTGCCAGCTCCCGCACTGCTACCGCACTTTTACGCTCCACTAGAGCATCCAGACTTTTATAAAATCCATCCGGAATGGCTTTCGCCTGCTTCAGCACCGCACGCATATCCACACGTGCAGCAAACCACCCCATAGCGAAAAATACCGGTAACAGAATAACTGGTGCCAGCCACATCCAGAAATCATTACTATCCATACTAATTGCTTGCCTTCATCTGCTTAGTATTATTGGTTTCTGCCGCTGTGGTGGTAACGACAATATTATCTGTTGGCACAGACTGGCTGGCAGCTTTAGCCTGTTTATTAAGTTGATTCTGCAACTGATTAACCTGACTGCGCAGGTGCAGCAGACGACCAAACATAGCAAAAACACCGAAAACCGCACCGATAATAAAAAATATCAGCAACAGTACAATTAACGGTAAATTCACCATCTGCCCAGGCAGATAATTAAATGCAATCAATTGGGTGTTGCTAACAGTCAGTAATAATAACGCCAGCAATACCACTATTTTTATTAATGTATAAATAATCTTCATGCTTATCCACCCTGTAATATACTGTTTTATGAAAAAACAATTATATGCCAGATACCATCCTGTTTATCCAAGAAGCAACACAGTTTAAACGATTTCACTACTTTTTAGCAAAAACTGTCCTTGTTTTCAGCATTGGCAAGTAAAATAGGCAGTGTATAATATTTATGTTTACATAAAGTAACAGCAGCCACTGGCTAAAACTAAGACCATAGGCTGCTTTTACCATTTTTTGTACTGCCCAAGTCATCAGCTCTGCCTCGCCCTATCCATTGCAAGACAGAGTTCCGGCCACGCAGCTTAATGTCTTATTTTGGAGAAGTTTTACTATGTCTATGGCCGATCGCGACGGTTTTATCTGGTTTAACGGCAATCTTGTTGACTGGCGCAATGCCAAAACCCATGTATTAACCCACACATTACATTATGGCATGGGTGTTTTTGAAGGCGTACGTGCTTATGAAGCTCAGCAAGGAACTGCCATTTTTCGTTTACAGGATCACACCAAACGCTTGTTTAATTCAGCTAAAATTACCGGCATGAACCTGCCCTTCTCGCCGGAACAGATTAATCAGGCGCATATTGAAGTAGTTAAAGCCAACAAACTGAATTCATGCTATTTTCGTCCAATGGCTTTTTACGGTTCGAACAAACTAGGCGTGGGTCCAGATCTGAATGACGTACAGGTAATTGTTGCTGCCTGGCCGTGGGGTGCCTATCTGGGTGAAGAAGGCATGCAGCGTGGGATTCGCGTACAAGTCAGCTCATTTACCCGTCATCATCCAAATATCACCATGATTAAGGCCAAAGCCAATGGCAATTACATGAATTCCATCATGGCGAATACTGAGGCAACACGCAATGGTTACGATGAGGCCATCATGCTGGATGCAAATGGTTTTGTAGCCGAGGGTTCGGGCGAAAATATCTTTATTGTCAATGATGGCAAACTCTATACTCCGGCACTGGATGCTGCTCTAGACGGAATTACCCGCCGTACTGTAATGGCAATTGCCGCCGATATGCAGTTATCTGTCACTGAAAAACGCATTACCCGTGATGAAGTCTATTGCGCTGATGAAGTATTTTTCACAGGCACGGCTGCTGAAGTCACACCAATCCGTGAAGTGGATGGTCGTGTTATCGGCTGTGGCGCCCGAGGTTCGTTAACCACTGAAATTCAGCAACGTTATTTTGAAATTGTACATGGCAAAAATGCCAAGTATGAATCTTGGTTAACTTATATCGACTAAGCAGCAAGCAGCAGGCCTGATTAACAAAATATTAATTGTAATCAGGCCTGTTTCGCATAATAGTTCTGAACATATCCAAGGAAATATAATGAATACTACTGCCCAGCCCGTTACCACCATCACTCCACATGATTTACCCCTGATCTGTACCGGCCCAGAAAACGAAACATGGAACGGTCATCCACGGGTGTTTTTACCAATTCAATCAAACAGCAGCATCGAATGTCCTTATTGTGGCAAGCAATATCATCTGCATGGCATTGCTGAAAATCATCATTAAAATTTACCATTTGACAGCACTGTAGACAAAATACCTTCTTGTCGAGTCAATGCCGGAAGATTTAATCATCTGCGGGTATTGTGGTACAGTTACTACCATCGTTTCATCCCAGCATTGCTACAATAATAAGGAATTGTCATGACAGAACTCACACACAGCCGCTTAATTATTCTTGGTTCCGGGCCGGCAGGATATACCGCTGCCGTTTATGCTGCCCGTGCCGGCTTAAAACCTACTCTGATTACCGGCATGGCACAGGGTGGTCAATTAATGACAACAACCGAAGTAGATAACTGGCCGGCTGATGTCAATGGTGTACAGGGGCCTGAGCTGATGCAACGTTTTCTCGAACACGCTCAACGCTTTGGCACCAACATGATTTTCGATCACATCAATCAGGTGGATTTACAGCATCGCCCGTTCACCCTTACCGGAGATATGGGCAGCTATAGCTGTGATGCTCTTATCATCGCCACAGGTGCGTCAGCCAAATATCTAGGCTTACCCAGCGAAGAAGCTTTTGCAGGACGGGGAGTTTCAGCCTGTGCCACCTGTGATGGTTTTTTCTATAAAGATCAGGATGTAGCTGTAGTTGGCGGAGGCAATACTGCAATTGAGGAAGCTCTGTATCTGGCCAATATCGCGCGTACTGTTACCATTATTCATCGGCGAGACAGCTTCCGAGCCGAAAAAATTATGATAGATAAACTGCTGGAACGGGTAAAAGAAGGCAAAATCATTCTTAAGCTCAATGCCACCGTAGATGAAATTCTCGGTGACGACAGCGGTGTCAATGCTGTACGTATTAATTACGCCGGAAATGAAAGCGAAGTTCTTGCCATAACCGGCATCTTCATTGCTATCGGTCATCAACCAAATACACAGATATTCAAAGGGCAGCTGGATATGGATGCTACCGGCTATCTGATTACCAAAGGTGGTAATGAAGGCAATGTGGGTGCAACCAATATCCCGGGTGTATTTGCCGCCGGTGATGTTAAAGACCACATATACCGTCAAGCCATTACCAGCGCAGCATCTGGGTGTCAGGCGGCACTGGATGCCGATCATTACCTCTCTGGATTATACAGCTGATTATTTTAATTATCAGAAAACCAGCCAGCTGAGTATCTTTCAGCTGGCCGGTTTTAAAGCTTTTACTTTATCCAAGCATTTCGCGTAAAATTAAATATTAGTTATAATGCGCCCTTTAAGCTAAACACAAATCACGTTCAAGGATAATAATTATGGGCTTTTTGCAAGGCAAAAAAATCCTCATCACTGGTATGATTTCTGAACGCTCTATTGCCTATGGTATTGCCAAAGCCTGCCATGAACAGGGGGCAGAACTGGCCTTTACCTATGTAGTGGACAAGCTAGAAGAGCGGGTTCGCAAAATGGCAGCCGAACTTGGTTCTGAACTGGTGTATCGTTGTGATGTACAAAGTGATGAAGAAATCAACCAGTTGTTTGCTGATTTAGGTCAAAGCTGGTCACAACTAGACGGACTGGTACACGCCATTGCTTTTGCTCCTAAAGAAGCTCTGAATGGGGATTTTCTGGACAGCATCACACGTGAAGCATTTATGACAGCTCACGAAGTATCTGCTTATAGCCTGCCTGCACTGGCTAAGGCTGCACGACCATTAATGAGCGGACATAACAGCTCTATTCTGGCACTTACCTATCTGGGGGCTGTACGCGCTATTCCTAATTACAATGTGATGGGTATGGCCAAAGCTTCACTTGAAGCCGGTATTCGCTTTACTGCGGCCTGTCTGGGACAGGAAGGTATTCGCTGCAATGGCATCTCAGCCGGCCCGATTAAAACACTGGCTGCCTCAGGCATTGCTAATTTCAGCCGTCTGCTGGCGCATGTTTCAGCACAAAATCCGATTCGCCGCAATATCACCATCGAAGAGGTCGGCAATACCGCTGCCTTCCTATTGTCAGATCTGGCTTCTGGCATCACCGGCGAAATCACCTATGTTGATGGTGGCTACAGTATTAATGCTTTGGGTGTACCAGAAGATTTAGTGAGTACGCATAACAGCTGATGCATAACATCCATTTAAGCTGTCTGAATATTCTTTCAGGCAGCTTTTATTATTTTTACATTACATAACTCTGCTCATGTTTGCCTGCCTATTTAATCGCGCTACCATGAAAAAACTAGATATTTTATTTGAAGCCAGCCAAGGAGGCTGATATGAAATTTTTTGAACAGTTCAAAGCTTTTTTATTGCGTGGCAATGTAATTGATCTGGCTGTCGGTATGGTAGTAGGTACTGCATTTACCAATATGGTCAAATCACTGGTAGACAATGTCATTATGCCACCAATCGGATTATTGATTGGCGGAGTGGATTTTTCCAATCTGTTTTTTACTTTGCGCAATGGTTCAAAATCGCCCGGCCCTTATGAAACGCTTGGTGCCGCACAGGCTGCCGGAGCCGTAACCCTGAATATTGGCTTATTTATTAACACCGTTATCAGCCTGATTATTGTAGGCTTCGCCATTTTTATGGTTGTTAAAGCAATTAATAAGCTGCATAAAAATCCCCCGCCCAAAACCACGACTAAACAGTGCCCACAATGCTGTACCGAAATTCCGCTTGAGGCCAAGCGCTGCCCGAACTGCACATCTGAGCTAAGTTAATCCAGATCATTATTTTGCTTTAAAACGTCGTGTACACTTCACATCAGCTAAAATTTATTTTGTTTAGAATATTCAAAAGCTACATATTGCCGTAGCTTTTTTTATGCCCGAAGACATGGTGTATGCTCCAATGAATTATGTACAGAAAGCTAGATGTAACTAATCAACCTGATTACTACACATTACAGCCTAACGGACATAATCAAACAAAGAAAAATTAAACCAGATTATCAGGATAATAATGCAAACTAACCTAACTCCGTTTTACAACCCTGCATTAAGCTACGAAGAGAACTATCAGCATGGCCCGTTTGGTGATTTTAGTAGTGCAGCACCGTCCATAGAGCACAATAAGCAAACTGAGAACTTTCTCAATCTGCAAGTTAACCTGCCTTTTGGCATTCCTGCCGGACCATTACTGAATGCCAACTTTGTCAAAGCTGCATTCAATCATGGTTTTGATTTGTGTGTTTATAAAACCGTGCGCACCCGTGCTCAAGCCAGCCATCCTTTACCCAATGTGCTTTCTGTTCATCCTACAGGTAGATTGTCAGCCAATACCGATACAGTGCTGGCCGATACCAACTACACAACTCCATTGTCTATCACCAATTCTTTTGGCGTCCCTTCATTTAATCCCGATATCTGGCAACCCGATATGGCCGAAGCTGTTAATGCTGCGCAAAAAGGGCAATATATTATTGGCAGCTTTCAGGGTACTGCCGGCAATGAAGCCAGCATAGAAAAAGATTATGCCTGTGCTGCACGCTTAGTAGACGAAACTGCTGCACCGATTTTGGAGGCCAATTTAAGCTGTCCAAACGAAGGCGTAAACAAATTATTGTGTTTTGATTTTGATAAAGTAGAACGGATAGCCAAAGAAATCAAAAACGCTGTACCTGATAAGCCGCTGTTTCTGAAACTGGCCTACTTTGCCGATGACGATGTTATCTTTCCGCTTTTAAGTAGGCTGGATGGCACTGTTGATGGTTATAGTACGATTAATACCTTATCAGCCAGACCAGTTACAGCAAATGGTGAACCTGCGCTGGGGCTTGATCGTCCTACTGGTGGCGTCTGCGGTGAGGCCATTCGCTGGGCGGGGCTGGAAATGGTAGAACGTCTGGCCAGATTAAGAACACGCCTGAATAATCATTTTGCGATTATTGGTGTTGGCGGAGTAAGTAGTGCAGCACATTATCAGGCTTACCGCTTAGTCGGAGCCGATGCGGTAATGAGTGCCACCGGCGCCATGTGGAATCCGCAACTGGCTTTGGAAATTAAAAGCAGCCTGAATGGATAAAATTCCTGCTGGTGGCCTGAGCTGAATCAGGCTACCAGCACCACTCTTCACTATTATCAGAACATGATGTTTCAGCGTGCAATACGATAAGGTTCATCCATAGCAATGAAATCTTTTTCTTCAAGTGCCTGAGCAATCCATGCTGCTACAGCATCAGTAGCACATAGAGTATTAATATAATTAGCCAATATTTCTGAAGTCTGAATCTGGAAGCCTTTTAACCTTAAACACATCGGGGCATAAAAGGCATCAGCAATACTGAACTCTCCAAACAGGTATTTTCCCGCCGATGCAGCAAGCAGTGACGACAAATGCTGATCGAGAAAATCGATTTCCTGTTTTACGGCAGGAAAATCACGCAGCACAATCTGGCCAATCTCTGGTAGCACCGCCTCAATATTCATTGGAAAATGCCGGCGTATATGATTAAACCCATTATGCATTTTGGCTACCACACTTCTGGCTCTGGCACGTGCTTTGTAGTCTTGTGGCCATAAAGGTAATGATGAATGGCGTTCAGCCAGATACTCACAGATTGCCAGAGAATCGCTCACCACCAAATCGCCATCGGTTAAAACCGGCACGGTACCATAGGGATTCAGTGGCAATATGGTTTGCTTAAAAACTGAATCAGCAGCCAAGCCATCAAAACGCACTAGTTGTTCAGTAAAGTCAATTTGAAAATGCTTCATCACCAGCCACGGCCGCATAGACCAAGTAGAATAATTTTTATTACCAATATAAAGCGTGTAACTCATAGCCTTTATCTTTCCTATTGTATTTATTTCAGTACATCTTAACTCATTTACGCCTTGTTCTCTGTACAAAATTGGCACCAGATTCAGTAATTGCTATTGATATTGATTTTTTTGCCCGTGCACATAAATTCTGTACAATAACAGTTTCAGTTCATAGTTTCTTACAGCAGCCACTCACTCATGCTCAGCTATCGTCATGCATTTCACGCCGGTAACCACGCCGACATCCTTAAACATTACTGCCTGATGGCAGTACTGGAATATTTCAAACTGAAAGATAAGCCGTATTGCTATATAGATACTCATGCTGGAGCCGGTCTGTATAACCTGATTAGCGATGAAGCCCAGAAAGTAGGCGAATATCGTGAAGGGATTAGCCGTATTCTGGCTGCAACAGATCTGGATAGCAGCCTGATACCTTTTCGTCATGCAGTAACAGCTTGTCTGCCTGACGCTGAAAACCATTATTGTGGTTCCCCGTGGCTGGCTCAGGCTCTGGCACGTGAGCAGGATCGCCTGCGACTGTTTGAATTACATCCGGCCGATGCAGAGTTATTACGTAATAACATGCGCAACATTAAACAACCTAATCGCGCACAAGTATTCTGTGACGATGGTTTTAAAGGTCTGTTATCAATGCTGCCACCTCCCAGCCGGCGCGCAGTCGTATTAATAGATCCACCCTATGAATTAAAACAAGATTATCAGCAGGTAGTGGATACACTTAAGGCTGCCCTGAAAAAATTTTCCAGTGGTTGCTATATGGTCTGGTATCCATGTCTGAGTCGCGCAGAAAGCCAAAAACTGCCACAAAACCTGCAAAAACTGGTTCCAGATAATTTCGTTCAGGCAGAACTTTATGTCCATGCACCGCGCCCAGATGGCTTTGGTATGCACGGCAGTGGTATATTCATCATCAATCCGCCCTACACTTTACCGCAGCTACTGGCTGAAGCGTTACCGCCGATGACTCGGCTACTGGCTCAGGATGACAGCGCACATTTTGTTTTGCATTCAGAGATTAATTAAATTCATACAACCAACACAGATCAGCCCGATGACTGCACCAGTGCTTTAGTCTGGCTGACAAGGCTATTGTATAATGGTACTCAATTTTAAAAGGGAGTATTTGCATGTCCGTTTTACTGTCTGATTATCTGCAACAACAGCAACAAAAGTATACTGTCACACCATTTTTACCTGAAGTCATCATCAGCATCAGTCAGGCATGTCTGCACATCAACCGCGAAGTCCGTCTGGGTGCGCTGGATAACATTCTGGGCAGTGCACATACAGGCAACATTCAGGGTGAAGAGCAGAAAAAACTGGATGTACTTTCCAATCAGATTATGATTGATACCTTATCAGCCAATCCGGCCATTGCCGGCCTTGCCAGCGAAGAAGAAGACTCATTTGTAACAGCCAATGACAACGGGCAATTTCTGGTTTTATTCGACCCTCTGGATGGTAGCTCCAATATTGATGTCAATATTTCCATCGGCACCATTTTTTCAATATTAGCCAAACCAGATGGCACACTTACTACTGAAAGCTTTTTACAGCCTGGCCGGCAGCAGCTGGCCAGTGGCTATGTTCTGTATGGTCCACAAACGATTCTGGTACTGACTTTAAAGCACGGCATCGCCATGTTTACCCTTAATGAGCAAAATCAGTTTCAGCTCACTCAGGAAAATCCACAGATACCTGCCGCCACTGCTGAATTTGCCATCAATATGTCCAACCAGCGCCATTGGCAACCTCCGATGCAAAACTATATTGCCCAGTTACTGGCCGGCAAAATCGGCTGTCGTGGTAAAGACTATAATATGCGCTGGGTAGCTTCTATGGTAGCTGAGGTGCATCGTATTCTCATTCGTGGCGGTATTTTCACCTATCCGCAGGATCAGCGTAATCCCGATAAACCGGGCAAGCTGCGTTTAATGTATGAAGCCAATCCGATGAGTCTGTTAATTGAACAGGCACAGGGTGCCGCTACCAATGCCCGGCAGAACATTCTGGATATTCAGCCAGAAGGCTTACACCAACGCATAGCCGTTGTGCTTGGCAGTAAAGAAGAAGTTGACTATGTTACCGCTATGCATAATGCAAGCTAATTATTGCAGCTAACACTGCAATCTTTTTTGTTTCACTCCCATCAGGAGATACCAATGATTAAATTAACTACCAATTTTGGCGTTATCGGCATCGAACTTGACCATGAGAAAGCACCGAAAACAGCTGCAAACTTCGAACGTTATGTGCGTGAGGGCTTTTATGATGGCACAATTTTTCATCGTGTTATCGATAATTTCATGATTCAGGGCGGTGGCTTTGACAAAGACATGCAACAGAAACCAACACATGAACCAATTGAGAACGAAGCCAATAATGGCCTGAAAAATGATCGCTATACCATTGCCATGACTCGTACCATGCAGCCTCATTCAGCCAGTGCGCAGTTTTTTATTAATGTGAAAGACAACGACTTTCTCAATCACACCAAACCGGATTTACACGGCTGGGGTTATGCTGTATTCGGTAAAGTAGTTGAAGGACAGGATGTAGTTGATAAAATCAAAGGCGTAAAAACCGGTAATCATGGCGGCCATCAGGACGTGCCGGTTGAAAATGTTGTTATTGAAAAGGCTGAAATCGTTTAACCAGCATTTCACAACAGGCAACCAGTTACAGGTTGCCTGTTTTTTAGCTGTGAGTAACAGTCAACCATTTTAGACACAAAGGAATTTGATTCAAAAAATACCCTGTCAACTTTAACAGACAGGGTATTTCTATATACAAAATCATTGTAACGGCTTCATATTCATCACTTCCAGCAGGAAGTTAGTAAATGCAGGATTAGCCGGTTTAGAACTCATTACCGGCCAGCGCTGCTGCCAGCCTGCCAGAGCTGTCTGAATATAAGCCTTGGATTGAGCAGTATCAATTGAACCTTGTTGGCTTTCTACAGCACTACGCAAATAAATAGCATACACATCGTCATCTACTACGTTATGCCCTACTTGAGCTATGCGAAACTGATCCAGCAACTGCGCAGCCTGAACTTTAGTAATACTTCCCTGAGAAACCTGAAAACTTAAGCGGGTAGCCTCATCACGAATTTTAGCGACATCAGACCAGTGGCTACTGGCTAAACGGTATTCAGCACTTGCCGCAGCCCCATTTACAACCTGTACCGGCTTTGTTTGCTTACTACCATGTCTAGTCAATAAAGGTTTATCCATAGATGAACAACCACCTAAAAAGGCTGCTATGACACATAATACTAATGTTTTTTTCATCATTTGTTTACTCAACGTATATTGCTTAAAACAAAATAAAAGCCAGTTAGCTTGAGCGTATGGCTGAACATGTATTCATAATAATTGTACCACAGCTATGACTGCAAGAAAAAACCGAACCAGTTGACTGATTCGGTATTAATCGTAAAAAGTAGGATTTACGCCAGATCAGCAAATAATGGTGTAGAGAGATAACGTTCACCATAAGAAGGAATCAGAACGACAATCAATTTGTCCTTATTTTCCGGTTTTGCTGCCAACTGCAAACCCGCCCAAACTGCCGCACCAGAAGAAATACCCACCAAAATACCCTCTTTGGATGCCATAGCACGGGCTGTATCAAAACTTGCATCATTAGATACCTGAATAATCCCATCATAAACATGAGTATTCAGAATTTTAGGTACAAAACCTGCGCCAATACCCTGTATCGGATGCGGTCCTTTACATCCGCCAGACAATACTGCTGAAGCCTCAGGTTCTACGGCATAAACCTGCACCCCAGGTTTCTTTTCCTTCAGCACCTCACCAACTCCGGTAACCGTACCACCTGTGCCTACCCCAGCGACAAAAATATCAACTTTACCATCAGTATCATGCCATATTTCCTGCGCAGTAGTTTCACGATGAATTTCAGGGTTAGCCGGATTTTCAAACTGCTGCGGCATAAAATATTTCTGTGGGTCAGAATCCACAAAAGCCTGTGCACGACTGATGGCGCCAGCCATACCTTCTGCACCGGGTGTCAAAACCAGTTCAGCGCCAAATGCACGTAATAACATGCGCCGTTCCTTACTCATCGTTTCCGGCATGGTGATAATCAGTTTATATCCCCGGGCTGCACACACCATAGCCAGCCCGATACCAGTATTACCGCTAGTTGGTTCTACAATAACAGTACCAGAATGGATTTTACCCGCCTTTTCCGCTGCATCTATCATGCTGGCAGCAATTCTGTCTTTAACACTATTGCCTGGATTAAAAAATTCCAGTTTAACCACCAGCTTACCAGGCAACCCGGCACTCAAACGATTAAGCTGCACCAATGGCGTATTACCAATTAAATCAGTGATGCTAGAGGCGATATTCATTTTCTATCCTTTGTCATGAGAAGCAATCTTTATTATCATAGATTAAAACCAGAACTAACCAAAATAATTTATCAGCAGGTTAATACAATTAATATTTATAAAGGCTTTGAACAGGTTTTGGAATTGGTTTTAAACACCTAATTTAGTTCAGGTTATTAATACCAACAATCATGATTCATTATAGCAGTAATACGAAAATTTATTCACACAATCGAATACTTAATTTTATAAAAAATGATAGAAGCATTTATTAATACCGACTATTATATGCATCATCAGATTCTACTCATACAAAAAAGACTACCTTCCGGTAGTCTTTCTATCATAATACTAAAAATGTCTTGCTCTAAACGTTAACTTTGGCGGCCACATCTACATAATCCTGAATTTCATTGAAGTTCATATAGCGATAAATTTCAATACCTTTATCATTGATAATGGCAATATTTTCGCGATACTCCTCAATGCTGGGAATATGTCCCAGCTTGGAACAAATTGCCGCCAGTTCAGCTGAGCTCAAATATACATTAGTATTTTTGCCCAAACGGTTTGGGAAATTACGGGTGGAAGTAGACACCACAGTTGAGCCTTCACGCGCCTGTGCCTGATTGCCCATACATAAAGAACAGCCCGGCATTTCCATCCGCGCACCTGCGCGTCCAAGAATACTGTAATAGCCTTCATCCGAAAGTTCTTTAGCATCCATTTTAGTTGGTGGTGCTACCCACAGGCGCACTGGTAAATCGCTTTTACCATCAAGCAAGGCAGAAGCAGCGCGATAATGACCAATATTAGTCATACAGGATCCGATGAATACTTCATCAATATGCGTACCGGCAACATCAGACAAGATTTTCACATCATCAGGGTCGTTCGGGCAGGCCAGAATAGGCTCTTTGATTTCGTCCATATTGATATCAATTATGGCAGCGTATTCGGCATCGTCATCAGCCTCAAGCAATTTTGGTTCAGCAAGCCATTGTTCCATTTTCTGAATACGGCGTTTCAGGGTACGGGCATCCTGATAGCCATCTGCAATCATATTTTTCAACAACACAATATTGGATTTCAGGTATTCTTCAATTGGTTCTTTATGCAGCTTCACAGTACAGCCAGCAGCGGAACGTTCAGCAGACGCATCAGTCAACTCGAAAGCCTGCTCTACTTTCAAATCCGGCAAACCTTCGATTTCCAGAATACGGCCAGAGAAAATATTTTTTTTGCCAGCTTTGGCCACAGTCAGCAGGCCTTCCTTAATGGCCTGCAAGGGAATGGCATTAACCAGATCACGCAAAGTAATACCCGGCTGCATGGTACCGGAAAAGCGTACCAATACAGATTCAGGCATATCCAGCGGCATTACACCAGTAGCAGCAGCAAAAGCCACCAGACCTGAACCGGCTGGAAATGAAATACCCAGCGGGAAACGGGTGTGCGAATCACCGCCTGTACCCACCATATCCGGTAACAGCATGCGATTGAGCCACGAGTGAATAATACCGTCGCCCGGACGCAGAGAAACACCACCACGTGAAGACATAAACAGCGGCAATTCCTTATGGGTTTTTACGTCCACTGGTTTCGGATAGGCTGCCGTATGGCAGAAAGACTGCATCACCAGATCAGCACTGAAACCCAGACAGGCAAGATCTTTCAGTTCATCCCGAGTCATCGGTCCTGTCGTATCCTGAGAACCGACTGTAGTCATACGGGGTTCACAATAAGTACCCGGCCGAATACCTTGTCCTTCCGGCAAACCGCAGGCGCGACCAACCATTTTTTGCGCCAGTGTAAAACCGGCAGTGCTCGACGCAGGAGCCTGTGGTAAGCGGAAAACTTCTGAATGTCCCAGATTCAGTGCTTCGCGTGCTTTCGCAGTCAGGCCGCGACCAATAATCAGATTAATACGCCCCCCTGCCTGAACTTCATCAAGAATAACCTGAGATTTCAGTTCAAATTCGGCAACAGTTGCGCCATTTTTAATAATTTTGCCTTCATATGGCAAAATATCAACGACATCACCCATTTCCAGTTTAGAGACATCAACCTCAATGGGTAACGCTCCTGAATCTTCCTGAGTATTAAAAAAGATCGGCGCGATTTTGCCACCCAGACAAACACCACCAAAGCGTTTATTCGGTACATAAGGAATATCATGCCCAGTATGCCAGATTACCGAATTGGTAGCCGATTTACGTGAAGAACCGGTACCAACTACATCACCTACATACGCTACCAAATTGCCTTTGGCTTTCAGTTCAGCCAATTGTTTAATTGGACCTACTTCGCCCGGTTTATCCGGCTGAATACCTTCACGCGGATTTTTAAGCATAGCCAATGCATGTAAAGGAATATCCGGGCGGCTCCATGCATCTGGTGCTGGTGATAAGTCATCAGTATTGGTTTCACCCGCCACCTTAAATACAGTAACGGTAATCTTTTCCGGTACTTTTTCACGTGCGGTAAACCATTCTGCATTAGCCCAGGATTCAATCACTTCGCGCGCATATTGATTACCGGCACGCATTTTTTCTTCTACATCATGAAAAGCATCAAACATCAGCAAAGTATGTTTTAAGGCATTGGCAGCGGTAGCAGCCAGCTCCTCATTGTCCAGAAATTCTATAAGTGGCTGAACGTTGTAGCCTCCCAACATCGTACCAAGCAGTTCCACTGCAAATGTGGGGGTAATTAAAGGACTGCTAACAGTTTTTTCAGCAATGGCACCCAAAAAAGATGCTTTGACCTTAGAAGCATCATCTACGCCTGGTGGCACACGATGCGACAGTAAATCAACAAGAAATGTTTCCTCCCCTTTAGGAGGATTCTTTAGCAATTCAATTAATTCCTCTGTTTGCTTTGCTGTCAATGGCAAAGGTGGAATACCCAGCGCTTCACGTTCAATGGCGGCTGTACGATAGGCTTCTAACATCTTGGACGTCCTTAATGTAATGGTTTTTAAATTTTTCTTGTCATTTTATTATGCAGTTTTAATGCAATAGTATGAATGATAACCGAAAACATGGTCGATTGAAATAATTTGTAGTCAGATGTAGTGAACATCAGAAAATGTAAAAATTAAAATAAAAGCAGCCTGTTTCAGGCTGCCATACAATTATCGTCCAACTGAATTTAACATGCAGAATTAAGCTTTAGAATGACCAGTTGCATAAAATGCTACTGATTCCGTTTATTTCACTGATTTCAGTCAGTTTCAGGAACGATTTTTCTTTTTGCCAGTATTCTTGCGAACATTATTGGCTCCTGAAGATCTTTCTCTGACATTTGTTTTTTGCCGTGTAATATTGTTTTGTCTGGCCTGCTCATAAACAGGTAGTACTTCAGGCAACATTTTTTTCAATGCCGTAATGCGCGCATCGTTACTTGGATGGGTAGATAAAAGGCTCGTAGAACTATTCTTGCCAAAAACTTTATTCATTTTTTCCCATACTGTAACAGCTGCATGCGGGTCATAACCTGCCTGAGCCATTAATTGCAAGCCGCCGGCATCAGCCTGATTTTCCTGATGACGTGAAAAAGGCAGGGTCAGACCATACTGATTTAGTATATCTTTATAAAGGCCAGCTCGGTCAGCACTGACACCTGTTTTCGACTGTAATGCAGTACTACCTATTTCAAGGGCTGTACTGGTGAGAATTTGCTGTCCTGCCGCTTTTTTACTGTGTTCCTGCAAAGCATGAGTCATTTCATGACCAACAATCGCTGCAATTTCATCATCACTAAGATTCAGACGTTTTACAATACCGGTATAAACTACCATCTTGCCCCCCGGCATGGCAAAAGCATTGGGCTCATCACTGCGAATAACATTAAGCTGCCAGTCAAATGGCACACCTGTCTGATTGGCAGCATTGGCATACGGTACCAGACGCTGAAATACGGCACGTACACGTCTGGCCACAGGTGTATTAGTTTCAATTACCCCTTCAGACTTTGCTTGACCCATCATTTGGCTGTAGCTTTTAGCCGCGCTGGCATTTAGTGTCTGTGTATCATACCCCATGACATCGGCTACCTGAGCACAACCGCCCAATCCCATAAAAACTGCCGCCAGAGTAATTAATTTAGGTTGCCACCTGATTGAATACATAATTTATCCATTAGTAAGTAACTGGTTGAAAAATTATAACTTCTTATTGTTTTACATTCAGTTATACATGTAAAACGCTATTTTATTATATTGTATTAATTTAATTAATACACACAATTATTAACAAAGCTGAATATTTTAGAAAGTATGTATTCTTCCCTGTCACATCAACATGGCACACACTTTTTAAAATCCTAATAAATTTCAAATATTTAAATTATCTAGCACCAACCAGAGCGGGCATATCAATGACATATCCCATAAGAGAGTCAGTTTACAGCTGTGTAGCAGTTTTGCACCAATATTTGCACCCGAGAATACAAAGGCTACAATGCTGATGATTACCACTAAGGTCATATAAATAACGTGAAAATATTGATTCTTGGCTGTGGACAGGTAGGTTCGACCATCGCCAGTAATTTAGCCAGAATGAACAATAATGATGTTACCATTATTGATATCAATGAGAACGCCCTGCAAAAAATCAATCAGCGTCTGGATGTGCAAACTATCGTAGGTAATGGTGCATGGCCTTCTGTATTGTCTGCCGCCGGTGCTCAGGATGCGGATATGATTCTGGCTTTAACCCAGAGCGATGAAACCAATATGGCGGCCTGCAGAATTGCTTATGAGCTATTCAATACCCCCAACCGCATTGCCCGGGTACGCTACAGTGATTTTGTTGAATTTGAAACCGGTAGCAACAATTACAAAACCAGTCTGGACTTATTCAATATTACCGAGGCAATCAGCCCAGAACAGCTGGTAACCGAGCAAATTGCCAATCTATTGCTGCACTCAAGTGCCCTGCAAATCCTGCGGTTTGCTCAGGATAAAATCCGTTTGCTGGTCATTCGTGCCCAGAATGGAGGCATGCTGATTAATAAGCCCATCAGCGCACTGAAGCAGCATCTGGATGAAGGCGTGGATTGCCAGATCTGTGCCATTTACCGCAATAATCGCCTACTCGTGCCAACAGGCAGTACCATATTACAGGTAGATGATGAAGTTTTTGTTCTGACACCCACGGCATATCTTGAAAATATCATGCGCGAGCTGCGGCCGATTAACAAACGTACCCGCCGGATTATGATTGCCGGCGGTGGCAATATCGGCTATCGGGTGGCCAGACAACTGGAAACTAGTCTGGATATCAAAATTATTGAGCGCAGACAAAACCGGGCAGAATGGCTGGCAGAAAACCTCAACAATACACTTGTACTAATGGGAAATGCATCGGATGAGAGCCTGCTAGAAAGCGAATATATTGATGAGATTGATGTTTTTTGTGCACTTACCAATGATGATGAAAATAATATCATGTCGGCAATGCTGGCTAAAAATCTTGGTGCCAAACGAGTAATGGCAATTATTAATCGCTCAAGTTACGTTGACTTATTGCAAGGAAGTGCCATTGATATTGTGATATCTCCGCATCTGATAACAATTGGCTCAATTTTGACGCATGTGCATCTGGGCGATATTATGGCGGTATATCCTTTGCGCCGTGGTTCAGCAGAAGCGATTGAAGTAGTGCTGCATGGTGACCGTCATACCTCCAAACTAATAGGTAGAACCATGTCGCAGTTACGTTTGCCGAGTGGCTGTTATTTCGGTGCAGTAGTGCGCAAGGAAAAAATTATTATGTATCATCATGATACAGTTCTTGAAGATGGAGACCATGTTATATTTTTTGTGGCTCGACGCAAGGCTGTACAGGATTTGGAAAAAATGATTCAGGTCAAACTGGGCTTTTTTGCCTGAGGCAGCATTCTTATGAGCCGCTTTACCAACCATTTTGTCTTGCACCACAAAGAATCAAGTTTTATCAACAAAATCGCGCCGACAGCGCATATTGTGGCTAAAACCGGTTTTTTGTTTTCCTTATTGCTGCTAGCACCAGCCATTGTTTCCTTACTGTACATGGATCATGTATTCCCCGCTTTTGCCTTTACAGCAGGTATCAGCATGAGCGTATGCGCAGTAACCTGGTTACTAACTATGCGTTATAACCGTGAACTGCGTCCGCGTGATGGCTACACACTGGTATTCATGTTGTGGATTGGCTTTGCCCTGATAGCCAGTCTGCCATTTTACATTTACTTGCCCGGGCTGGGCTTTACCAATGCTTATTTTGAAGCCATTTCCGGCCTGACAACTACCGGGGCGACTATTCTCACCAGTCTGGATACGCTGGCACCGTCATTAAACTTTTGGCGCCATATGCTCAACTGGTTGGGTGGTATGGGTATTATTGTACTGGCAGTGGCGGTAATGCCGATGCTGGGTGTGGGTGGAACGCAATTATTCAAAGCCGAAATACCGGGGGTAAATAAAGACAGTAAAATGGCTCCCCGTATTTCAGAGACAGCCAAACGCCTATGGAGTGTTTATGTACTCTTTACCATCATTACACTTCTGGCGTTACGTCTGGCCGGCATGAGCTGGTTTGATGCAGTTTGTCATGCAATGGCCGCTTTTTCACTCGGCGGCTTTTCCACTCACGACAATAGCATATCCTATTTTAATTCCATTCCGATTGAGATTATTCTCAGCATGGCCACACTTCTGGGGGCAATCAATTTCACTAATCACTTTAATGCCTTACAAAAAAGATCATTGCGCTATTACTGGCGCGACGAAGAAGTAAGAGTATTGATGTGCGTACTGTTTTTCAGTATTCTTGGCATCAGCCTGTATCTGTGGTGGCACAGCTTTTATTCGTTTGCCGAAGCATTCCGCTACACCAGTTTTAATCTGATATCAATCGGGCTAGCCAATGGTTATTCTAATACCGATTTTGCCAAATGGCCTTTAATAGCCTCACTATGGATGTTTTTTCTGTCTAACATTCTTGCAAACGGGGGCTCTGCCGGTGGCGGTATCAAAACTGTACGCGCTATTGTGCTGTTTAAATTCAGCCTGCGTGAAATGTTGCTGATGTTGCACCCCAATGCAGTCAGCATGGTAAAAATCAATGGCAGCAATATTCCCGATAGGCGGGCGCTGACGGTAATGGCCTTTGTTTTTGTATACGTGATTACCATCATTTTATTCAGCTTTGCCCTGATGATCAGCGGACTGGATTTTCTGTCTGCACTTACAGCGGCGATCAGCTGTATTACCAATGCAGGTCCCGGGTTGGGTGCAGTTGGACCAGCAAACAGTTTTGCTTTTCTTTCAGATATACAAAAATGGTTATGCATCGTCATCATGCTGCTTGGGCGTCTGGAAATTTTTACTGTTTTTATCCTCTTTACACCAGCCTATTGGAAAAAATAAATTATATTATGAGAAAAATTGAAGGAAAAAAATTGATTAAGCACTTAATGACTCTGAAATCAAAATTGTCCGTTCAACCGCACTATCTGATTTCAGGCACCCTACTTCTGATGGCTGCATGCAGTAATCAGCATGAAGTGGTTCTTCAGCCAATTAACAAGAATACAGGTAATGCCATTCTCCCGGGCACTCAGGCTATAGAAACACCGGATAAAATCATCGGTAGCTTCCAGCAGTATCAGAATGCGCTTAAAGCGGCGAAAAACGGTGATGACGTTTTGCCAGCACAATTTCTGGCGCGGCAGCCAGCCAGTGCCATGAGCAACAGTCTGCGCAACATCTGGTTACAGCAATTAGGAAAACGCGAGAACTGGAATATATTTCAGCAGCAATATACGCAACTGGATAAAAACTTTCGCGAACAGGAAACACGCTGCTACGCTGCATTGGCTGGAATAGAGAATGATGCGGATTTACTTGCCAGCCTGAGCACAGAAACAGGTAATCTACCACAAGGGTGCAACCGCTGGCTGGAACAGGCGGCTGCTCGTCAGCAAATCAGTACACAGGCTGGCTGGCGCCGAGTACGATATCTATTGGCACTGAATCAAATTACCAATGCCCGTAATCTGGCGCAGGCATTGGGCAGTCCCTTGCCCGATCCACTCAGCAGCAGAACAGGTGGCAGTCAGGGTGCACAGGAAGCACTGCTCTATCAGGTAATTAACAAAGAAAATCGCAGTAAAGTAAGCGCAGCAATCACCTTACAACAGTTATCAGCCAGCTTGACCAAAGAGCAAACCGGTTTCGGCTGGGCGCAACTGGGGCTGGCTCAGGCTTATAACCAAAATGCCAGTAACGCACTGAACTATTTTGATCGTGCCGATCCGTCACAAATGAGTAATGATATGTGGGAATGGTATGCCCGTTCCGCACTACGTTTACAACGCTGGCAAAAACTGAACAACATTATCCTTAGTATGCCACAAGCACTCCAACAACAGGTTACGTGGCAATACTGGCTAGCACGCAGTTATCGTGCATTAGGACAAAACAGCCAGGCACAAGAGATATTCGAACAGACAGCACAACGCGGACGCAACTTTTATTCCCTGCTGGCAACAGAAGCCTTAGGTAGAAAAGCAAATACCCAAAGTACTGTAGCTAAAAGCAGTCATCAGGTTCAAAGCAAAATAGCAGCAGATGGCAATATCCATCGCGCCCTAACCTTGTTTAAAACCGCACAGTCAGAAAACAACTGGCCAATGCGTCGTCAGGCACAACAGGAATGGCGCTATGCCACACGCAACTACAATGATGAAACACAAATTGCCGCCTCAACACTGGCTGAAAATACTGGTTTTTATGAAATGAGTATTTATAGCGCAGACAAAGCCGATGGCCAATTGAACTATGAATTACGCTATCCTGCTCCATTCCGAGAACTGACAGTCCCTTATGCTCAGCAAGCTGGCATCGATCCGGCATGGGTTTATGGTTTAATCCGGCAAGAAAGCCGCTTCATGATAGGCGCCCGTTCAAGTGTGGGTGCTACCGGCCTGATGCAGGTTATGCCCGCTACAGCCCGTGATATAGCAAAACGACTGGGCATGGATAGCAGCGAACTGTATACCATGCGCGGCAACATTCGCATGGGTACATGGTATATGAGCAATGTACGCAACCAGTTTGCTGATGAAGTGCTGGCTACCGCCGGCTACAATGCTGGCCCGGGTCGGGCTCGGCGCTGGCAAGCAAATATTCCGCTGGAAGGCGCAATTTACGCCGAAACCATTCCCTTTGATGAGACCCGTACCTATGTCAAAAACGTAATGGCAAATGCCACTTACTATGCCAATCTTTTTGGTGAATCCCGTACCACACTGACAGAACGCATGGGCACAGTGCCAGCACGCTAATATGCCTGCCTGAGTTAACTTCAGCCAAACTCAGCTCCATATAAATAAAGCATAATTGACATGCAGATTACCCAACCATTGGTGAAAGCAAACTATGTTAATAGACAGTAAACGCTCCGCAGTATTAATGATTGATTTACAGACACGCCTGTTACCCGCCTTGAATAATACAGATGAAGTGCTGGCCAATAATATATGGCTGGCAGGATTGGCACATGATATGGCCATTCCCACCCTAATCAGCGAACACTGTGTTGACAAAATCGGCGCAACCCATGAAGAAATCATGACCGCTGCACCACAAGCCAAAATCGTACAAAAACAGAGTTTTTCAGTGTTCTCCGCCGGAGTGTTGACTAAAGATAACCTGCAACAAGCCAACCAGATTATTATTTCTGGTATAGAAGCCCATATCTGTGTACTACAGACTGCTTTAGACTTGCGCGCACATGGTTACGAAGTTTTTGTGGTTGCAGATGCAGTCAGCTCACGCCGGCAACGTGATGTTGAACTGGGTCTGGCACGTATGCAGGCAAGCGGCTGTCAAATCGTTAGTCGTGAGATGATTGCCTTTGAATGGCTGGGTAGTGCCAACAACCCACAATTCAAAGAGATTCACAAAAAATATATCCGTTAACCCGCCAGTGCATCCGGCAAAATAACTGCATCTTTATTAAAACATAAGTACAGTTTTATTGAATAACCAGTTCAATATCTAAGGTAATATCAGTTAAAAAGCTGAATCTGCTTAAATGCAGATTCAGCTTTTATCTATATAAAACCTGTGGTAATGCCCAAAATTTTAACTACTAGCAATTTACTCTTTCAGGTTTATTGGTCTGTTTAACCTTCATCTGCAGCTGTACTGCGAATAACTAATAGTGGCAGATTTGTCTCACGCATAACAGTTTCAGCAAAACTACCCATTAGTAAATGCATCAAACCGCTACGACCGTGCGTACCCAGAATAATCAAATCACTGCCATTACCATCAGCATAATCAACCAACATTTGCGCCATTTCCTTTGCTCCCTTGTTGGCAATCAACAAGTGACGATGCACTTTGTCCGCCGGCAAGGCCGCTTTGGCTTTTTCCACCGCAGCATCCAGTACCGTATTACCTTCTGATAAGGCAGCAGCTTCATAGCTTTCATGTTGCAGAAACTCAGGAGCCAGAGCCATATATTCAGTCGGATTGGCCACATTGACAACAGTTAATTCTGCATCTTCAACCTTGGCCAGACCAATAGCATGAGCTAAAGCATTTTCCGAAGTATGGCTGCCATCTACTGCCACCAGTAAATGTTTATACATGGAACTCTCCTTATCTTTTTAACAATTCGAATCATTTAGCAGATACAGTATAATACCACTACCTGCTTAAAACAGCTTTCTGGATTTTATTACGTGTCGCAGATATTCCATTCCTCAGCAAATTATCACCGTCGTTTCGGCGGCATCGCAAGATTGTACGGCGAGGACTGCCTACAACGTTTTGCTTCAGCACACGTCTGTGTAGTCGGCGTAGGTGGCGTCGGTTCATGGGCAATAGAAGCGCTGGCACGCAGTGGCATCGGTGCACTGACATTGATTGATCTGGATAATGTGGCAGAATCGAATATCAACCGCCAGCTGCCAGCTTTAATCAGCCTGATTGGCAAGCCCAAAGTCGAAGCGCTGGCAGAGCGTATTGCAGACATTAATCCTGAGTGTCAGGTAAACTGTATAGAAGATTTTGTAGATACAGAGAATCTCAGCCAGATATTCAGCCAGCGCTTTGATTTTGTGATTGATGCCATCGATCAGGTACGCGTAAAAGCAGCCATGGCTGCATTCTTTATCGCCCAGCAACAACCATTTATTGTTTCAGGAGGTGCTGGCGGACAAAAAAATGCCGCATTGATTCAATGTGCCGATTTAAGCCAAGTAACCAATGACCGCATGCTGGCCAATATGCGTTATACATTACGCAGACAGCATGGATTCAGTCGTCAGCCTACTGATAAAATGCACATACCCTGTATCTATTCTCGTGAAAATATTACACCACCGCAAACTGGTATTTGCCATACCGAACAAGCTGCTCCTCAAGGCCTTTCCTGTGCTGGATATGGTGCAGCCATGGTTGTCACAGCCAGCTTTGGCTTGCGTTGTGCACAGGCATGTCTGGAACACCTGTGCAGAGATTGAATACGGGTATGAGTACAGTAAATACTGAAGAAAAAACTGTTGCTGTTCTTTTCGGACAGCCTGTCACTGAAATTCCGCGAGACTTATTCATTCCACCAGATGCACTGCAAGTCGTTTTACAGAGCTTTGAAGGTCCATTGGATTTATTACTGTACCTGATTCGCAAACAGAATATTGATGTACTGGATATTCCTATGCTCACTGTAACAGAGCAGTATCTGTCCTATATTCATCAAATGCAACAGCATGAGCTGGACTTAACAGCCGAATACCTGTTGATGGCAGCAGTACTGATTGAAATTAAAACCCGTTTACTCCTACCTACACCACCCGCCAGCGAGGAAGAAGTAGCCGATCCGCGTGCCGAACTGGTACGCCGCCTGCTTGCCTATGAGCAGATGAAACTAGCGGCTACCGAACTAGACACTTTACCCCGTGCCGGACGTGATTTTGCCTGGGCTTGGCTACCCGTAGAACTGGTTGCCGTAACCCAGCCACCACAAGTACAGATAGCTGATTTAACTCGTGCATGGCTAACAATTCTGGCACGTTCGCAGCACAACCGCAGCCATAATGTCGTCAAAGAAACCATATCAGTACGCGCACAGATGACTGCTGTTTTACGCCATCTGCAAACCCATCAGCACTGTTACTTTACTGAACTTTTTGGCCGTAACGACGGTCTGGCACTGGTTGTTACTACTTTTATCGCATTGCTGGAGCTGGCTAAAGAAGGATTGATCTACATTACCCAGCACAGTACCGAAGACCGGATTGCTATTCAAACTGCCGGTATAGAAACTAAGGACGACTTAACCGCAGTTAATAATCCAGCTTCGTAGTGACAAGCACCGTGAAAAACCCTAATATAACAATTACTATTTACATCAGGATGTCCTCATGCCTGCCCAGCCCGAATTATTTAAAGCCCTCTTTAATCATTATCTGAATCTACCGCATTGTCGCTGGCTAAAAATTTATGGAGATTGTAGTACCAATGAACCTGTTATCTCTATTAACTGGCGCGATGAGCTGCTTGAAAATACTGATAGTGGCAATATTCATGGCGGTGTAATCACTACGCTCGTTGATATGGCTTCTGCCTGCTCACTAGCCGCATTATTTCAGCAGTTTGAAACCACTGCCACACTGGATATGCGCATAGATTATTTAAAACAGCCCACAGCCCATCAATCCATTCATGTTCGTGCGCATTGTTACAAACATGAAGGGCAGATTGCATTTATCCGCAGCCATTGTTTTCAGGAAGATGAAAATCAGCCCTTTGCTCTGGGTATGGCTACCTTTATCCATACCCCGTTATCTGAAACAGAAAAGCAAGCATTGCAGAAATACCTGCAACAGGAGCAGGCCAAATGAATCCAACCATTTTCCAGCTGGATGAACAATTAACCAGCAAGGCTTATCAATCTATGCCCTATAGTGCCGCAATTAATCTGAAAATCGGCACAGACAGCCAGAACAACCGGCTCTACTGCTTACCTTTTGCCCAACAAAACATTGGAAATATTTTTCTGCCTGCACTTCATGGTGGCCTGATTGGCGGCTTTTTACAAAGCTGTATCAATTTATATTTGCAAGAACAGCAAAACCTTGCTGAACCGGCCCGAATAATCGACTACACAACAGATTATTTACTCAGTGGCAAGGCACTCGATAGTTATGCCCAATGTCAGATTCTCCATGCCGGCAAGCGCATTTCACACCTTACCGTCACAATGTGGCAAAACCAGCCAGATAAACCTATTGCTTTTGCACGTGCACACTTACAGATGCCTGAGCAATAAATAGCCGGATAAAAAAAGTAAACTGCTAGCCTATACCAGAAGTCTGAAGATATATTTTCTGGAATAGCATTATCACTTCACTTAAGAGTTAAACCTGCGATATGGCCATAGATACCAACCGTCCGCCGATTATTCAGTCACTATTGGATACAGATTTATACAAATTCACCATGCTTCAAGTTGTCCTACATCAATTTCCACAGGCAACTGGTGTCTATGAATTTCGCTGCCGTAATAACAATGAGACTGAATATCCGCTGGGCGATATTCTGGCAGAACTCGACTGGGAACTGGATCGTCTTTGCCAAATGAGATTCACCGCAGACGAATTGCAATACTTGCGCAGCTTACGCTTCATTAAAAGTGACTTTGTCGATTACATGGAACTGTTCCAGCTGAAACGCCGCTTCATCAGAACATCCGTAGACAACAACCAGTACCTGAATATTCGTATCGAAGGCCCCATCATACAGGCAATGTTTTTTGAAATATTCGTTCTTTCAATTGTCAACGAACTGTATTTTCATCGACTGGAAACCCCCGAGATACTAGCCGAAGGCGAACGCCGCTTACAAGCGAAAGCCGAATTAATACACCGATACGCATCAGAACAACAACGTTATAGCTCACCATTCATCGTTTCCGATTTTGGTACCCGACGCCGATATCGTTATTCATGGCAAAAACATGTCGTAAAAACTCTTCATCAAGCTGCCCCCAGCGTTTTTCGCGGAACCAGTAACGTTCATATAGCCAAAGAACTCGGACTGACTCCCATTGGTACAATGGCACATGAATTCTTACAGGCTTTTCAAGCCTTAGACGTGCGCTTACGTGATTTTCAGAAAGCAGCATTGGAGGCATGGGTACATGAATATCGTGGCGATTTAGGCATAGCCTTAACTGATGTAGTCGGCATGGATGCTTTCCTGCGCGATTTCGACCTATATTTCGCCAAATTGTTTGACGGACTGCGCCACGACAGTGGGGATCCCTATATATGGGGAGAGAAAGCATATACCCATTATCAAAAACTTAAAATAGACTCTCGTACCAAAATGCTGACTTTCAGTGACGGACTGGACTTACAACGTGCATGGGACCTATATATCCACTTTAACAGCCGATTCAAAACCAGTTTCGGAATTGGCACCAATTTTACTTGTGATATGGGCTTAACTCCCTTGAATATCGTATTAAAACTGGTCGAATGCAACGGGCAGTCTGTAGCCAAAATATCTGATTCTCCCGGTAAAACCATGACAGACAACAACACATTTCTGGCTTATCTGCGGCAAATTTTCGACATACCAGAAAGCACAACCGTAAAACCGAATTAAAGCAGGGCAACAAGCGCAAATTTCTGCCTTAAATTTGCAAAATAATTTAGCTTACCATTTATAAGCATTTAAGATAAATCTAAGCAACCATTAGGATGAGCATAAATTAATGAGTAAAAACAGCAATATCAACACCACGAGTATGCGACTGGATAAATGGCTATGGGCCGCACGATTTTTCAAAACCCGCGCTTTGGCGCAAAAACATATCGAATTAGGACGCGTTCAGGTCAATGGAGCCAAAGTCAAAAACAGCAAAAATATCCAGATTGGCGACATTATTGATTTAACGCTCAACTCCCTGCCCTACAAAATTCAGGTACAGCAACTTAATCAAATGCGCCGCCCGGCACCGGAAGCGCGCTTACTTTATAGTGAAGACAGCAGCATTGCTGCCAAACGGGAACAAATGAAAGCCCTCAATCAGGCCAGCCAGATAAGTGCTGCCTATCCTGATGGCAGACCCACCAAACGCGACCGTAGAGCACTTGATAAAGTAAAAAGGCAATGGGAAGAATAAAATTCAACGCGCTTAATCTGGGCAAATGCCCTTTTCAGCCACGAAAATTTCCTTAAAAGCTTAAAACAAATATGAGTAAACATTTCCATTATCTATATCAGATAACATCATATTTACTGATAAAGCCAAATACAATCAAGCCGTCAACATATAATTATTTGGTTTGAAATCGTTACCTTTGACAAAATTATTCTTTTTCAGCGCCTTGGCAACCATTTCTTTATTGTATGGCACATGCAAAACCGGAACCTGCGATTTTAAATTTTTGAATATGGGTAATTTATTCCAGAAGTGATGTAACTTAAAATTTATATTGTTTTTTCCATTAATCAGCATATCATTTTTTTGACGCAATTCAGCATAAATCACAATCACTGGTAACTTAAGATATTCAATACCAAATTCAATCTCCTCTTTCAAACTTCGCGATTGAATAGTATTCTCACTCAAAATTAATATTAAATTATCAGCATCATTTAAACGCTTATGAATGCGTGGTTTTAAAACATTTTCCCAATCACTACCATCACGAACATCATACCTTTTATCATGAACATCATTAAATGGAAAAAGTGCATTCTGAATTTTCCAGCTTCTCAACTGATTATAATAAAAATAATCTTTCCGAGTTAATGCATCAGCAACAAATTCATTAAACGGTTCATCTACATGAAAAGCACAGTAATTGGTAGGCATAGATTTCTCTGACGTATTTATTACATGAAAGAACACAAAATTAACATATACTACCCTAAATAAAAACAAAATGCCACATAAAAGCTTTAATATACAAACACATATATGCAAACATACTAATATATAAAAAACCCGTATCTTCAGGATACGGGTTAAACTCATTTAACAAACAGCTTTATTTAACAGAAGAAGCTGCCTCATGCATTGCTTCAGATAATGTCGGATGAGCATGAACAATACGAGTAATGTCTTCACTAGATGCTTTAAAATCCATAGCCATCACAGCTTCAGCAATCAACTCAGAAGCCACTGGCCCGATGATATGTACACCTAAAACACGATCTGTATCCGCGTCTGCCAGAACCTTAACAAATCCTTTTGCCTGCCCCATACCAAGAGCACGACCATTAGCAGCAAAGCTGGATTGACCTTTCTTATACTTCACACCAGCAGCTTTTAACTGCTCCTCAGTCTGTCCTACCCACGCAATTTCCGGATGAGTATACATTACTGCCGGAATGGTATTCATATCCACAAAAGGTTTCTGTCCTGCAATACTCTCAGCCACAGCCACACCCTCAGCAGAAGCTTTATGTGCCAGCATCGGCCCCCGAACCACATCGCCAATTGCCCAAACATTTGGCAGACTGGTACGGCATTCATCATCAACTACGATAAAACCGCGCTCATCTTTTTGCAGGCCAACACCTTCGGCATTCAGACCATTAGTATTAGGAATACGGCCAATTGCTATAACCAGCTTATCAAAAGTTTCTGTTTTTTCTTCACCGGCAACAGTGTACTTAACCGTTACACTGTTATCCCCTTTAACAATTTCATTAACCGTTACACCAAGATGAATATTCAAACCCTGTTCTTTAGTGAAAACCTTAAATGCCTCCTTAGCTACCTGCTGATCAGCAGCAGCTAGGAAAGTAGGCATGGCTTCAAGAATAGTAACTTCTGCACCTAGACGGTTCCAAACAGAACCCATTTCCAGACCGATCACACCAGAACCAATCATACCCAGTTTGGCTGGCACAGCTTCAAGATTCAGAGCACCTTCATTATCCAGCACATTAACATTATCAATTTCAGTTAAAGGTAGCGGACGTGGCAGCGAACCAGTAGCGACTATCACATGCTTGGCAGTAACCAGCTGTTTCGACCCATTAGTATCCACCTCAATCTGCCACAGACCATCAACCTGACCTTGCAGAGAACCTTTACCAAAAATACTTTCTACTTTTTCTTTTTTAAATAGAAAGCCAATACCATTAGTCAATTTACTAACAATGGCATCTTTACGTTCAATCATCTTCTTGGCATCAAAGCCTTTAACCTGAACATCAATACCATGTTCAGCAAATTCAGTTTGCGCTGCATGATAATTTTCGCTAGTTTGCAACAAAGCTTTGGAAGGAATACAACCTACATTCAGACATGTGCCGCCCAATGCAGGGCCATCACCCTTTTTATTTAAGCCAGCATCAATACAAGCTGTTTTAAAACCCAGCTCAGCAGCACGAATAGCAGCAACATAGCCACCAGGACCAGCACCAATTACCACAACGTCAAATTGAGACATCAAAATTCCTTTCAATCACGAATATTTCTGACTGATTAAATAAAACCGTAATGTAGCACAAACGCCCTTTTATTCGCTGTGACCATCATTACGGTTGTCATCATCAGGCTGATGCATCTTACGGAGTGATTACAGCAGCCTGCTCATTTACTTACAGCTCCAGTAGCAAGCGTGCAGGATCTTCCAGAGCATCTTTAATGGCTACCAGAGTCAATACTGCTTCACGACCATCAATCAGACGATGGTCATAAGACAGAGCCAGATACATCATCGGACGAACCACAACCTGACCATTCTCTACCACAGCACGCTCTTTGGTAGCATGCATACCCAAAATGGCTGATTGAGGCGGATTGATAATTGGCGTAGACATCATTGAACCGAAAGTACCGCCATTGGTAATACTGAAAGTACCACCAGTCAGATCTTCCAATGCCAGCTTACCATCTTTGGCTTTCACCGCATAATTATGAATAGCCTGTTCGATATCAGCAATACTCATCTGATCAGCATCGCGCAGAATCGGTACCACAAGACCACGAGGGCTGCCAATAGCAATACCAATATCAAAGTAGCCATGATATACAACATCAGTACCATCAATAGACGCATTAACAACAGGGTATTTCTTCAAAGCAGCAACCGCAGCTTTAACGAAGAAAGACATAAAGCCCAGTTTAACGCCATACTCTTTCTGGAACTGTTCTTTATAACGGTTACGTAAATCCATAACCGGTTTCATATTCACTTCATTAAAAGTAGTCAGAATGGCATTTTCATGCTGAGACTGCAACAAACGCTCAGCAACACGAGAACGCAGGCGTGACATTGGTACACGTTGCTCTACACGATCACCAGTTGTAGCAGGCGCAGCAGCCTTGCTGGTAGCCATTGTAGGAGCAGCAGCCAAGGCAGATGCAGCAGCGGCAACGTCTTCTTTCAGTACACGACCATCACGGCCTGAGCCCTGAATAGTAGCTGTATTCACACCTTTTTCTGCCGCCAGTTTGGCAGCAGCAGGCATGGCAACACCAGCCTGAGACTGATTAGCCGGTGCAGCACTTGCAGCAGGAGCAGGAGCAGCAGGAGCCGCTTCCTGAGCAGTTGCAGTCTCAGATGCTGCTTCAGCAGTTGCTGAAGTATCAATTTTGGCCAGCAACTGGCCTGCTGTCACAGTTGCACCATCAGCTTCAATAATTTCTACCAGTTTACCGGCCTGCTGGGCTGGTAATTCCAATACAACTTTATCCGTTTCCAAATCAATCAGATTTTCGTCACGTTGTACGAAATCTCCCACTTTTTTATTCCAGGACATCAGAGTGGCTTCAGTCACACTTTCCGGAAGCATAGGAACGGTTACATCAATAATCATGGATTACTCCTAAAAAAGGCCAAAGGCCACCACCTAGGTGGCCAAATATTCAGAATGGATTCGTATTATTTTAATTCCAGAGCATCATCAACCAATTGTTTCAGCTGAGCGACATGTTTACTCATATAGCCCACTGCTGGTGAAGCACTGGCCGGACGACCGGCAAAAATAACTTTTTGCTGGCTGCCTGCAATTTTTTCAATACGATGACGAATCTGGAACCAAGCACCCTGATTTTTTGGCTCTTCCTGAGCCCACAGGATTTCAGTTGCATTAGGATAGCGGCTCAATTCAGCAGCCAGCTGTTCATATGGGAACGGATATAGCTGTTCCACACGTACAATCGCAATATCTTTGCCCAGATCACGTTCCAAACGCGCTTTATTAATATCGTAGTACACCTGACCGGCACACAGAATCACGCGTTTAACACTGTTTTCATTGCCTTCAACCTGATCACCAATTACCGGACGGAAAGCATGGCCTTCAGTGAAATCACTTAGTGGACTCATGGATTCATTGAAACGCAACAAGCGTTTGGACATGAAAATAACCAGTGGCTTGCGATATGGACGCAATACCTGACGGCGCAACACATGGAACATCTGAGATGCTTCTGATGGCATCACAACCTGAATATTCTCTTCAGAACACAATTGCAGCCAGCGCTCCAGACGACCAGAAGAATGTTCAGGTCCTTGACCATCGTAGCCATGAGGTAAAATCACAGTTAAACCACACAAACGACCCCATTTGGTTTCACCAGAAGTAATAAACTGGTCGATTGCAACCTGAGCACCATTGGCAAAGTCACCAAACTGCGCTTCCCAGATAACCAGCTGATCAGGTGCACTGCATGCAAAGCCGTATTCATAGGCCAGCACAGCTTCTTCATTCAGAATTGAATCAATCACCAAGAAAGAAGCCTGATTTTCACTCAGATTGCGTAGCGGCACATAAGCACCGGCATCACTTTTTTCTCGTTTCTGATCATGCAGCACAGCATGACGATGAGAGAAAGTACCACGACCGGAATCTTCACCTGAAATGCGCACACCATTACCATTGCTTACCAGACTGGCATAAGCCAGTGTTTCAGCCATACCCCAGTCAACAGGCTGTGTACCCTCAGCCATAGCAACACGATTGGCCAGCATTCTCTTCACCGTATTATGTGGTGTAAAACCTTCCGGAAGCACAGTGAATTTTGCAGTTAAGCGTTGAATATCTGCGGCAGGAATACCCGTTTCAACCGGATGATTCCAGTGTGTACCCATATAAGGTGTCCAGTCTACTGCGTACTTATGGTTGTAATCAGTCAGCGTAGTCTGCTCAACATGTTCACCTTTATCCAGCGCATCGCGATAAGCCTGAATCAGCCCATCCGCCTGTTCTTTAGTAATCACATTTTCACTTACCAGACGGTCTGAATACAGCGCACGTGTTCCCGGATGCTGATGAATCTTGTTATACATCATTGGCTGTGTCAGCATTGGATCATCACCTTCGTTATGACCCAGTTTGCGGAAGCAAACAATATCTACTACCACATCTTTGCCGAATGACTTGCGATAGTCCATGGCCAGACTTACCACATAGCTCACAGCCTCAGGATCATCACCATTCACATGGAAAATCGGTGCATCAACCATTTTAGCCAGATCGGTACAATACACAGTTGAACGTGTATCGCGCAAATCAGAAGTAGTAAAGCCAATCTGATTATTGATCACAATATGAATAGTGCCACCAGTGGTGTAGCCACGGGTTTGAGACAGATTGAAATTAGCCTGATTCACACCCAGACCGATAAACGCAGAATCGCCATGAATCAATACCGGCAGCACAGCTTGGCGACCAGATTCACCGCGACGTTTTTGACGTGCACGAACAGCACCTTCCACTACCGGATTAACAATTTCCAGATGAGAAGGGTTGAAAGCCAGCGAAACGTGCAACGGACCATTGCCAGTAGCCAGATCGGAAGTAAAGCCCATATGGTATTTCACGTCACCGCTTGGCAGAGTGGTGGTATATTTACCCTCAAATTCGCTGAATAAATCGCGTGGTTCTTTACCAAGGATATTTACCAGCACATTCAGACGGCCACGGTGAGCCATACCAATCATGACTTCTTCTACACCCTGTTCACCACAATGCTGCGTCAGATAATCCAGTGCAACAATCGTACTTTCACCGCCTTCCAGTGAAAAACGTTTCTGGCCAACATAGCGGGTATGCAAATAACGTTCCAGAGTTTCAGCAGCAGTCAATTGTTTCAGAATGCGACGTTTATGTTCAGGAGTGAAGCTACCTGCTGATAAATCTTTTTCTACCCGTTCCTGAACCCAATTGCGTTCATCCGGACGAGTAATGTGCATAAACTCCACACCTACCGTACCGCAGTAAGTCTGATCTAGTTTATTAATAATTTCAGATAAAGGGAGCTTCGGACTGCGTGAAAAATCACTACCAGTATAGAAACTAATAGACATATCGGCAGCCGTCAAACCATATTGTGCCGGATCCAATTCAGCCAGATACTCTTTAGAGCGGCGTTTTAACGGATCCAGATTGGCATTGCGACTACCCAGAATACGGTAAGCATTCATCAGATTTAATACTGACACCTGCTTTTGTAATATATTTAAATCAACACTACCTTGAGCAGCAGTTCCATGCTGTCTGGACAGATTGACAAATGATTCCTGAATTGGTAATTGCGGTATATCTTTGGCAACGTAACCCGGCATTGCAGCTACTTTGTCAAAATAATCTTTCCAGTATTCATCAACTGAATTTCGATCTTTTAGGTAGCTCTCATAAAGCTCCTCAATGTAAGGAGCATTGGCACCATATAAATAAGAAAGACTGGTTTTTTCTTCCATCATGGTAAAAACCCTTTTTTACCTTAAACTAATAAAACAGGAATATCACTATCCCCTACCAATATTCAATTCGAGAATCGAATGCCGATTCCAGATTACCGCATATCAACATACCGATTCCAGATCACCACGCGCATACATGGGGATGAAGCATCAGTATGTTTCAGGCAGCTATAAAGCTGCCTGAACTCATAAAATGATTAGCGTTTATCTACAGATAGATAATCGCGTCGACCTGAACCAGTGTATAGCTGTCGTGGACGGCCAATTTTCTGATTCGGATCAGCTATCATTTCATGCCAGTGTGAAACCCAGCCTACCGTACGAGCCAAAGCAAAAAGTACAGTAAACATCGCAACAGGGATGCCCAATGCACTCAAAACAATACCCGAATAAAAATCGACATTCGGATAAAGCTTGCGTTCAACGAAATAAGGGTCTTCCAAAGCAATTTTTTCCAGAGCCATTGCTAATTTGAATTTGGGACTATCTTGCAATCCCAGCTCATTCAATACTTCATCGCAAGTCTGTTTCATAATTTTGGCACGTGGATCCATGTTTTTGTATACACGATGCCCGAAGCCCATCAAACGATAACGTTTTTCTTTAACCCCCTGCATAAATTCTTCAACGCGGGAAACATCACCAATTTCATCCAGCATTTTTAAAACTGCCTCATTGGCACCACCATGAGCCGGCCCCCACAAGCAGGCAATACCCGCAGCAATACAGGCAAAAGGATTAGCACCTGAAGAACCAGCCAAACGTACAGTTGATGTAGAAGCATTTTGCTCATGATCAGCATGCAAAATGAAAATCCTATCCAAAGCACGTTCCAACACAGGATTAACTACATAGTCCTCAGTTGGCTTAGCAAACATCATATGCATAAAATTGCCAGTATAAGACAGACTATTACGCGGATAATTAAATGGCAAACCTTTTGAGTAGCGGTAACACATGGCTGCCAGAGTGGGCATCTTGGCAATCATGCGGTATTCAGCAATTCGGCGATGATCAGGATTATTGATATCCAAACTATCCTGATAGAACGCTGCCAGGGCACCTACTACCCCTACCATCATTGACATCGGATGAGCATCACGACGAAATCCTCGGAAGAACCAGGTTAACTGCTCATGCACCATATTATGACGCAAGACACCCAGTTCAAACTTCTGCTTTTCGACTGCATCAGGTAACTCACCATAAATCAGTAAATAGCAGGTTTCCAGATAATCACTGTATTCTGCCAACTGCTCAATAGGATATCCCCGATAATATAACTGCCCCTTTTCACCATCAATGAAAGTGATTTTTGATTCACAGGATGCGGTTGAAGTAAATCCCGGATCAAACATAAACATATTAGTACCAGCATACAATTTATAAATATCAATCACATCTGGTCCCAAACTACCGGACAATACCGGCATCTCAAAAGGTTCTTGCCCTTCGATGGTAAGTATAGCGTTCTTAATCATCTCCAACTCCTTAATTTTCACTTTTTCTATTTAAATTAAATAATTTTAATAACATTAACAAAAAAAGGCGGTTTATAGAAATTGAGCCTGCCTGATTTTTTCAAGAACAGGCTCAAACTGTGGATACATATAGCTTTCAGACTGATCGGACTGATTGATCAATGCCAGAATTTCTGGATCCGGCAGATCCATTAACGCCACAAACGCATTTAAATCATCATCAGATAACTGGTCAAAGGCACAAGACATAAAGCGGCCTAAAATGATATCCAGTTCCAGCAAACCACGACGAGTTAACCAGCGTATGCGACGTTTAGCAACATCATCAAAATACTGCATCAGATCGCTCTTCTTAACATTAAATCTTTAATCTTACCAATAGCCTGCGTTGGATTTAAATGTTTTGGACAAACATCAACACAATTCATAATCGTGTGACAACGGAACAGCCGGTATGGATCATTCAGATTATCCAGACGTTCATTAGTGCGCGTATCACGAGTGTCTGCAATAAAACGATATGCATTCAGCAAACCGGACGGACCCACAAACTTATCCGGATTCCACCAGAATGAAGGACATGCCGTAGAACAGCAGGCACATAAAATGCACTCATACAAACCGTCCAGCTCCTTGCGTTCCGCCTGTGACTGTAAACGCTCCCCTGTCGGTGCCGCCGTATCATTAATCAAATAGGGTTTAACCGAATGATATTGATTAAAGAACTGCGTAAAATCAACAATTAAATCACGGATAACAGGCAAAGCAGGCAGTGGCTTCAAAACAATTGGCTGCTTCAAACTGCGAATATCAGTCAAACAGGCCAAGCCATTCTTACCATTAATATTCATCCCATCAGAACCACAAATGCCTTCACGGCAGGAGCGGCGAAAAGACAAACTGTCATCCTGTGCCTTAAGCTTAATCAGCGCATCCAACAGCTTCACATCTGTAGGTTCGATTTCGAGTTCATAATCTTTCATGTACGGCTTGGCATCCACATCAGGATTGTAGCGGTACACTTGAAAGCGGATTTTTTCCATCTTGATAGTTCCTTAGTAAACGCGTTCAGCCGGCTTTATATATTCCACACTCAAAGGTTTGGTATGTACCGGTTTATATTCCAGATGCTGGTCTTCTGCGTAATATAATGTGTGTTTCATCCAGTTTTCGTCATCACGGTTTGGATGGTCATCTGAAGCATGGGCGCCACGTGATTCTTTACGTGCAGCAGCGGAAACCAGTGTCGCCTGAGCAACCTCAATCAGATTATCCAGCTCCAGCGCTTCAAGCCGTGCTGTATTCCACACTTTACTCTTGTCATGAATCTGCGTTTTGGCTACGCGTTCAGCAATCGCATTAATTTTCTCAATGCCATCCTGTAGCAAAGCATCGGTACGGAACACACCTGCATGTGACTGAACACAGCGCTGCAAGTCATTGCGTACTTCAGATACTTCTTCACCATTAGTCTGATTTTCCAGACGGCTGAGACGAGCAAGTGTTTTCTCGCCCACATCAGCAGGCAACTCACGATGCGCACCCTGCTTCTTAATATAATCAATCATATGATCACCAGCCGCCTTACCAAACACCACCAGATCAAGTAATGAATTGGTACCCAGACGGTTAGCACCATGCACCGAAGCACAGGCACATTCACCTGCTGCATAAAAACCAGGCACTGGAGCTTCCAGATCATCCCCTTTGGCCATCACCACCTGACCATGATAATTAGTAGGAATACCGCCCATCATATAGTGACAAGTTGGTACCACCGGAATCGGATCTTTAATCGGATCCACACCAGCAAACTGAATGGAAATTTCGCGAATACCGGGCAATTTTTCCATAATTTTTTCTGCACCAAGATGATCGACTTTCAGCAGAACATGATCCTTATTCTTACCAACACCACGCCCTTCGTGGATTTCAATGGACATAGCGCGCGAAACCACATCACGGCAAGCCAAATCTTTCACAGTAGGTGCATAGCGCTCCATAAAACGCTCACCATCACTGTTTAGCAGAATCCCGCCTTCGCCACGTACACCCTCAGTAATCAAAACCCCGGCACCTGCCACACCAGTAGGATGAAATTGCCAGAATTCCATATCTTCCAGAGGAATACCTGCACGTGCAGCCATACCCAGTCCATCACCGGTATTCATATAAGCATTAGTAGAAGAAGCATAAATACGACCCGCACCACCTGTAGCAAACAACACCGCTTTAGCATGCAGAACGAAAACATCACCCGTTTCCATTTCCATGGCGATCACACCAATCACCACACCCTCGGAATCACGAATCAGATCAAGAGCAGCCCACTCAACAAAAAACTGAGTTTCCGCATGTACATTTTGCTGATACAGAGTATGCAGCATTGCGTGGCCGGTACGGTCTGCCACAGCACAGGCACGTTCTACTGCACGCTTACCGAATTCGGCAGTATGTCCGCCAAACGGGCGCTGGTAAATCTTGCCGGATTCAACACGGTCAAACGGCATACCCATATGCTCCAGCTCCACAACAGCATCAGGTGCGCGGCGCGTCATAAACTCAATCGCATCTTGGTCACCCAGCCAGTCCGAACCTTTAACCGTATCGTACATATGCCAGTTCCAGTGATCTTCCTGCACATTGCCAAGAGAGGCAGAAATACCCCCCTGCGCAGCAACCGTATGAGAACGGGTTGGAAAAACCTTAGACAGCACCACTGTATTCAAACCTGCTTTTGAAAGTTGCAAAGCTGCGCGAAGCCCTGCACCGCCGCCACCAACAATTACAGCGTCAAAACGACGTACCGGTAAACTCTTGGGCATACTCATGCTAACCCCCAAATCACATTAACAGAATAAATCAGACAGCCAACCAGCCATAAAATCGTGGCAGCATGTAAAAACAGACGTAAACCTACAGGTTTAATATAGTCCATCCACAAATCACGAATACCAACCCAAGCATGTAATATCAGCGCCAGCACAAAAATTTGTGTAACCAGACGTACCCAGGTTTGAGCAAAAAAACACTGCCATTGCTCATAACTGTGCGGTAAACAAATAATCATGATTAAAAAGAGTACTGAATACACCAGCATGACTACCGCAGTGATACGCTGCATAATCCAGTCGCGCAGACCATAGTGCGCGCCGGCCAATTTACGATCAATCATAATAACCAGCACGCTCCATAAATAATAACGGTCAAGACAATTGCGCACACAACCACGACTTTAGCAGAAGTTCGAGCTGTATTCAGTTCTGTGCCTTTATGAATATCCAAAAGCAGAAAACGAACACCCGCCAGACTGTGATACACATATGCCAGCAACAAAACAAAAAGAATGCACCTTACCAACGGATGTTGCATAAGCGCATGATAAGTATTGAACGCAGATTCATGGGACAGCGTACCTGAAAACAGCCATAACAACAGCGGAATACAGATAAATAGCACCACACCACTAAAGCGATGAAAAATAGATACAATACCCGGAATGGGTAATCGTATCTTATGTATATCCAGATACACTGGCCTTTCATTTTGCATCGATAACTCCTCTTGATTATTAAATAATTTAAAACTCAAAAACCAGCGACCTAAGCCGCTACAACCGAAATTTACAGCAATTGACCTCGTTTTTAGCAAATATGCAAAAACACAACACAAAATTTATTTACAATTAGCACATCAAACCAGCAGAGCATACATACCGCTTAACTGCAAAGATTGATTAACCAACCATAAATAATGTCAGTGCCACTCATAATGTACACCGTACTCTGGCTTAAATACACCTGACGAAATTGCCGGCAAAAACATATCCGTTCCTCAACAGCCTGACTGTTTCTAACTGCAATAAAGCCTGATGACACCATTGCTAAGCAGTATCCGGCAAAACAATTTATTTAATCAACAAAAAGCATAAAAACTGTAGCAACAAAGTACAAACAACCCATTTAAATCTGGCAAGAATGCAACAACTAAATTAATTCACCGATTACTTTAGTAAAACCAACACACCTTACCAACATAACTGCTAAAACCAGTTCTTCATTTTTTAAACCTGCCAGTAGGACTGCATCCCCCCAGCGGCCACCACCAGACTAGGTTTATTCAATACCGATCAAACCTGCTTTTTTACCTTATCGTTATACAGATATATTGATAGCAAATTGATTCAAACTTCATATATGACATACCAAACTCATAAAAACAAATCCTTATAAAATTTTTATACAAACATTAAAACAACATAAAAAAACTATTTCAGCATGCTCAACATTCTCAAAAAGCATCAATGTATTTACGCCAATTAATTTAACCTTAAATAGAATTTTGTTATCATACGCGCCAAATTTTTGTAGGACTGCCTAATCCCCCACCCTAAAGACAAGAAAAAATCCTAGTAGTTATTTTTTATCATTTAATAAGAGGATAAGTTATGAAAAAACCTGTACGCATTGCCGTAACGGGTGCTACCGGCCAGATTGGTTATGCTTTACTGTTTCGTATTGCCAGTGGCGACATGCTTGGCAAGGACACACCAGTGATTCTGCAACTTCTTGATTTACCCCAGTCACAAACCGCGGCTCAGGGCGTAATGATGGAATTACAGGATTGTGCATTCCCACTGCTGGTTGACATGTTTGCCACGCATGACCCAGAGGTAGCATTCAAAGATGCGGACATAGCTATCCTCGTCGGAGCCCGACCGCGTAGCAAAGGGATGGAGCGCAGTGACCTACTACAGGCAAACGCAGAAATATTTGCAGCACAAGGCGCAGCTTTAAATAAAGTTGCCAGCCGCGATGTAAAAGTACTAGTAGTTGGTAATCCAGCCAATACCAATGCCTATATCGCCATGAAATCTGCCCCAGATTTACCGGCAAAAAACTTCACTGCACTAATGCGACTGGATCAAAACCGCGCACTTAGCCAGCTAGCTGAAAAAACCGGCAAACCAGTGAGTAAAATCAAAAAACTGTGCATATGGGGAAACCACAGCCCTACCATGTACACCGATTACCGTTTTGCCACCGTAGAAAATGAAAACGTAGCTGAAATAATCAACGATCAGGACTGGTATATAAACGAATACCTACCTAAAGTTGGTAAACGCGGTTCGGCCATTATAGAAGCCCGTGGACTATCTTCAGCTGCAAGTGCCGCAAACGCCATTATTGATCAGATTCATGACTGGGTAATCGGCAGTGACGATGAATGGGTTACCATGGGAGTACCATCCGATGGTTCTTACGGCATTCCGGAGGGAATTGTATTTGGCTTCCCCATGACCTGTAAAAATGGTGAATATACCATCATCAAAGATTTGCCAATTGACGAATTCAGCCAAGAGCGTATCAACCAAACTCTAGCAGAACTTGAAGAAGAAAAAGCAGAAATTAGCAGTTTACTGTAAAAAAGCAAACTCAATATCCGGCCGGCCAGAATAGCTGGCCGGATATCTTATCAGGAAAACACCAACAATCCTGTTTTACCAGACAACCGTTTTCAGTGCATATAACAGCCACATCAATAAAGTAACCAGCAGCAAAATCAGCGCCAGACAATTAATCCAATAGCCAAAGGTTTGCTGTTGCTGTTTTCCAAGTACATACCTTAACACCACCCCCAACAACATTATCACAATAAACAGACGCAGCAATCGTCCTAACATATCTCCCTCAAAACACGTTAAATCTGTGCAAATCAGACAAAGTCGCTATAATGCCAGTTTTCTATTCTTTTACCTATACTCATGAAAGAAATAGACAGCATTGGCATTGTTACCCCGCAGAAATGGTCTTTTAGCAGCCCATTAACCTTGCAAAACGGCTGTGTTTTACCACAATTTGAATTGATGGTTGAAACATATGGCACCCTTAACGCAGACAAAACTAATGCCGTACTAATCTGCCATGCACTGTCTGGAAATCATCACATTGCCGGCTACCACAGCAGTAACGACAAACACCCTGGCTGGTGGGATAACATGGTTGGCCCCGGAAAACCAGTTGATACCAATCGATTTTTTGTCGTTGGCCTCAATAATCTGGGCGGCTGCCATGGTAGTACCGGACCACTGAGCATCAATCCGGCTACCGGTAAAGCATATGGTGCTGATTTCCCCATGGTTACAGTAAAAGACTGGGTTAAAAGTCAGGCCATGCTTGCCGACCGGCTCGGTATCCAGCAGTGGGCAGCAGTAATGGGTGGCAGTTTGGGCGGAATGCAGGCATTACAATGGGCTATTGATCAGCCACAACGTTTACGTCATGCACTGATTATTGCCTCTGCACCTCGTTTATCGACACAAAATATTGCTTTTAATGACGTGGCTCGACAAGCCATACTTACCGACCCCGACTATTGTCAGGGACATTATGCACAACAACAACGGATTCCCCGCCGCGGCTTACGTATAGCGCGCATGATGGGACACATCACCTATCTGGCGGAAGACGGACTGGGCAAAAAATTTGGTCGTCAGATGCGTCAACAAAACTTTCAGTATGATTACAACGTTGAATTCGAAGTCGAATCATACCTGCATTATCAGGGTGACAAATTTGCCGACGTATTCGATGCCAATAGCTATTTACTGATGACAAAAGCACTGGATTACTTTGATCCGGCACGTGACTATGCCGGTGATTTAATTACCGCAGTATCAGCAATTCAGGCAAAAATACTTATTGCCAGCTTCAGCAGTGACTGGCGCTTCTCACCCAGACGTTCACAAGAATTGCTTGACGCACTAGTTGCTGCCAACAAACCCGTGCAATATATTGCACTCCAGTCTGCCCACGGTCATGATGCATTTCTAATGGAAGATCCCGACTATCAGGCCGCCATCCGTATTTATTTTAATAATATTGCTACTGAGCTAACACAATGAATACATCATCAACGTCACTGCGTGGTGACTTAAAAATGATTTTTGACTGGATTGCCCCCAATAGCCGAGTGCTCGACTTAGGCTGTGGAGATGGTGAACTACTCGCCGCCCTGATCAAACACAAAAATTGTCAAGGTTATGGGCTGGAAATTGCTACCGGCAGTGTTTTAGCTGCCATGCAGCGTGGTATCAACGTCATACAGGCCGATCTGGAAGCCGGATTACAACACTTTAACGATAATAGCTTTGATACCATTGTATTGAGCCAAACCATTCAAGCCATGAAAAACACCGAAAATATTTTGCAGGAAATGAAACGCGTCGCCAGAGAAGCCATTGTAACCTTTCCCAACTTTGGCTACTGGCGCAATCGCCTGCAAATCGCCTTTGGTGGACATATGCCAGTATCAGAACGCATGCCTTATCAATGGTATAACACCCCCAACATTCACTGGTGTACACTTCAGGATTTCGACAGATTATGCAGCAAAAATCATTTAAAAATTCTACAACGTGCCGTAATGAGTGGCAATAAGCGCGTATCCTTCTTGCCAAACCTGCTGGGTAGCCTGGCCTTTTATCGCGTCGGCTGAGTGCACAGACAAAGATAGCCAGCTAGAACCCTGCCCTACATTCATTTACAGGTACACATAATGCTGAATATTTTTTTCAAAATTGTACACATGACATATCATTGATATACCATCATCAGCTACCGCAGAACACACTTATCTTTAGCTACTAACCGATAAAAAACAATCTAGCCTGAATAATATTATTCAAAAAAGCATCGCCTACTTAAAACAGAGATAAGAAAAAACCTAACTGCGAATTTAAAAAGATCAAAAATACAGATTAACCTTAATCAACTGCGCACCACCTGACACCTTTCTTGTCCTGTCATACCCCGTAATACAAGCATTGGCGTAGACGTATTCAGGCGTGATGATATGAAATTTAAGTGTACTGGCCGCCAATGTTTCAATCTGGCCACTCATGCGCCACACATTCATGCCCCGACTGCTCCTTTGAATTGCTACACAGTAACCTTATACGAACTAGCTACTTTGTTGTAACAGGCAAAGAAGCTTTTTTCGACAAATGCCTTGCTATATTGAGCATATTATTGTCTTTCATGGAAATGACGTTATCGACTAAGCGTATTATTGCAAATAACATTAAGTTCCTTGAAATTCGGTACATTCAGAATACCCCCAACTAGCAGCATCATTTACCTCAATAAAAAAGCCAGCACTAAACCGGCTTGAATCTGCAACATAATCAAGATTAAATTTTATAACCCTCAAGCTCCTTGGTTTTAGCTTTTACCAGCTTTATTCTACAAATGTATCGGTTGATATCTGTCTGCACCTGTGTATCAGCCGGCTTTGCAGAATCGCATTCATTATCCGCACTCTTAGTCCAGTTTTTAAAGTTTGTACTCAGCTGATCCTTAATCGGTTCCGGTATGGAATCCCATGTTGCCTGTAGTACTTCCAATGAATCATTTGCCTCCTGCCTTAGCTTTTGTAGCTTCGCCTCCTTTACTTCCGCATATAGCTGATTCTGTAGTATTTCCAGTTCAGATATGCGTGTGTGTATTAGGCTTGTTTCACAGTTTAAATGCTCAATTTGATTCTGCTCCGGCGTAGGGTATTGGTTTGACTGGCACTGCCTCTTTTTTTGCTGGTTCCATGCAAGCTGCTGAGACTTTAAATGGTTGCGCACATCCGCATCCATATCAGTCCATAACGCATTTATTTCATTATTTACTGCTGTATTCTCCTGCTTCGCAGTTTGCAATGCAGCCTGCATATTTTCCTGAGCAGCCTCCTGATTAACTGCATTAGCAACAATCTGAGCAGCCGGTTCTGATGCAGGCGTACTTGATACTGTTTTTTCGTCACTAGAACAAGCTTTCAGAATTGCACCAATTACAACCAGAAAACCAATTGCAGCTAAAACACTTTTTAAACAACCGCCATTTTTGGCTACAGCAGTTGCACTGGCTGACGCGGCAACTGATGAGCTTTGATTGATGATAATTTGTGGTACTTCACCTGCTGGTTTAGCCTGTGCCGGACTACTACTATAGCTATCATTCTGTGAAGATGCACCGCGGGCTTGGTTTAATAATAAAGCCTTATGTTCCTCATACTCCTCCTGTGTAATCGCCCCTTTCTCCAGCAGTTCATACAAGCGAGTAAGCTCATTTGTCAAAGATGGCTTAGACATAAAAATTCCTTTTGCAGTATCAAAGTTTTATCCAAGTTGATGCATCAATTAATTGTGTATTTTTGAATCTGGTCTGGGTGAGCGCCCCAACCTATCCATACATCCTTAACAGTAACTTTATTCCCGCTCAACGATTGAAACTGCATTACAAAAACGCGAGGAGGGGCACTTTTATTTTTTTGAACTTTTTCAACCAGTATAGCTGTATTGTCATTTAGCCATTTTACGCGCAATAGGAATGGTATATTTAGATTGCAATTAGACACCTGTTCATCATACATATTCGCAATCGCGCCATCTTTTGAAAAAGACACGCCGGCACAAGTTGCGCCAGCAAACGTTAGTTTTTTGCCTGATACAGCAGTTTTAAAATCAGTAGCCATTACCAAAGATGGTAGAAGTAAGAGAGTTAGGAATAACTTTTTCATGTCATTGATGTCCCAAGCTGATTAAACATGTAGTTATTTAATTCTTTCATCGCTGCTACAGCATTACCGCTAACTGTACTTGATAAAGTTTTAACTTTCATTTTTTGTATATTAACACGCTTTTTATTGTCGTTTTTACCCTGTTATTGGTTGCCTGCAATTACTGGTTCTGGTTTAACATTCACTTGTCTTGATCAGCATTTCTGACCAGCAGTGATTGAGCAGTTTTATTAAACACTTTTATATATCCTACAGACAGCTCATACGCCATCTTTTACATAACTAGGATTGCCTGTTGCACACCCTGTCTCTTTAAATTTTGAAAAAATTTCATTTGAGCTTTTAGAACCAATGACATTTTTAAACCTCTTGCGTATACCAACCTTAATATAGACTTCTGCGAAACCTCCTGCCGCATTATCTATCGCTTCATCTGTTACCCAAAAGATATAATGAACCAAGCTCACAATAATCGCCAACAGACATCGCATCAACTAACCATAAAAAGAAAAACATCGTTGCCACTGGTTTTATCAAGTAAGAGCGATAAGATAATAGCTACCCCACTTTATGCATATTCCCACAAAAAAAATTATCAAGGTTCATACTGCTAATTAACAGAATGAATACTGCATAAATAAAATACAAAGAAACTATTTTGTAGTCTAAAGTTACCCTAGCAACATTACCTTTAGCTAAACCAATAATGCGATTTACACATATTTATGCGAAAATGAACCATTTGCTTAATCATTAAACCAACATGAAATTATATCAACAAGTTGCCACTGAAGTTGAAAAGGCATTCAGCGCAGCCGGATTAACCGAACACCCAATTATCCTGCAACCAGCCAAAAACAGAGACTTTGGTGATTATCAAATCAATGGCGTCATGGGTGCAGCCAAAAAAACCAGACAAAACCCACGCGAACTGGCTCAGAAAGTCGCCGATGCCCTACAAGAAAACCCCTTAATTGCCACAGCAGAAGTTGCTGGTCCTGGCTTTATCAACCTGCATCTGCGACCGGAAAAACTGGCTCAATATATCAAGAGCGCTTTACAGGATGATCATTTAGGCATTACTCACAGCAGCGAACCACAAACCATAGTGATCGACTATTCTTCTCCCAACCTTGCCAAAGAAATGCACGTAGGGCATTTACGCTCCAGCATTATTGGAGACAGCCTAAACCGAGTATTGTCTTTTCTGGGGCACAAAGTTATTGCACAGAACCACGTAGGAGACTGGGGTACCCAATTCGGCATGCTGGTAGCTTATCTGACAGAACAGCAACAAAACGGTCGTGCCGATCTGGAACTAGCCGATTTGGAACAATTCTACCGTAACGCCAAAATACGCTTTGACGAAGACGAAAATTTTGCCAATACCGCCCGCGAATATGTAGTCAAATTACAAAGCGGAGAAGCCAGCGTACTGGCTTTATGGCAACAATTTGTACAAACATCACTACAACATGCTCAGGCTGTTTACCAAAAACTGGGGTTAAAACTATTACCTACAGATGTAACCGGTGAATCATTCTATAACGATCAGCTACAACCAACCGTAAACGAACTGCTGGCCAAAGGCATCGCTGTAGACAGCGATGGAACAAAAGTAGTTTTTCTTGAAGAATTTAAAAATCAGGATGATGAACCAATGCCATTCATTATCCAGAAGAAAGATGGCGGTTTCCTTTACGCCAGTACCGATTTAGCCTGTGTACGCTATCGCATTAATACCCTGCATGGCGATCGCCTCTTATATGTTGTAGATGCACGCCAAAGCCTGCATTTTCAAGAATTATTTACCGTAGCCCGCAAAGCCGGCTGGCTACCGGAAAGCGTACTCGCAGAACATGTCTCCTTTGGCACCATGATGGGTAAAGATGGCAAACCATTTAAAACCCGCAGCGGTGACACCGTAAAATTACTGGACTTACTCAACGAAGCCGTAACTCGTGCATCTGCCTTAGTCGCCAGCAAAAACCCCGACCTGTCCCCCGCCGAAATAGCACATATTGGACATGCAGTAGGTATCGGCGCAGTAAAATATGCTGATTTAAGTAAAAACCGCACCAGCGATTACATATTTGACTGGGACAGCATGTTATCATTTGAAGGCAATACAGCTCCCTATTTACAGTATGCCTACACCCGCGTACAAAGCGTATTCCGCAAAGCAGAGACATGGGATAAAAATAGCGAAATTAGCCTCAATGAACCATTGGAACAACAACTGGCTGTAGAATTGCTTAAATTTGAAGACATACTTAATAGCGTTGCCGATACCGCCTATCCACATTATCTGGCAGCTTACCTGTATCAAATTGCTACCCTATTCAGTCGATTCTATGAAGCCTGCCCAATACTGAAAACAGATGAGGCCACACGCAATAGTCGCTTGCAGCTAGCCAGCCTTACCGGCAAAACCCTGCAACAAGGTTTAGCTTTATTAGGTATAGATACCTTAGATACCATGTAGCCTTAATAATCAATTTTCAGAATCATAAACTGCACTGCCTGCATCAGCTTTATGCCAGACAGTGCAGTTTTTTATTGAAATAAATCGGAATATTCATCTATGGGAATCAATATATCCAGCAAATAAACTTGTAACCAAATTCTAAATAAATGCTTTAATATTCAAATCTGAAAACAATTATTCAATCAAACATTCAGCTATTTTCACTAAAAGCAATAAAATAATCCTGAAAGCTTATTTACATAAGCATAAAACCGAATAAAATATAAAATAAACCGGCTTTGATTCAGATAAAACTTATTTCAACCCGTAAAATAAATCAATAAACAAATAAACGATTTTTGAAAAACTGTAGCAGATATAAGCTTAAATAAAGCTTAAAGAGAATAAACAAAACGGAATAACAAAATAAAAAAGATATCTTAATTTCTAAGATATCTTTTAAAATCTGTGGTGCGGATAAAGAGACTCGAACTCTTACACCTTTCGGCGCCAGAACCTAAATCTGGTGCGTCTACCAATTTCGCCATATCCGCACAAACAATCAAAACTGACTGAGCGTAGAATTATAAAATAGTTTATAATTTATGCCAAGCAAAAAATCTCAATTATATACAAACAGATGCATATCGGCTTATTCAGAGACTCATAGCAATGTTTAAGCACTTATTTGTACAAACACAGCAATAACAAAATAACAATAGTTCAAAAACCTAATAGAAATTTGGAAATTTAATCAACTGAAATTAAGAATGAGATAGTATGAAAGATTTGGTGGGTGATGACGGAGTCGAACCGCCGACATTCTGCTTGTAAGGCAGACGCTCTACCAACTGAGCTAATCACCCATAAAAGAAAACAGCGAAACCATAAATTGGCGCGGCGGACGGGGCTCGAACCCGCGACCCCCGGCGTGACAGGCCGGTACTCTAACCAACTGAGCTACCACCGCGCAAGTTTCATGCTAGGCATAAAACAGTAAACTGGTGGGTGATGACGGAGTCGAACCGCCGACATTCTGCTTGTAAGGCAGACGCTCTACCAACTGAGCTAATCACCCTGCACTGTTGAGGCGCGTATTAAATCATAGAGTAAGAAACACAGCAAGCTATTTTTAATCACATCAAACAATTATTTTATAATATACTGTTTTAAAATATAAAATATACAAACGCAACGCCTCATATTTTCAGCTATTCCTTTCAATGTGCGTAAAGAACTATTCTTGCTAACGTAACTCCTCTTCATAAAGATTCAAAAAATTATTATTAAGTCGAAATAAAATGCCTTGCATAACAAAATTATTTAGACATAAATCAAAAGCACAAAATTACCCCAAAAGATTTAAACATAGATAACATCAACCAGATTTACTTCTAATGATATTCAGTAGTCTGCAGACTGAATTCATGCATAAGCGCAAAACACTCTCCCTATTACATTACCAAAAGCATCCTCAAGCAAACCTGATACCCTAATCGTACCTATATAGAGCACCAGCCAAATAAATAGTTAATTAAATTGCCCAAAAGCTGTATTTATTATTACCAAAATGCCATTATCAGCGATAATACAAAGAAAATCCTGCCGGATATTAATGAAAGTGCATTAAATTAATTGGCAATATCATAAGCAAAGCTATTCGTTACATAATCGTCGCCAACTGTAACCGAAACCTATAGATAAACTTCAGTATAGTCATAGCAGACTAGTTACCTCTCTTTGACATTGTCACCACCACTTTACTAATAAATAGCGTATAAACGTTGCGGGATATCGGTTAGATAACTTAAGCACACGCAAAGCAGTTGCATATCATCAACAGTATTAAGTGGGTAATCCAGCTAAATAGCACAACAAAATCGGTATCCCAAGCCTTGCTGGTCTACCTCCAAGCGGACTGAGTGCCATTTCTTAATTGCCATAGTGATCATTAACTAATCATACTTATTTATATTTACTGAATTTTTTCTTTATTTTTTTCTTGCGTATTTAATATATAGTAAATAACGCAATCAAAAGCATTCAGAATCACTTTCCTTAAAATTTTAACCTGATTTTTATCAAATAATTTTAATTTATAATTTGATTTAATTACAAAAAACCAAGTTTAAGAGTTTTATTTTTCTCCCCTCCCCAAGGATCATCAATAAGATATTGAGCCTCTATGGGGATTTCTGTAGGTACAAAAGTAAATTTATAAAAAACCTCATCACTTTCACAGATTTCGTAGTAAAGAGAATATAAAGGCGAATCTAACTTTATGTTAATTTTAAGATTCTCAGTTGCAGAGGCAACTTCAACATGACTACTACCATTAACATAAAACGGTGTAACAATACAACGTTGTGCTTTTTTATCGATGACAAACTTGTCTGTTAATTTTAAAAGAACATTAGCACCAAAAGCATCTGCAAATAAAGGATCAAAAATAACATAATTATTATGAATTACAGCACCTTGCTTAATATTTACTTTGCCTCACTGCGATAATTGCTCAGAAGTAAGATCTTGCTCGAATTAAAATTTGATTATATGATATCAATAAATCTACTACTTGGTTTTTATCATTTTCCATTTATAAACCTTTATTTTAATCTTGGTTCCGTCGAGAAAATTTAACACAATATTTCCTATACTTGACTCAACGCCACTATTATTACCAAATCAATACCTAACGCGGCACCTTTCCCATCTTCTTTAAATACCGCCTTTGGCCATTCATCTCAATCATAACCTGATTTCGTTATCATTCCTTCCAAGCAATTTTTTCTATTCACTTTGGCACCAGCATGGTTAATCGTCACCATCGATGCAGCCATTTGATATGGTATCTTTGACATATCCAAATACCAATGAATATTATGTATATCCCCGATTTAAGCTTGTAGTGATAAGCTTTTAACTGAACTTTAATTGATGAATATATTCACCACTAATCAATCCAAAGCATTCCGAAAGATTCATACTGATTGTTGTGACATGCATACCTAAATTATAAATCTCGCTTAATGATTTAATATCAACTTTGTTGTCATCTAAATCAAAGTATACCGTACGATATGAATCAAACAGATTTTTATCTGAATCTATCAATTCTTGTCATGGTGCAATAATATCTCTTTTTATATTATGTAAATACCAGTAATCGTACTAACAATTTTTTCCTTAAGGAAAAAAGTAGATTAAGTCTTATCATAACAAGAAAGCACAAATAAAGAATTTTGAATTTACAAACAAAAGATACGTGATACTCTAATACATTTTTTCTAGCGCCCGCGGCACCACCTAAGTAAACAATGTACAATATTTTCTAATTTAGAAATTACTCTAATAATGAACAAGCATAATGTAAAAGAATTAGTTGATATCTCAGGATTGAAAAATCCAAATATAAAACATTCAATGATTCATTAATTACTACAATTGCGTTAAAAACTATTAAATAATTTCGGCCAAACCGCTTTATAAGTTTTAGACGATTCTTTTATTATTTTAAGATAAAGTGTAACTAACCCTACATTCCTCTACATTATTATTTTAAGCAGATTAACTATCATTCAATAATTTCGAACTTATATTTATTATATTTAATTATAATTTATAAAATATGTAAATTAATTAACTTATTAAAATAGATACATATGAATTAATAATATTTTACATATGAATTTTAACCTTTCATTTGAATAATTATGTCTTATAGATAATAATATGATCCATTTTAACTTTATAAGTTGCGTAAGTTGTATTCAACTTATAGAGCTAGATACTGCTTGTACGCTGAGTGGAGAGTAAATGTATATGGATCACAAGGATGCTAATTCCAAGGCTGGCATTGGTAAAAAAATCCTTTCAAAAGCAATTGCCAGTATTTTTGGTGTATTTATATTTCAGGCACAGGCCGCAAACAATATATTTGCTGATATACCTTTACATCTGCAAAGTAAATCAACTACTACAACAGCTTTTAATATCAAGCCAAACATTACTTTTTATATTGATGATTCTGGCAGTATGATTGATCCTATGGGCTATAGTTGTCGATATTATACTTACACTTGCAAAAGCCTAGATTCACGTACAAAAAAATGTAATAACTGGGGCGTTCCTTCGCCTTGGAGTGATGAAAATGACAGAATAGACGTGCCTGATCTGGGATGGTTAATGGACGACTACGATGATCCTGATCATCCGGTAGAACAGCATAAGCGAGTTTATTACGGTTTTTGTAAAGCGAACACGGAAGCTGACGGCATAACACCATTAAGAAAAATTAAGATGGTTAAAACTGTATTATCAAAGATTGTCAATGATTACAGAAATAATTTCTATTATAGCCTTCAGCCGATGAACAACTGGTTAACTTTAGAGCTGGATCGGAAAACCAACAATGCGGTATATGCAAATTATAACCATTTTTATGATACTTCAACTAAAGAAGGATATGATTGGATCATGGATCATATTAATGGGAATACAAAATATAATATTGCTGGACTGATAGCTGCTGGCGGCACCCCTACCACACTTCGTCTGAATGGCGTAGTGAGAAATACAATAATTAATAAGCTGCAATATCGTTGCCAGAAATCCTACCTGATTCTGCTAACTGACGGTCTTGATGCAGGTACCCTTCCAATAACAGATTCTACCAAGTATGCAGCAAATCTGACATGGGGATATGATGGCTATTTTGATGGAGATGAGTACAGGCCGACGAATGTTGGTGTAGTAGATCACACCCATTTATTAGAGTATTACACAAAAACTTTAGCCACTAAAAGTTTTGGTAAATATAGCTATACAAAAGATTTTACTGATGGTTGGGGCGGGGCTTACAATGTTAATACAAATAAATTTAAAGATAGAAGGCTTACCGATGATGCTGGTCAGCCATGGGATGGCCCTGATCCGCTAGCGGGCAACCCGGGGCATTCTGATACATTCACACAGACTGTACAGACATTTACCATAGGTGTGGGTCTTGGCTATAAGGGACTGACAAACCTGCAAAAAACTGCTCATAGCTATCTGCGCAATGGCGCTTCGCCCAGACCGGATTACGATCCAATAACCAATCCAGATGCAAAATACTTTTTTAATGCAAATTCACAACAGCAAATTCTTAACGCATTTCAAGAGATATTTGAGAAAATCAAAGGAGCAACAACAACCTCTATAACCAACGTGACTACTTCCGTACCTACTGTTGCGGTAACAGGTGGTACGTCTGCTGATTCTGTTGTTACAGCAATAGTAGATACCGGCCCTTGGAGCAGTAAAATCTGTATTCATGCCAAGAATGATACAAGTAAAACCTCATGTGACAGGCAGCCAACTTATGGCAATCGTCAGCTATTGCTAAACGATGGGCAAGATACTTATCTGTACTCCAGTTCATTGAAAAAGTTTGATAATAATTATTTTAAGATACCAAATAATAATTATCAAAATAATTCAGAGTGGCTGGAAGGATTATTGAGCTGGTATGCCCGCTCGAAAGCTGATAGTGCAATTAAAAAAGATGATTTTGTACTGGATTATCGCCAGCGCGACAAAATAGATAAAAACACTAGTGATGAAAGCCGTCGTAATATAGGCGACATTCTGGATAATCCGATTCGGTCTATCGGCGATAAAGTATCCGTGGGCACTGATAAAACCAATTATCAGAAATATATGATTACATCTGCAAATGATGGTATGGTTTATGTGTTCCGCGCAACTAATAATGCAGACCATCCCTATGATCTGAAGTTTAATTATATGCCAATGGCTATTGAGCGCCAGAGTAATAATGGTAGTGATCTGGTGGCTCATTACTATAAAGATCTGACTAATAATCAGTATGGCAGGGATTCCAATCATCCTCACCGCTATTTATTGAATGGTGGATTCTCGGTGTATGAAACTGAAAAAAGAAAAGATGCACCAAGCTTAATCTATATGATTTCCAATATGGGGCAAGCCGGACGTGGTGCTTTCGCTATTAATATTGGTGGAAATGATTTGATTTCCGGTGCGCCTATAGCAGCCGACAATATGAGTAGCGGTGACTGGTATAAGGATGTATTCTTGTTTCAGACACCTTCCGGTGCTAATAATCAATTTGGTTATACGATAGGCACACCAATAGCTTCGCGCATCCGGGTGAACAAAGATGTAAAAGCTTCATGGACATCCGTTACCGATCATATCAGAGAGGCTGCCTTTATTAATAATGGCTATAACTATTCTGACAATATGGCTCAACCGGTGCAACAATCTCCTGAATCTGCTTTATTTGTTTATGATGCATTAGGTATCGATGTTGGCACTGCGGGATATGCGAAAGTGGGCATGAAAGCTGGTGAGCAAATTGCCAAACTGGTAGGTCCTGGCGGTTCGGGCGGTCTCTCCAGCCCAGTTGCTTATGATCTGGACAGCGATGGCGTTGCTGATCTGGTTTACGCAGGCGATTATGGCGGCAATTTATTCAGATTTGATCTGCGCAATCCAGATCCGGCCAAATGGACTGCCACTAAAATATTCTCGGCAGGAGCGCCGATAACTGCTACTCCTGCTATATACGAGGTTGAAAACGAAACGGCTCAGAATAATTCAAGTGGCCATAAAAAACTGGTTATTGTATTCGGTACGGGCAGTAATATTTACCAGTCTGATTTGAATAATAATGATGAACAAGCTATTTATGGTATCTATGATGATCCGGATGAAACCAATAATGCTTTAATTGATAAGAGTTCACTCTTAGAGCAAGTAATGACATACAATGGCAGCAAAGGTCAATTAAGTAATTTGCCGTTCTCTCAACAAAGATATAAGGGATGGTATTTTAAATTAAATAATGATGGTGAGCGTGTGGTAACGCCTGTACAACAGCTTTTATACGCAGGCATCGTGGTAACTCGCTCATATTCGGTATCCGGTGATACTAAACCGAAAGATCCTTGTGATACAACGATTGTCAATGAAAGTACAAATGTCTATAGCCGCACAACTCAGTTTAATGCGCTGACTGGTAGCGCATTGACTCGGAATGATCCCCATATTAGCAATGATCCTGAGTTATCAAGCAGTGTTGGCGTACAAGGTACGATAGCATATTCGTTTATTGGCGGGGGGAATCAAAAGGTTACTTCTCAATCAGGCTTACGCAGCCCGCTTGTACCCGGTGGTGGTGACCGTAAACAACCTACTAGTTGCTTCCGTTCACTAATCGGAGGATTCGATAATCAGGGTAACAGCATTGATTTTGAAGGGGTTAATATGTGTCCCATTTCCTTTAAACGCCTGTCATGGAGGGAAATTAAAACTAATTATATGTAAATCAGGTGGCACTTGATTTCTATTTAAAAATTGAAGCAGCCGGTTCTTTCTGAATTTAATTTACAGTTTGAACCGGCTGCTTCAATTTTAATACTCAGGTGAACACTCTTCTATTTCACTCTGCTGTACTGTGTTAAGTGTATAAAATTATTCTGTAATTGATTAATTCTCTGTAACTACTCAGTTGAGGGGACTGTAAATTAAAAATACAGTATTGGTGAAAAGATGATGAATGTGGTATTCAATACAGTCTGCAAGTAGTTACTGTGAAATGCGAGCAGACTGGATAGGTAATTTAGTCGGTAAAGTGTTTTAATTTTTCAATTTTGGTATGCAAGTAATGCTGATTTTCAGGATTCTGTCCAACATGCAGGGGTATGCGATTAACTACGTTGATACCATGCGCCTGGAGTGTGGCCACTTTTTGCGGATTGTTGGTCATTAGCTGTACTGAGTGTATACCGAGATAATCAAGTATATCTTTAGCCAGAGAAAAATCGCGGGCGTCTACGGGTAGCCCTAAGGCCAGATTGGCATCTACTGTATCCAGACCTTCATCCTGTAGTTTGTAGGCTCTGATTTTGTTTAATAAACCAATGCCACGCCCTTCCTGACGTAAGTAAACGATTACGCCGCGCCCTGCCTGCTGCACGGCTTTCATGGCAGCTTCAAGCTGCGGGCCACAATCGCAACGCTTGGAAAATAAGGCATCGCCGGTAAGACATTCCGAATGAATTCGTCCCAGTACTGCTTGGCCACTGGCAATGTCGCCTACGGTGAGTGCTACGTGCTCCTGCCGGTTGCGTATGTCTTCAAACCCGTACATGGTAAATTCACCCCACTGTGTTGGTAAACGGCAGGAGGCAATAAAGCGTACTGGGCTATGATCTTTAATCTGGTTTTGATGTGTTGTTGTCATGATATTTATCCCTTGATAAGTGCTGTACTGGCGTTATGCAGATTTTGCAGTAATGGTGTGATCGCTATGGCCAGTGCTGTCCAGTCGATTAATTCGGCGTCGGTAATGGCATTATTATGCTGATGGGTGGAGTGCAATACGCCGAGTATCTGCCCCTGCTCTCCGGTTATGGGCGCTGCTAGCTGGGAGGCACCGGTCTGTTCACCGCTCAGGCTGCCATCTGCAAGCCATTGCTGAACGTCATTTACTTGATTCAGCCAGCCGGTTGTCGCTGTTCGGGCAAATAGATACTGTTGCACCTGTTGCTGCCCGCATTCAATTCTGGCCGGCAATTTACTGCCCTGAGCCAATAATCGATATAACTGCCCTGCTTTGTCATCTGTTTCGTATAAATATACAGCAAAGGTATCGTTATGATGCCGGCTTGCTATTGAGTCGAAAGCAAGATACATCTGGCGCAAGGTATAAGCGCTGTTATTATTGGCGGTAAACAGATCAACTGGCTGTATCTGACGCAATGCTGCCTGATCCAAACCAAATTTTTGTGCCAGTCTGAATCCGTTTTCTTCATACCACAATACAGACATATCGATTTCTGCCTGCGCCAGCTCTAATACAGATTGTATCGCCAATATGGCCATCTGTACTTCTTCTGCCGGTACTTTTAATCCTTGCGTTTGCAGGTAATCACGCACCTGAGCGCATATCATATTTGTCCTTACTTTTTTCTTGGCAAGCGATTATTGTAACCGAAAATCGCCCGGATACCGGATACAAGCTACATGGGTGATTAAAAACTTCTTTATTGTTTATTATGGTATTTTGGATGCTGAGAATCAGCAACTATGATTAAATCATTTCTATCAGTTATTTATAAATGATTATTTTGCTGTTTGTTGCCAACAATGAGTTTATTTGTTGATTAATGACTAGCTGAATCAATATATTCTGCTATTAATTAGCCGTATCTAAAGATGCCGTAGTTTACTTTAAACTCTTGTAGCTGTTAATTTAATCTCAGCAAGTTAAATTAAGGTTAAGTTCTTGTATTATTTAAAATTACAATCAATAATAAGTCTACCGTAGCTTCACGGTAGATATTGTAAAAGGAGTGGTATATGAGTAATCTGAAACCCGGTGATAATTCTGGTACTAATGGCGGAATTTATCAGGAAGTTGATCAGCATGGTCATGGTGTGGAAAATTATATTACGCTGAAAGACCATGAAAAAGCACCTCCAACTCAGCATGCAGGTAATAGCTGGAAGTTGAAGGAACGCACACCAGACAGTAAGCACTGATTATATTTGTTGCAAGCTATCTGGCTGGCTGTCATGCATGTTGTTAAACGGTAATTTGTTATTGTGGTAACTGCTGCATGATAACAGGCAACCAGATAGCTTTTGTTTGTTATTGATTATATTAATGCTGTATTAGTACTATGAATGTTTACTATTGGCTGTGTTTTATGTAGTCATCTTCTTCTCTCTTTTATACTGTTTGGTTTTATGCTAATTTTCTACCAATATACTAATTAATATGTTGGTTATGATTTTTTATTAAAGAAGTGAACTAAGGAGTTATTGCAATCACTTTAATGATTGTTTAGGTATTGATTATATATTATTAATTCACAAGATTAGTATCCAAAGATGAGGGTGAAGTAATTCTTTGATCAGCCTTAACCACTAGATAAGTAAAAAGATTTTTGATTTTTCCATTAATGGGATTGAGAAATTTTTAATACAAGATTCTGGGTTAATATTTTATGTTTTTGCCTTTGATTGCAACTGTGAATACGGCGAAATTAATTGATGCTTTAATACGGAACAGGTTTTTGCTAAGGTTTTAAACAGTTATTAAAACGGGGGTTTTGATGAGAATTACTGTACGACTGAGGCAATTTATCACCTCAGATACAATATCGGTGATTGGGAGTATCAATGTTTGGATACGCTATACGTTTTTAGTGAGGATGAGCTCAATAACTATTTTAATCAGCTTTATCCTAATGGCGTTGATGATGATTATGGTGCATGGAAAGCTTTCGTTAATAGTTTGTTTGATTTATTCACAAACCAATTAGTTGAATTTTCAAAAACAGAAATTTTTAAAAAAATTCCTAAAACAAATGATTTTAAATTTTTTTGTATAGACCATGATGAAGATATTGAAGAAGCCATAGAGCACATGAATCTGGTTTTGTCTGATTAAAATATTTTTGGCTATAAGCATTTATCTTTATGGCTTGAAAGATATTTATTTCAATGCTGGTTTTCAACAGTATAACATTGGTATATGCATGTTTCGGATGCCGGATGAAAATTTGCGTATTATGGTTACTAACCATCTAATTCTGTTATCTTTTCTATCTGAATGATGTGAAATCGTCTGTTATTGGGTTGATTGGTCAGATAAAGCGGTTAATTTTATGATTTTGGATCTTCCGGTATTTATGGCTGATTATGCTGGAATGCCCTCTGGTGTTGTTGTCTAACATATTGATATAACGATCGTGCTGATAGTTCGAGATGCGATTGAGGTAAGCAGCTGATTTCAGTATCTGTTGATAATTGCTTTTTAGCTTTCCCGATTATTTCGGGCACAGCTTTGTTTCCTGCAACAATGATGTGGTAAGTTTGTGCTCATCGCCAAATTTAATAATACTTTACATATATTCTATATGTGTATGGTAATCAATGGTTTTGATAAGTGCATTTTGTTTTTCCAGAGAACAAAATGTCATTAATTAAAATTTTTTCTTTTATCTTACATAAGTATATTTTGTAAGTTTGTTTTAAATCAGTTTTTTTTCTAAGAGGGTTTGCTATTGCAAATATATCCATTAGGTTAATTTTAGTTTGTTAGAATCTATTAAATACGCTATAAATGATAAATGATGCATTCACTCAACTTTGACGAAGGAGAATACGACTAAGGTCAAATTAGCATAAATTCCGTTTGATTATTTTACGATTTTCTGCGTAATTTTTTTTCAGAACGATAACAAATCAGGACAATCTATGAACTTACTACAAGTATTATCGCTCGTATTATTAGTTGTGATTTTGATTCTGGCTGTCTGGCGACATGTCAATATTGGTTTGCTGGGGTTTAGTGCTACAGCAGTGTTGGTTATGGTATCTGTGCTCATTGCAGATAGTTCTGCCACAGGGATGGTGCTAAGTAGTAAGGATGTTCTCCATCATTTTCCCGGCGCTATTGTGACGTTGTTAATTGGTGTGTCTATATTATTTGCTCATCTGGAAAAAAGCGGCGGATTGAGCTGGTTTACTGATAAGGTATACGCTAAGTTGGGGCATCATACGCATGTTGTACCTTGGATTGGCTATTTTATTGGATTTACTATTTCTACAGCCGGTGCCTTTTCTACTGCTTCGATTACGTTGCTGGTACCAGTAATTGCAGCTTTGGGCAGAAAACATCCCAGACTGTTTTTTATCTGTGAGATGGCAGCAATTATTGGGGCTAATACGGGGGCATTGTCGCCGATTAATCCCACTGGTCAGGTAATTCTTGATGCAGCTAAAAAGGCGCAAGTTGTGTATAACCCGTGGCTGGTATGGCTGCTGGGAATGTTAATCAGTTTTATTTTTGTCATTGCTTTACAGATTGTGTTTCATGAAAAAAGAGTAGTTGATAAAGATGATGTTAATGCATCCAAAAAGGGCTTTTTGCTGCTTAAACCAATCAAGCAGGAAAACGGTGACAATCATCAGTTACAACCATTTTATGCTATATGCTCTACTGTTGCAGTTTTGATTTTTCTTCTGCTGGTGGTCTTTGCTAAAGCCAATGTGGGCTTAACTGCTTTGACGCTGGCTGTGGTGCTGATGCTGTTTTTCCCTAAAAACAGTAAGGATTTTGTGAAAAAGATTCCGTGGAATGCTGTGGTGGTTATCAGTGGTTTGCTGGTTCTTATTGGTACGATGATGCAGATAGATACGATGAAAGCAGTTGAGCATGGGCTGTTAAGTCTGACCAGCAGTAAAATCGCTTTGCTATTTATGCTGGCTTACCTGATTACTTTCCTGAGTAATGTTGAGTCGTCTACTTTAGGCGTAATCAGTCTGATGATTCCGATGGTATTTACTATTTTTGGTGACTCACCGCAAATTTCGCTGATTCTGACAGCCTGTGCAGCTCCGGCGATGCTCAGTGTGGTTAATCCGATTCATATTGCCGGTACGCTGGTGGTGAGTGTTACGGATGAAAAGCAGCAGGAGACAATGTTTAAACGTCTGCTGATTATTGCTTTTTCTACGGTGCCGATTTTCCCGGGCTTGGCTATGATTGTGCCCGTGCTAATGATGTAATTACCGTGCGATGTAAGTGCTCTGCCTGTAAGCAGAGCTTTTTATTATCTATGCTGTAATTGTCTGGAGCTGGCTGATCTTTGAATTGTGTTTTTCTATTGGTTTTGGGTTTATCTGGTGGAAAAATCAGTTAACAGCTGCTCTGGACTACGGCACAATGATATTCTGTTTTTGATTGATACGTTTGATATGCAAATTTATTTAGTTGGTGGGGCGGTAAGGGATAAGTATTTGCAACGTCCGGTAGCTGACCGCGATTGGGTGGTTGTAGGTGCCAGCGCTGAAGATATGTTACAGGCTGGCTATCAGCCGGTGGGTAAAGACTTTCCGGTTTTTCTGCATCCGCAGACACATGAGGAATATGCGCTGGCGCGCACGGAACGCAAGGTAGCGGCAGGTTATGCTGGCTTTACTTTTCATGCAGCAGCTGATGTTACGCTGGAGCAGGATTTGCAGCGACGTGATTTAACGATAAATGCGATGGCAGAAGATGCAGCGGGCAATCTGATCGATCCATATAATGGTCTGTCTGATTTACGCCGTGGTATTTTGCGCCATGTCAGCCCGGCATTTGCGGAAGATCCTGTGCGGATTTTGCGTATCGCCCGATTTGCAGCCCGTTACGGGTTTCAGGTTGCGGATGAAACGATGGTATTAATGCGCCAGATGGTGGACAATGGTGAGGTAAATGCGCTGGTTGCTGAGCGGGTGTGGCAGGAGCTGGCGAAAGGGCTGATGGAAAAGCAACCCCGTTTGATGATTGAGGTTTTACGTATCTGTGGTGCACTGAAGATTATTCTGCCGGAAGTAGATGCTTTATTCGGTGTACCGCAACGGGCTGATTATCATCCGGAAATAGATGCTGGTGAGCATACGCTACTTTGCTTGCAGTATGCAGCCGAACATGATTATTCGCTGGAAGAACGCTACGCTACGCTTACCCATGATCTGGGTAAGGCGCTGACACCAGTTGATAAATTACCTAGCCACCCCGGACACGATCATGCCGGTATTCTGCCTGTGGAGGCAGTTAACCAGCGCTGGCAGGTGCCTAAGGTGTGCGCACAGCTGGCAAGGCTTGTCTGTGAATATCATATCAGGCTGCACAGTGTGAGCCAGTTCAAACCGAAAACGGTTCTGGACATTCTGAAAAAAACCGATGCTTTTCGCCGCCCGCAACGGTTTGCCCAGATTTTACGGGTATGTGTGGCGGATATACGCGGGCGGCTAGGATTTGAACAACAGCAATACCCACAACAGCAGCACTGGCTGACCATGCAATCTGCGGCAATGGATATTGATGCAGCTTCAATCGCCCGTACTACGGCTGATTCGCAGCAGATTGCTCAGGCTATAGATCAGGCAAGATTGAATCAGATCCGCCCGTTACAGAATGCTTATCGTCAATCTCAATCTAACGGCTACTAATTATGTCTGTCTCTGCGCTTGTCACTCAATTATCGGATAAATTATCACTGCATAAACAACTGGCCGCAGAGATGTTCCGGCAACGCCAGCATCCATTTGGATATTTTCGCCAGCATACTCAGGTTGTTACTGAGGTGTTACTTACGCTGTGGCAGGAATTTTTTGCCGGAAAGCAGTTATGTTTACTGGCTATAGGTGGTTTCGGGCGTGGGGAGATGTATCCGTATTCTGACACGGATATGGCTATTATCAGTAAAAATGTGATTGATGATGATCTGCAACAGCAGATTGCTGCATTTGTGCAAATATTATGGGATTTGCAATTACAGCCAGCATTAAAGGTGGGCACGATTGGGGAATTATGTGAAAGTGCACGGCAGGATTTAACGGGAGATTCTGCTTTATTGGAAAGTCGCTTTCTGTGCGGTGAACAGCAACTGGCAACAGAATTTATCCATCAGCTTGATTTGCAGCGTGATGTAGCCGCTTTTATTGAAGGGAAAATACTGGAGCAATGGCAACGCTATGCCAAAGCTTCAGGTGAAGCCAGTCTGCTGGAAGCGAATGTAAAAACTACTCAGGGCGGTTTACGTGATATTCATACGCTGCTGTGGCTGGCTAAGGTACAGGGATTACCGCCGCAGATTCATGAGCTGATGAAAAAGGCGATTCTGAACCGCACTGAAGCCAGACTGTTACTTAGCTGCCAAAAACAGTTAGCAAAAATCCGCATTGAGCTGCATTTAACTGCCAAACGTGCAGAAGACAGGCTGATTTTTGATCTGCAAACGCTGGTGGCACAGAATCTGGGCTATGCAGATGATGGCACTTCGCGTGCCAGTGAAAAGCTGATGCATGATTTTTACCGTGCTCTTAAAGGGGTAAAACAGCTCAGTGGCATTCTGGTGCCAATGCTGCGCGACCGTGTCTATGCTACTCTACCGCGTGTGATTGCGGAACTTGATGAGTATTACTATCAGGTTGGCAATATGCTGGCAGTACACGATCTTGAGCTTTTCCGGAAAAAGCCAGAACATATTTTTACTATTCTGCGCATTGCTCAGGAACACAGCGATATTGTTGGTCTCGCGCCGAAAACGTTGCGTGTCTGGTGGGCAGCAGCCCATGAGCTGGTTAATGAGGAGTTTTATCAGAATCCGGTTAACCGCAAGTGTTTTGCCAGTTTTTTCAGGCATGGCGACGGGCTGACTCATTTACTGCGGTTTATCAATCTGTATGGTGTGCTGGGACGCTACCTGCCTGCATGGGGAAAAATCGTTGGTTTGCTGCAACACGATTTAATTCATATTTATCCGGTAGACGATCATATTTTAATGGTGGTGCGCAATATGCGGCGCATGGCTATGGAGCAGCACAGCCATGAATTGCCTTTTGCATCTACTCTGATGCATTCCTTTGCGCATAAGCATGTTTTATATATGGCGGCACTGTTTCATGATATTGCTAAGGGGCGTGGCGGCAACCATGCGCAAAAGGGTGTGCCTGATGCACGGCGTTTTGCTGAAGATCATTTTCTGGATGCGGAAGAAAGTGATTTACTCACGTGGCTGGTAGAACAGCATTTGCTGATGTCGATGACTGCACAAAAAGAAGATATTCAGGATCCGGAAGTAGTTGCCCGATTCAGTAAACAGGTAAAAACGGTTGAACGCCTGACTGCGCTGTATTTGCTTACAGTGGCTGATATTCGTGGCACCAATCCTAAAATCTGGAGTTCTTGGAAAGCCAGTCTGCTGGAAAGATTATATAAAGCCACGCTGCACCATTTAAGTGGTAAACAAAGTAACCGGCAGGCAGCTATTCTTGACCGCCGGCAGCAGGCAATGCATGAGTTAAGTCATTATCATATTAGCAAAACTCAGCAACGGGAGTTGTGGCACATTCTGGGGGAGGCTTATTTTGCCCGCCATGAGTGGCAGGATATTCTCTGGCATTTGTCGAAAATTATCAATTATGAACAACAGGCACAGGCGCATACTCGGCTGCTACCGGATACTGATACGTTAAAGGTAATGGTGTACATGCCTAATCGTCCGAAATTGTTTACTGAGCTGGCCTCGGTTTTCAGTGAGGCCGGTATGAATATTCTGACTGCCCGTGCTTATATTACTGAGCACAATTTTATTCTGGACACTTTTATTTTGCAGTTTCCCTCAGGGCTCAGCACTGGCGATTATCTGGCTATTCAGAATAAAACAGAACTGGCGCTGAATCAGTTTGTCAACGGTCATTTGCCGATGTCTGCCAGCAATCCGGCCAATCTGAGCCGGCGTAGCCGCCATATACCAGTTGCACCGCGTATCAGCATTGACGATGAGGAAGATGCTGGCTGGTATAATCTGCATATTATTACGGCTAACCGGCGGTTTTTACTTGCTAATATTGCCGCGGTATTATCTGAGCTAAACATCAGTATTCGCTTTGCTAAAATCACAACTTTAGATGAGCGTGTGGAAGACAGTTTTTTGATATATGCCCCTCAGCTAGCCGATACGCGGCAGCAATTACGGCTTAAAAATGCTTTGCTTGATCAGCTTCTGCTGTAAGTGAAGATGATACGCATCTACTGAGATATACTTTACAATGGTAGTAAGCGGTAATGACAGGGAGCGGATAATGAACGGGTTTCAGATTGATAATGAACTTCTGAGGCAATGGCGGCGACTGGCGCTTATTCACTTTCCAGCTCTGTGCCAGCCTCGCTCTGCGCACAGCCACAAAGGCACATTTGGCACGCTGGGCATTGTGGGTGGTGCTGAAGGGATGGCCGGTTCGATTACGCTGGCGGGCATGGCTGCTTTGCATTGTGGTTGCGGTAAAGTCTGGCTTGGCTTTCACCAGTCTGCTTTACCAATACCGTTACTGTTTCAGCAGCCTGAAATTATGCTGAGTACTGCAAATCGGCTGCTACAACGCTCAGATATTACTGCATGGGTGATTGGCTGCGGTCTGGGAACAGAAACATCTGCTTTAACTAAGCTGACTGAATGTCTGCAACAGAAAAGCGTTGTCCCTATGCTACTGGATGCCGACGCGCTTAATTTGGTGGCACAACAGCCGGCTTTGCTGAGCAGCAGACAAAATCAACAAGACATTATTTTAACGCCGCATTTGGGCGAAGCAGCACGTCTGTTACATTGTTCGATCGGTGAGATACAGAATAACCGTTATCAGGCTGTGCGCTGTCTGGCCGAAAAATATGATGTATGGGTGGTATTGAAAGGTCACCAGAGTCTGATCGCGTCGCCCAACGGGCAGGTACAGCAAAATGAAACGGGTAATTCAGGGCTGGCAACTGCCGGTAGTGGTGATGTGCTGGCTGGGATTATTGGCAGTTTACTGGCTCAACGCATACCGCCACAACAGGCTGTTTATGCTGGTGTGTGGTTACATGGTGCTGCGGCAGACATTCTTGCAGCCAGTGAAATCGGCCCCATAGGTTTATGTGCCAGTGAAATAGCAGCAGCTGTACGCTGGCTGCGTAACCGCCTGACTGAACCAGTCTGAATACGATAAAAAAACTGATGGCGATGAGCAGATAATGACCATCAGTTTTGGTTTTGTGTTAGTTTATATATTAGCGTTTTTACGATATCGGAAAGATGCTGCGCATTTATTGCTCATCTGCCAAAGCCCAGTCTACGGCGGCAGTTGCATGGATAGCAGTAGTATCAAATACCGGAACAGGACTATCAGCCTGCGAAACCAGTAGCATAATTTCGGTACAGCCCAGAATAATCGCTTGTGCACCTGCATCTACCAGACGCTGGATAATTTGCCGGTACTGCTGGCGCGATTCTTCTCGGATAATACCTGATACCAGTTCGTTATAAATGATTTTGTGTACGGTCTGGCAATCTGTGTCATTCGGAATCACTACTTCCAAACCAAATTTATCTGTAAGCCGCCCTTTATAAAAATCTTGTTTCATGGTGAATTCTGTACCTAGCAAACCCACTTTGTGCAGTTTTTGGCGACAAATCTGCTGTGCAGTTGCATCGGCAATATGCAGCAGTGGAATGCGCACGGTGTTCTGTACCTGTTCGGCCATGCGATGCATGGTATTGGTACAAATTACGATGCATTGTGCTCCGCCCTGCTCCAGTTGGCGCGCAGCCGTACACATGTTTTCTGCCAATTCATCCCAGCATCCCTGATGCTGCAATGCTTCAATTTCTGCAAAGTCTACGGATAACATGACGCTTCGGGCAGAATGCGGGCTACCCAAACGGTCACGTACTTGTTCATTAATCATGCGGTAATATTCGGCAGAGCTTTCCCAGCTCATACCGCCCAGTAAACCGATGGTTTTCATGATATCCCTTTTGTTAGTTAAACAGCTATTTTGTCAGCAATCTGAGAATTTCTTTTGGCTGTTCAATAATATAATCTGCCGGCCAGCTTGCTGTGTTATCTTGTGCACTGATATAACCCCAGTTTGCTAGTACTGTTGTCATGCCGGCATTGCGTCCGGCCTGCATATCACGTTCCGCATCACCGATATACAGGCAGTTTTCAGGCATCACGTTGATTTGCCGGCAAGCATAATACATTGGTTCGGTACTCGGCTTGGGTGCACTGGTGGTATCACCACTGACGACAACTGCCGGCGCGATACTGCAACCTAGTTTCGGTATCAGGCGTTCGGTGAATATATGTGATTTATTGGTGATAATACCCCAGACTATACCTTGCTGATCGAGCTTCTGTAAGACTTCATTTATACCGCCAAAGAGTACTGTTTGTTCGGTAAAGTGCTGTTCATACTCTGCCATGAATGCCTGTCTTAAAGCGTTAAATTTAGGGTTGTCAGGCTGTATCCCTGTACCTAGTTTAATCAATTCTGCGGCGCCATGACTGGCTACAGGACGAATTTCGGCCATATTTTTGGGCGGTAATTGCTGCTGCTCCAATACCCGATTAAGGGCTGTACCTAAATCCGGTGCGGTATCTGCAAGTGTACCATCCAAATCAAATAATACTGCTTTAATCATGTTTTCTATCCAGTCAAATATCATTAATCATTCAGCATGTATTGTATTAATGTACATGCCGATGGGCAACCGATGGAATGCAGCACAGCAGATTATTGCTGTGGGTATGGGCAGTGCTTTCTGTCTGTACGGTTACATGGTGGATGTTATGTGTCAGTAGTGTTTCTGCCAGTGCATTCACTAATTTTTCTGCTTCTGTCACTGTTAATGCGCCATCAACCACAATATGGCAGGATAAGGCATTCATGTTGCTGGTGATGGTCCATGCATGTAAATCATGTACTGCTTCAATTCCGGGCATGGCCAGAATAATGTTACTCAATTGTTCCAGTTCAATGGTATCTGGTGTACTTTCCATCAGAATGCGCAGGGTTGTTTTCAGAATTCCTAGGCCACTGTAGGCAATCAGACAAGCAACTACGATACTGGTGAGCGGATCAGCCCAGCGCCAGCCAAACAGCATCATGAGTACGGCAGCAGCAATTGCCCCCACAGAACCCAGTAAATCGCCCAGCACATGTAAAAAAGCGCCACGCATGTTGACGTTATGCTTGGTCTCGCTACTCCGATGCATATACCAAGCGATAATGATATTCACCAGCAAGCCAAGAATGCTGATAATCAACATGCCACGGGTAGCGATATCGGGTGGATTGATAAAACGGCCGATTGCTTCATACACGATCATTACTGCAATCACAATCAGTGCCATGCCATTCACCGCAGCAGCAATAATTTCAAAACGCTTATAGCCAAAAGTCTGGCGCTGATTAACCGGGCGTTCACTCAGATGAAATGCTATTAGGGATAATGCCAGTGCGAGTGTGTCCGAAAACATATGGCCTGCATCCGACAGCAACGCAAGGCTATTGGTTAACCAGCCACCTATAATTTCTACTACCATGTATGCGCCGATCACCAGCAGGGATATGCGTAAAACCTGCTTATCTGTACTGTGTGAACCTAGATGGTGATGATGTGCAGCACCATTATGGTGGTGTTCATGGGTATGGTTGTGTTCGTGCATATAATGCCTTTTTCAATTGTCTGCTACTGCTACGGGCTAAACCCTGATAGGAGGTGAAATTCAAATTTTTACGCCTGTTGTGATCATTCCGAGACATGTTGCTGATACAAATATACTCTCAAATGGTGAATACCTGATTCTATTTGATATTAACAGAAAAAAGAGAAAATCTGCTGCTGTTTAATTAAGTAAGACGTCAATAGTACTTGTGGCAGAGAGTCGAGATATTGCTTTATGGGTATTGCGCGCGCGGTTAATAGTCGTTTACTAAAATTAATTTTGTTCTGATAACAAAATTTTATATCTGAATTTTGTTACAATTCTTCACATTTACAGGTAAAATATTGTTTCCCGTCATTAATTCAATTAATTTAGCATAGCAGTATCGGATTATGGGAATTACCGCCAATTCAGATTAACTGAAAAGAATGTAAATTCAGCAATGTTACACTGTAAGCTTTACTTTATCTGTGTAAGCGGGTTTGTGTTCATAGTGTATGAATATTAATTCTTAGCGTATTAACGGCATCTGAATAATATTACTATTCGATTGCAACCCTGTTAGAGGAGCAGCAGGTGCGTAGTTTCAGTTTATACGCACAAACATGAGTTAACAGGTTTCAATAGGAACTTTTCTGCTTAGTTTTATTTGGCATGGTTTAACAATCACTATTTTTTGACTGTTCATCTGCTTCATGTTTAGCTTTATTTCCATTGAATTCGGCCTGTCATTTATCGCTTTTTTCTGTCTGTACTGGCTTTTGGGAGCCAGACCGCAGCTGCAAAATTTGCTTTTACTGTGTACTAGCTACTTAATTATTTATTTGAGCGGGAAAGCACAGGCATTATTTGCTTTAGTGATATTCACTGTATTTATTTATGTTATTTCCATCCGGATTAATGTCAGCAGTAAACCCAAAATCTGGCTGATAAGCGGGTACATGTTTACGCTGCTGAATCTGATGGTGTGGAAGTATTTCGATTTTTTCCGCACTCAGTTGGGCGATGGTCTGGATACATTCGGCCACAATTCTGACTGGCTGGCGGGCATTATATTACCGCTGGGCATATCTTATTATTCATTTCAGGCAATCAGTTATCTGGTTTCTCTTTATCAGTTGCGCAGCAATGCACAACCGGCTGACAGGCAATTTTCTCTGCCCGGGCTGGCTTTGTATCTGAGTTTTTTTCCTACTATTACGGCAGGCCCGATTGCACGTGCCTATGATGCGCGCGGGCTGACAGATATTTCCAGTAAGCCCTGTGGTATGCTAACGCAAATACACATGCCAGAACGCCGCCGGATTCTGGCGCCCGCTGTAGCTTTATGTCTGATTGTAATAGCACTGATGAAAAACTGGTGGTTATCAGGCTGGATTGCCGATAACTGGGTTGATCCGGTATTTGCGAATCCTATGCAGTATCACAGTCTGGAAATTCTGGCTGCTATTTATGGCTATACAATACAGCTTTTTTTCAATTTTTCCGGTTATAGTGATTTAGTAGTAGCTATGGGGCTACTGCTGGGATTTCGTTTGCCCGTGAATTTTCGCGCGCCACTACTGGCTCATAATATCCGGGAATTCTGGCAGCGCTGGCACATCAGTTTGTCCACGTGGATACGCGATTATATCTATATTCCATTAGGTGGTAACCGGCACGGTATGGTGCGAACCCAACTCAATCTGCTGATTGCCATGGTTTTATCTGGTATCTGGCATGGCAATGGCTGGCACTTTTTTATTTGGGGATTACTACACGGTGCCGGCATGATTGCGCTGAATCTAGGCGATTTACTGTACTCCCGTCTGCGCCACTGTACTTTGGAACAGGCACGCAATGGTCTGAGTAAAAGCAATAAGGCTGGCAATATTATCAGCATTGTGTTTACGGTACATTTTGTGTGTTTCTGTTTTGTCTTTTTCCGTGCGCCAACTGTTAATGATGCCTTTCTCCTGTTACATGCTCTGCTATACAACCATGTTAATGTACCACTGACTACCAATCCATTTTACTTTTTCAGCCTGTTATTGCTGGCATGGATGCTGTATCCGTTGCTGGCAAAATTCATTGCTTCGTTATATGAGCGTGCTGATACTTTGCCTCGCTACAGCCTGATTCTCCCTCTATTGCTGTTGCTGATTCTGGTATTAATCTGCGCGCCGGCTGGTATTCCGGGATTTATCTATGCCAACTTCTAAATATCGCCGTCTGCCTTCATATCAAAATTACAATCAGCAAAAAAAATATAGTCAGTTTAATCAAATACCGGTGGTGACGCTGAAAACAGTAACCACTTTGCCGATGGTGGTGGCCAGTGAAGAACCGAAAACTGAAATACAGGTAGAGAAAAATAATAAGCAGCAATTTCGTTTTGTTTTGCTGACTTTGATGATTACTGCGGGCATTTCATTATGGCTGATGCAAGATTCGGTGACAGCTTATTATCAACAAACCTACCATCAAAACAGCATTTTACTAAAACTGAAACAACAGATATGGTGGCAAAAAGGAGCACAGATTGGCATGATGCTTAATGATGGTGTTGTTCGGCTTAATCAGAATATTGCCACGGTTAACCACGATATTATTACGGCTTTTAATAAGCATTATGTCTATGCACACAGGGATAAGGTAAGGTTACAGCAACAGGCGAATCTGGCTGAACAGCAACGCCAGCAGAAGCTGCAAAAGACTGCAAGAGAAAATAGTATTAAAACAGCCTTTACGCTCAGTTCTAACGATGTGGTATTTTTTGCTGGTGATTCACTGATGCAAGCTGTAGCACCACATGTGCAAAAATGGCTTAGTGATGACTATGGCATTAAAACTATCAATCTGAGTAAGCAGAGTACTGGGTTGACCTATTCCAGTTTCTTTAATTGGCCGCAAACTATTGAGCGTACTTTGGATAATAATCCGCATATCAAGATAATGGTGATGTTTCTAGGTCCGAATGATCCGTGGGATGTTCCCGATCCGCGAAATGGCAGCAGGTTTATCAGCTTTGCATCTGCACAATGGGAAAGTATGTACCGCAGCCGAATTAAAACCATTATGGATACTGCCCGGCAACATCAGGTAACTGTTTTATGGCTTACACCGCCGGATATGCGTCGCAATAAGCTTAATGAACAAATGGTTTACCTGCGCGAGCTCACTACAGATGAAGTAAGTAAAAATCACGGCTATATAATGGATACGCGGGCTATGCTTGGTAGCAATGGTGGTAAATTCAATGATACGCTAACAGAAGCTGACGGAAAGAAAATCAAAACCCGTAGTCCTGATGGTATTCATTTCACAGTTTCAGGACAGAAAATAATTGCCAGAAACATTTTTAACCGCTTTAATCTACCGCCTCAGTCTGTTAAAAACGATACGTCAAATGGACACTAAAAAACATTTTGCCATTCTGGGCTGCTGCCTGTGGATAATGGCCTGTTCAGCTGATCCAACTCCGGCACAATCCAACCATTATCATGCCCTTTTATCCGCACAGGCTGAACATGCTGCACAGCTTACTGAAGCTTTACAGAAAAAAAGTCTCAATATTGTGCAACTGGGCGATTCCCATACTGCGGCAGATTACCTTACTAACGCCGCGCGTGTGCGTCTGCAACAGCAACTGGGCAATGGGGGTCCGGGTTGGGCGATGCCCGTTCATTTTTCCGGTATGCGGCTGGCACGCTTTACTTATGAGAATCAAGGCTGGCAGGCTATTTCCAGCCGTACGCAAGCCAGCCAGAATTATGCTCTCGGCGGTTTGATTGCTACTCCGTCTATTGGTTCGCTGATGACTATCAGAACCCGTGAACCTGAAGCTGAGCAAACGGTTATTGTCAGTATCCGGCAGGGACAGAATGATGAAGACTTGTTCGTTACGGATGGTAATGGTGAGGAAATTTTGCTTTCAGCACAGCCTAAGGATAATCAGTGGCATTTCAGTACGTTTAATGCACGTTTTCCGCTAACAATCAAAGCTGGCATGAATTTTCAGACTGCTATAGGCGGATGGTGGATGCGAAATAAAAACCAACAGGGAGTAGTATTTTCTGCTTTGGGAATTAATGGTTTCCAGCTCAATCAGTGGAATCGCTGGAATACTCAGGCATGGCAGCAGGAGCTGAATGTGATTGCACCAGACCTGATTATTCTGGCCTTTGGCACAAATGAAGCCTATAACGGGGTAGAAGTTGAAACGGTTAAGCAGAATTTGCTGGAGACGATTACCCGGATTCGCACGGCTTCACCTAAAAGTGCCATTATGCTTCTGGGAGCACCAGAAAGCCTGAAAAGTACTGCTGGTTCCTGTGGTGTGCGCCCTGAAAAGCTAACTGAGCTGCAAGCGATGCAAAAAGAAGTGGCATTAAGCCAGCATACTTTCTACTGGGACTGGCAAGCGGTAATGGGGGGCGAATGCAGTATGAAATCATGGATAAATCAGGGACTGGCGCGCAGTGATGGCGTCCACTTTACAGCCAGTGGTTATCAGCGCCTTGGTGAAGCATTGGCAGACAGTATTCTTTCACTGCGTCGATAAGATTAGCCCTACTTCAATTCAATCATACCAGTTCTGCACGAGGCAGAACTGGTAAATTTTTACCAAATTTATTTAGCGTTTGGCTAAACCCTGCTGGTGCAGAAATGGCAGAATCTGTGGACGTACCGGCTGAGCAAAATTATTGGCTACTGCCTTACTCCAGTTCAGTTCCAGTCCGCTGCGTTCACGGTAATATACGTTGAGCTGTTCATCATAAGCAGCCAGTTTGGCCGGGTCGAGCGGACGATAGCGGTTTTCGCTCACTAATGTATCCAGCGGCAAGCGCGGGCGATACATTGGGTCTTGCGCCGGATACCCAAGACACAGCCCAAACAGAGGAAAAGTTAATTGTGGCAACTCCAGTAGTTCGGCTGCCCGTTGTACATCATTACGCAGGGAACCAATATACACTCCGCCTAATCCAAGCGACTCAGCAGCCAGCAGACAGTTTTGCGCCATGATACCCGCATCGACAGCACCGGTAATCATGCCTTCCGTCCAGTCTAGCTGTGCTTCGGGAAAAGCAAGCTTGTGTTTGGTGTAATCAACACAGAATACCCAGAATTCAGCTGCGGTGCGCACATATTTCTGATTAGCGGCAACTTCAGACAAGGCAGCACGTTTTTCCATATCTGTTACACGAATAATGTGCACAATTTGCATAAAACTGGATGAAGAAGCGGCACGGCCTGCTTCCCAGATAGCCTCACGCTGCTCATCTGTTAACGCTTCGTCGGTAAATTTTCGAATGGAGCGGTGGCGGTAAATAGTGGGCAGGGTAGCCGCACTGCTTAAATTGGAGTGGTAACTCATGATAATTCCTAAAGTTGTTTCAGCGCGCTAGACGCAATGCCAGTTCTGCTAGTCGTTTGCCTTGCGCAAATGCCAGTGCTTCTTCTGCATCACTCAGTATGGAGCAATTTTCGTGTCCTGCAACATGGCTGGCACCATAAGGGGTTCCTCCGCTTTGTGTCTGATTCAATTGCGGTTCACTAAATGGTATACCGCACACCAGCATACCATGATGCAATAAAGGAGTCATCATACTTAAAAGTGTACTTTCCTGTCCGCCATGCAGGCTGGTGGTACTGGTAAACACACAGGCGGGCTTACCAATCAGACTACCGGCCAGCCACAAGCTGCTGGTACTATCCAGAAAATATTTCACAGGTGCTGCACAATTACCAAAGCGGGTTGGGCTGCCAAGTGCCAGTGCGGCACAGCTTTGCAGTTCTTCCAAGGTAACATAGGGTGCACCCTCGTCTGGAATTTCCTGCTCTGTCGCTTCACACACAGCTGACACTTTGGGCACAGTTCGCAATAATGCTTCACAACCGGCCACACTGTCTACTCCGCGTGCCAGCGCCAGTGCCAGATTACGCGTACTGCCAGACAGGCTGTAATAAACCACCAGAATAGGTAAATCTGCCATACAGCACTCCTTTAATAGTGTTTGAATGTTTGTATTGTGCCGTAACTATGATTACTTGACCAGTAAGCATGGAAAGTCTGCACAGTATGCGCTTTTTAGTTACAATCAGCTAGCCACTTGTCAGGAGTAGCCATGGATACACATGCAAATAAAAGCAAATATTTAATGCAGCGTCTGCCTCAATTTTTACTGTTTGTTGGACATAATTATCAGCGCTGTAATCTGCCGTTGATTGCAGCCAGTCTAACTTTCACTACTTTACTGGCACTGGTACCATTTTTTACCATTACTGTGATTGTGGTAAACGCCTTTCCCATGTTTGCGGATATGGCAACACGCTTTAACCAGTTTCTGACACATATTATTGTACCGGCAGCCGGTGCCGACTCTGTCAGTGATTATCTGTATGCCTTTCGCGATAAAGCCAGTGGGCTCACCGCAGTAGGCATCAGCTTTATGATTATCACTTCATTGATGCTGATTCAGACTATAGAACAAGCGTTCAATCAGATCTGGCAGGCACGTGACCAGCGTCCGTTATGGATTCGGATTCTGATTTACTGGGCATTACTTACTCTTGGACCAGTGGCACTGGGCATGAGCCTTTCAGTTATTGGCTTATTATCCAATCCGGCCAATATGGCTAGCCAGATTCCGTTTTACAGCACATTGTTTGGTATTATCACTAATCTGGTGCTGTTTACTCTGTTACTGTTTCTGCTATACAAGCTGGTACCATTTTGTTTTGTTCAGTGGCAGCATGCTTTATTGGGTGCAGTTGTCACTGCTGTTGCGCTGGATTTACTGCGACGCGGATTTGCTATTTTCGTAATCTATTTTGGCAATTACCAGAAAGTATACGGTGCCTTTGCTGCTATACCGGTATTTTTAATCTGGCTAAATTTATTATGGCTGTTGTTACTCACCGGTGCAGTATTCACTTCTTCGCTGCGCTATTGGCATCAGGAGAGATTTCGCTATCTGCATCAGTATCAGCCTTTTGAAAATGTGCTGAATTTGCTGTACCAGTTAGTACAGGCTCAGCAACATGGAGGAGCAGTTAAATCCGGCCAGCTGCAACAACAACTTAGTATCAGTGATAAGCATTTAGACCAAATTCTTACCCAGCTCCAACAACAGCATTATATTGCTTACAGCAGCAATGGCTGGCTATTGCAGACAGATCCAAACAAAATCATACTGGCTGATTTGTATAAGCTATTTATTTATCAGCCAAACTCCAATTCAGCGGTGTCCAGTTCAATTCAGTCGCTGTTACAACCCTGTCTACAGCAACTTGATATCAGCCTATATCAATGGGTAAAACAATTACCACCGCAGGTTTCAGAGTAGTAACCACTGAATTAAGTATAAAATACCTTTGCCACTGGTATTTTCTGGTAAATAGTTTTACATTTACCGGTTTTGATTTTGCACTTTCAACAAAATACTAATCATGACCATGTTTACCCACTCAGCAGCACTACTTCGACGCCTCAGGCAGAAAATAGCCAGCAAACCTAGGCTATGGTTTGGCTTTGCCGTAGTCGCTTTATTGCTACTGAGCATAGCTTGTGTGTGTATTTTCAGCCGCAAGCACACTCCAGAGCGCTATCAGGCAAAACACTTAAATCTTAAACTGGCACCGGTAAGCATCAAAGCTCATGCAACCAATCTGAATTTCTGGCGAGATGAAATTGTTCAGCCGGGAGATAACATCAGTATGGTATTGAGTCGCTTTAATATCAGCTCCGAAGAAATTCAGCAGATAATCGGTCTTAAAATTATTAAAGACAAAGTCAAGCATCTACAGGTTAATCAGGTATTCAGTATACGTATGGATAACGATGGCCACCTGACTAATATCCAGTTTTTTAATGACGACGACAATGGTGAAAAAAATCTGGTAGCACTGAAAAAAGTGGGTAACAGCTGGAATGCTGATGTTAGTGCGGTTGATACTGAAACACTGACAACATTCAAGGCTGTGGTCGTCAAAACCTCTGCCCGCGGCGCACTGGCACAGGCAAGCATACCTGTGGAAATCCGCGAATCACTACGCGAAATCTTTAAGGATAAAATAGACGTCAATACGTTGCAAAGCGGCGATACTATCCGTCTGATTTACGACAGCCTGTATTATCGAGGGCAGGAACTTTCAACCGGTGATATCCGTGCTGCTGAATTCAGCCATAATGGCAAGTTGTATCAAGCCTACTACTACGATACCGGCAATGATGGCAATGGCCAGTATTATGATGCCCACGGTAAACCGCTGCGCAAAGGCTTTTCCAGCGTACCGGTTGAAGGTGCGCGAATATCCTCACCATTCGGTACCCGTTTTCATCCGATACTGCAAACACTGCGCATGCACAGCGGCATTGATTATGCCGTTGCCAGTGGCACGCCCATCCATGCTCCGTCTGACGGCACAGTTGAAAGCTTTGGTATCAAAGGCGGTTATGGTAATGCCGTCGTATTGCGCCATAACGATAGCATGCAAACCCTGTACGGGCATATGAGTGCCTTTGCCAACCTCAGTATCGGCCAGCATGTACGGGCAGGAGAAATCATTGGTTATGTAGGCAGCACCGGCGTTTCTACGGGTCCGCACCTGCATTATGAAGTGCGGATTAATGGCCAGCCGGTAAACCCAACCAGTGTTGCCCTGCCCACCCGTACGTTAAATACACGCGAACTAGCCGATTTCAGGCAGAAACAGCAGCACTGGAATGAGCAACTGGCTAGCATTCGTAATCTGAGCGTAACCATTGCCCAGTTGGATTAGAAGATAGCCATTCTCAGTCTGGAACTCGTCACACTTTACGCATACAATAACCGCTTTGCTGTTACAGAATTTATCATGAAAATCGCTACATGGAATGTTAACTCACTGAATGTGCGTCTGCCTCATACTTTGCGCTGGCTGCAAGAAAATCAGCCGGATATTCTGGCCTTACAGGAACTGAAGCTTGAGCAGGACAAATTTCCAGAGACCGAATTTACTCGGATTGGTTATCATGCAGCATGGAATGGCCAGAAAACTTACAACGGTGTTGCCATACTCAGTCGCCAGCCTCTTGAGCAGGTTACCATTGATATTCCAGAATTAAATGAGCCACAAAAGCGTATTATTGCTGCCAGCATCAACGATATCAGAATTATCTGTGCTTACTGTGTGAACGGCGAAGCAGTGGGCAGTGAAAAATTTGCTTATAAAGAGCGCTGGTTTGCCGCTCTGAATGCCTATGTGCGCAGTGAACTGGCACAGCATCCGAAAACCATCCTGCTGGGTGATTTCAATATTGCACCGCACGATATAGATGTTTACGACCCGAAAAAATGGCAGGATAAAGTATTGTGTTCTCCACAAGAACGCAGTTGGTTTCAGCAACTGCTGCAACTGGGATTAACTGATAGCCTGCATCACCTATATCCTGACAGTGCCCATTACACGTGGTGGGATTACCGCATGAATATGTTCAAACGCAAGCTCGGATTACGCATCGACCATATCCTGCTGAGCCTGCCATTATTGCCGGCATTACGTGAAGTACAGGTTGATAGCACCGCCCGTGGCTGGGAACGCCCTAGTGACCATGCGCCAGTTATGGCTACACTTGCCTGATGAACAGTATGCAATCCTTCCAATACTATATTGGCCTGATGTCAGGCACCAGCATGGATGGTATTGATGCAGTACTGACCAGAATGGCAGGTACGCAATGGCTTGACGTGTGCGCGCAGGCATTTATTGCCTATCCTGAACCACTGAAACAACAGCTGCTGGCACTGCAAACTCCGGCGCATAATGAGCTGGCACAGGCAGCCGTACTGGCACAGGAACTGGCTCATCTCAATGCACAGGCAGTCAGTGCCGTACTCAGCGAAGCCAGAATCGAAGCTCAGGCGGTTACGGCCTTGGGTTGTCATGGACAAACCATTCGACATGCACCAAAACAGCATTACAGTATTCAATTAATGGACTGGGCATTACTGGCTGAGCTTACCGGCATTACCACCATAGGAGACTTTCGCAGTCGCGATCTGGCCGCAGGTGGTCAGGGAGCACCATTAGTGCCGGCTTTTCATCAGGCTGTTTTTGCCAGTGAAAAGTATTGTCGCGTGGTATTGAATCTGGGGGGCATTGCCAATATCAGCGTACTCCAGCCACAACAGCCGGCTTTCGGTTTCGATACCGGACCGGCCAATATGCTTATGGATGCATGGGTACAGCATAACTGGCAGCAGGAATTTGATTACCATGGTACGCTAGCCAGTAAGGGGCAGATAATTGAGCCACTGTTACAAGCCATGCTCAGCCATAGCTATTTCAGCCAGCCCTATCCCAAAAGTACCGGTCGTGATTTGTTCAGCCTCACTTGGCTCAACCAATATCTCACCGGACAGGAAAATCCTGCTGATGTTCTACGTACCCTACTCGAACTAACCGCACAAACGGCAGTAAACGCCATCATAAATGCTGCGCCTGCTACCCATAGCGTCTATGTCTGCGGTGGCGGAAGTCAAAACCGGCTCTTAATGCAAACAATGGCGCAACTGCTCGAAAAGTACAGAATTACTCTGCACCGTACGGACACACTACAACTACCGGCACAGCAGGTTGAAGCCGCAGCCTTTGCTTGGCTGGCCGCATGCTGGTATCAGCGCCAGCCAGTAGCTACCCATCATGCTACAGGAGCAGCCGGTGCACGCATTCTCGGCTGTGGTTACTGGGCTTGACTATCCGCAAAAAACCGTTAAATCCTGTTATCAATATCAGCCATAACCTCCAACAGACCTTATAATAACCGGTTAATTTCAGATAAGAATACCAATTCAGCCGCAAGATTTATGACCACCACACGAAAAAAATCTGTCCCCCGTAAACAGTCGCCAAAAAAAATCAAGTCGCAGAAAGTCAGCAAACCAAAACAGCCGTGGTTAATGAACCTGATTAACGACATTTTCTGGCTTCTGGCGCTCATGATTACCCTGTTTACCATATTGTCTCTCGTTAGCTTCAATATGGCAGACCCAGCTTGGTCTCGTGGCATTATCCAGATTAACAAACCGCATAATCTGGCTGGCTTAACCGGTGCTTGGTTAGCTGATATTGGTTATTACATTTTCGGCCTATCCGTCTGGTGGAGCATAATCGCTGCCGGCATTGCCCTGTATCAGAGCTTTCGCCCGCTTAATGCCCGCTCACTGAATACCAGTGATGACAGCAAACCCTACAGCAGCTGGTTAGCGTTAACCGGTTTATTTATCCTGCTGGTTTTCAGCCCCATTCTGGAAAATTTGGTATTTGCCAGCATGCTTCATAATGCCCTGCCGATTGGTGCTGGTGGCTTGATTGGGCAAGCACTGGGTAGCCTGCTGCAACAGCTTTTCGGCCTTAGCGGCAGCCTAATCTTCAGCGTTTTCCTAATACTGATTGGCTTATCACTGTTATTACAGGTTTCATGGTTAACATTAATCGAAAAACTTGGTGCTCAGTGTGAATGGTTCTGGTGCAAACTGCTACGCCGCCCGCAACGCCTGATAACCAAACTGCCCAATAACAAAACTGTCCGGCACATGGTCAAACAGGCTAAAACCATTACTGCCAAAAATATCGACCCTCCACCACTTGCTACCAGCAATCGTAAAACGGTAGCCGTACGCACCGAACCCACCATCGCACAGAATCTAACCGAATCGTCATCGGTACCTAACCAGACAGCCACAAAAAGTGAAAATGGTCTTATCCATTTACCAAATGTCGAACTGCTGAGTAAGCCAACCGAGCAACCAACCGTCATCAACAGTGAGCTTCTACAGCAAACCGCTGCACAAATCGAATCCAGATTAAAAGAATTCGGTGTAGAAGTCGAAGTGACCAGTGCCACTACCGGCCCCGTTATTACCCGCTATGAAATTGAACCAGCACAAGGTGTCAAAGGCAGCCAGATTGTTAACCTCAATAAAGATCTGGCTCGCTCACTTTCAGTCCAGAGTGTACGCGTGGTCGAAACCATCGCCGGTAAAACCACCATGGGAATTGAGCTCCCCAATAATGAACGTCAGAACGTTCTGCTAGCGGAGATTCTGGGCGCAAAAATTTTCCATGAGGCTACTGATCAATTAACTATGGCAATGGGTAAAGACATTGCCGGTGCACCTGTTATTGCCAGTCTGGCCAAAATGCCGCATTTACTGGTTGCCGGCACTACCGGTTCCGGTAAATCAGTTGGCGTCAACTGCATGATTCTGTCGATTTTATACAAAGCGCAACCAGATGAAGTACGCTTTATCATGGTAGACCCGAAAATGCTTGAATTAAGCGTATATGACGGCATTCCTCACCTACTGGCACCAGTAGTCACCGACATGAAAGAAGCCGCGCAGGCACTCAACTGGTGCGTTACCGAAATGGAAAAACGCTACCGCTTGCTGGCGCATGTAGGTGTGCGCAACATTAACGGCTTCAACGACAAAGTAGCAGCCGCCAAAGCTGCTTCCACTCCACTGGTCAACCCATTTAGTAACAATCCGGATGAACCGGAGCCGCTGGATAAACTGCCTTACATAGTAGTAGTCATTGACGAACTGGCAGACCTAATGATGGTTGAAGGCAAAAAAGTAGAACAACAGATTGCCCGTCTGGCACAAAAAGCCCGCGCTGCCGGCATTCACCTGATACTGGCCACCCAGCGCCCCAGTGTCGACGTCATTACCGGCCTGATTAAAGCCAACATCCCCACGCGGCTTTCCTTTCAGGTATCCAGCAAAATCGATAGCCGCACCATTCTCGACCAGATGGGTGCAGAAAATTTGCTTGGCAAAGGAGATATGCTGTTTTTACCGCCCGGTCAAGCCGAACCAACCCGTCTGCATGGTGCATTTGTATCAGATGAAGAAGTCCACGCAGTGGTTAATTTCATCAAACAGCAGGCGCCCACCCAGTATGTGGATGGTTTACTGTCTGGAGAAGCTGCCCAAACCAACGTCAATCAAGTTAACCCGAATGCCAACAGCGATGAATTATTCGATCAGGCAGTGGCTTTCGTGCTGGAAACGCGTAAAACTTCCATTTCCTCATTACAGCGCCATTTGCGCATTGGCTACAACCGTGCCGCCAACCTAATGGAAGCACTCGAAGCTGCCGGCATCGTCTCTGCGGCCGAACTAGGCGGCAGCCGGCGGATTCTGGCGCAAAAAGACAATCTGTAATACCCAGCAATTTTGAAGCAGCCCATATAATAATGCCGCAATAAAAACATATTTATTGCGGCATTAACCATACCTCCAGCCTCGCTTACTTTGCTTTTCTGCCGGCGTAAATAAAACCAATCATACCAATCACAATCATCGGCAGACTGAGCCATTGTCCCATCGACATATGCATCGCCAGCAAACCAAGAAAATCATCAGGTTCACGCGCAAACTCAACAATAAACCGAAATACCCCATAGCCCAGCAAAAACAACATTGATGCCTGCCCCAACGGACGTGGCTTTTTAGTAAACAGCCACATAATCACAAACAACACAACCCCCTCGAGCATAAATTCATACAGCTGAGAAGGATGGCGCGGCAACATCTGAAACTTTTCCCATACTGGCAACCATTTGTTCGGTTCCTGCATCACCAGCGCAATATCATTTTCTCGTGCATGAGGAAAACCCATAGCCCAGAAAGCATCTGGATTGGTCACCCGCCCCCATAATTCACCATTAATAAAATTACCAATACGGCCACATGCCAGACCAAGCGGTACCAATGGCGCCACAAAATCCGCTACTGCCCAAAACTTAATCCCGTGTTTGCGCGCAAATAACCACATTGCCACCAGCACACCAATAAAACCGCCATGAAAAGACATACCGCCTTGCCAGACTTTCAGAATTTCCAGCGGGTGGTTCAGATAAAAAGCCAGTTGATAAAACAATACATAACCCAGACGTCCGCCAAGAATCACCCCCAGCACACCCCAAGTAATAAAATCATCCAGCGTTTCATTGGTAAAAACCGTCTGTCCGCTCTTAATCCGCTTGCGTCCCAGCCAGATAAACAAACAGAAACCAACAATATAACTCAATGCATACCAGCGAATCGCCAGCGGTCCCAAATGCACCAGCACCGGATCAAAATTCGGATGAATCATCATAAACTTATCATTCCTCAAATATTTTAATTATCTTACCTACCGCAGCAATATGCGTCAGATAACAGCCAGCACAGCCATAAACACTACAGCCAAAACAGCTCACAGTTTAACCCATATTAGCCGAACTATGCGCCCCTTTCAGCACCCCTGCTGTTCCAAAGACATACTAGAGTAAAATTAATTCTCACAAACAGACCTATACACATTGACAGCCAGTAGCAGGCAGTCTAATATCAAATATGTATTTTATATACATATTAAATTATTCGGGAGAACCAACCATGCAATTAACAACCAGACAAATCGAACTGGTTCAGGCAACCATACCCACACTACAGCAACATGGCGTTGAACTAACCCGTTACTTCTATAACAGAATGCTTAGCAACAACCCAGAGCTGAAAGAAATATTCAACCTCGGCAACCAACGCAACGATGCTCAGCCACAGGCACTGGCCAGTGCCGTACTTGCTTACGCACAAAACATCACGACATTACAGAATCTGGGCAACGCCATCACTCAGATAGCACACCGCCATGTCAGCCTGAATATACAGCCAGAGCAATATCCAATAGTTGGCACCAACCTGCTCCATTCCATCAGCGAAGTATTAAACGTACCAATGGACAGCGAACTGATAGCAGCATGGCGCGCCGCCTACCAGCAACTGGCCGATATTCTCATACAGGTCGAAGCAAACCTTTATCAGCAACAAGACAGCACCAAAGGCGGCTGGAAAGGCTGGAAGAAATTCAAAATTGTTGATAAACGAGAAGAAAGCAGCGAAATTACCTCATTCTATCTGCAACCGGTAGACAACAGTCCATTGCCCGAATATCAGCCCGGCCAGTACATTTCCGTACGCGTTTTGGTGCCACAACTGGGTATCAGACAACCGCGCCAATACTCCCTGTCCGATAGCAATCATGTCGACCATTTCCGCATCAGTGTCAAAAAAGAAGCTGCTGATCAGCAGCATGATGCAGGTTATGTTTCTACCACCCTGCATGAACATTACCACATTGGCGACGAAATAGAAGTCACCAACCCAACCGGCACCTTCTTATTACATAATCCGGATAAAAATACCGTACTGATTAGCGCAGGTGTAGGCATCACCCCCATGATCGCCATCCTCAATACCCTCGCAGCAGAAAACAATCCATACCAACAGATTAGTTTCATTCATGCCTGCCGCAACAGCAATGTACTGGCCATGCACCAGCACATCATCACATTACAGCAGACCATGCCTAATCTGCACAGCTATCTGGCCTGCGAAAATCCGGATACACAATTAGCCCCAGACAAAATCGGCCGGCTAGAACTCACCGAGCTGGATAGCACCTTATTACCAGCAGATGCCGATTATTATATTTGTGGCCCCAAACAATTTATGCATAGCCAGTATCAGGCATTGCTTAACCTGTCTATACCGAAAAATCAAATCTTCATGGAACTGTTTGGTACAGGCACATTCTGCCAGCTTGCAGCCTGAACAATCAGCAGCAATTGATACATAAAACTTTTCATGGCAGCTGAAAACGGGCAGAATTGTCCTATCAACTGCCCGACAGACTGCCATGCAAATAAACCGCTTTACCGATCTTGGCTTACGCGTATTAATATCACTACAATACCTGCCAGAGTCCAAACTTTCTACAGTAGAAGAACTCGCCAAACAGCTCAATGTATCCAGAAACCATCTGGTAAAAATTGTTTATTTTATGGCACAATCAGGCTGGATTAATTCATTCAAAGGTCGAAACGGCGGTATCAGACTGGCCTCCACCAGCTATCAGCTCAAACTGGGCGATATCGTTCAGGCACTGGAACAAGCTTCATCCGAAACATCCGCCTTAGTCAACTGCCAGCAGCCACCCTGCTCCATAAAAGAATTCTGCTATCTGCCACAAGCCTTCAGCGAGGCACAGCAGGCTTTTTATCACTCACTAAACCGCTACACCATCAGGCAGCTACAGGCGCCGGCCACCAAACAAACTGTCTTAAAATGGCTGGTGCAGCAGGAATAACCCGGGCTGCTATACCACCACCCCTGCTGAACGGAGCACACTACATCACATCTTCTGTTTCTGACGACGAATTCTCACTAGCTGGCGCACCCATTACACCATTAAGCAAACCTTCAACAGCCGGAGGCTGCGGAAGCAAAGTATTTAAAGCCAGTGCAGAAGCATTCAGCACCGGATAACCACTGAAATCAATTTGATAACCGCCATCACTGGTCGAATGCAAACTAGCGCGGGCACCAAGCGGGAAAGTTACCTTATCCGCAACATGACCAAAAGGAAATCCGGTTAATACCGGCACCTTCGTCAACCGAGCCATAGTCTGTACCACAGAATTGAAGGTATAACTACTGTCATACACATCCCGAATCGACCCCATACGGAAATTACCCAGCACAATCGCCTGCTGACGTGCGAGAATACCACTCAGATACAAAGTCTGAAGCATACGTTCAATCCGATATGGCTGCTCACCCACGTCTTCAATAAACAAAATACCGCCATTTATCTGCGGCATATAAGGTGACCCCACTAACGCAGACAGCACACTCAGATTACCGCCCCATAAAACTCCTTCGGCTCGAATCTGATAATTCTGCATAGCAGCAACCCTAACCACCATTGCCGGATTGCAACTATTATCAATAAAAGAACGAGTAGTAAACTCACTCATCTGCGGCTTGCCAAATTCACTATACAACATAGGTCCGGCAAAACTGCACATCTGCCCCTGTGCCAGCAAAGCCAGTTGCACCGCAGTCACATCACTATAACCAAACAGTAAAGTACCCTGCTCGCGCATCCGCGCCCCCAGAGCCGACCAGTTAACCAGCGGCAAAATACGCATCGCGCCATAGCCACCGCGCAGCCCCATCAGCACCTTTGGCACAGGTACACGGCCAGCGGCCACATCCTGCAAATCAGCAGCCCGCTCAGCATCACTGCCGGCAAAACGCTGATAGCGGCGCACACACGCCTGCTGGTTACTGACTGCAAAACCAGCCACAGCCAAACGTTGTGCCGCCAGCTCACTGCGACTGCTACTTTCTCCAAAACCAGAACAGGCAAAAATGCGCATAGTATTCAGATTATTCTTTGATTGTACAGGTACTTTTGGGGAAGACGTTGTCGGTACAGTTTGCTTCTGGGTGTTACCACACGCTTGCAACAAACCAGCTCCTGCGAAGGCAGCACTGGCTCGTAAAAAACCACGACGGCTTTGTTGTTGGGCATCCATAAAAACTCACTTCCTGATTCAGTGGGTTATCTGACAGAAAAATACCGACTATAGTAACAAAAGACTGTTCATACCAATTAACAGCCAGAACCAGAACACCAAAGCCGATACAAACCAACCATATCTTACTATAGCCCAGCCTTTCACCACCAGCAGCAAAAATAACAAAAGCATGGAATCACCATGCTTTTCAGAACCCAACCACCTATAACTAGCGCGAGGGCATTGATTTCAGCAAATCCAGCAAAACAGCCCAGCATTCAGCTACAGCAGCAATCTCTACCCGCTCTTCGGGCGAATGAGCCGCACGAATAGTCGGCCCGAAAGAAACCATATCCAGATGTGGTGCCTTACCACTGAGAATACCGCATTCCAGACCAGCATGAATAATCTGTAATGGTGGCTGTTTACCATAGTGTCTGGCAAACATATCACTGGTTAGCTTAAGCAATGGCGAATCTGCGTTCGGTGCCCAACCCGGAAAATCTGCTGTTAAATCCAGATGTGCACCAGCCAAACGAGCCAGCGCAGCCAGACGCAGACTGAATTCATCTTTTGGCGTTTCCAGAAGAGAGCGCATCAGACAATTTATCTGCAAACCTTCTGCACTGGTTCTCACCTCACCTATATTGGATGAAGTTTCCACAATACCAGTGAACTCCGCACTCATGCGCATCACACCATTGGGGACAGCAGCAAGTAAATCCAGTGCTTTCCGTGTACATGCCAGTGTAGCAGCCTGCAACAAACTTTCTGCCGGTAACACCTCAATGCATAGTTGCGCTTCTTCAGCCCATTCTGCTGCAATCACAGCTGCAATCGGTTTGACCGCTGCACGGGCTGCTGCTTCATCCATCACAATCACAGCCTGAGCCTCACGCGTAATCACATTACGTAACTCACCGCCCTGCCATGAACCCAGCGCAAACGGCTTCTGTGCATACAAACTGGACAACACCCGCGCCAGCAACACATTAGCATTAGCATGATTCTTATCAATATCAATCCCGGAATGTCCCCCGCGCAGGCCTGATACCCGAATCGTACAGGCTGGTGCCTGATTAGACTGCCAGTCCAGCGGCAAAGTCAGACTGGCGTCACGACCACCGGCACAACCGATAAAAATTTCCCCTGCTTCTTCCGTATCCAGATTAATCAGATACGGCATCTGTAACCAGTCTGCGCTCAATGCCTCAGCACCGCCCATACCGATTTCCTCTTCCACCGTAATAATCAGCGTTAATTCCGGATGAGCCACATCATCAGCAAACAGCACCGCCAGCCCCATGGCCAAGCCGATACCATTATCAGCACCCAGCGTTGTATCGTTAGCCCAAACCCAGCCGTCCTCAATTCTGGTCTGAATTGGATCACGCAGAAAATCATGCAGCGAATCAGCACCTTTCTGCGCCACCATATCCATATGTGCCTGAATGGCCACCGGTACACAGTTCTCCATACCCGGCGTAGCAGGCTTACAGACGCGCAGATTACCTTTCGCATCAACATCCGTTTTCAGACCACGCTGCTGCGCTGCTTGCACCAGCATTTCCCGCACAGCCTGCTCATGAAAAGTCGGGCGTGGTACAGCACATAAACGCGCGAACCACTGCCATACCGGCTGTGGCTGTAATTGTTCAATTTTACTCATATTCCTGATACTCAATCACAAGTCAAAACAAATCAGGCCACCATATGGCAGCCTGAACACAGTGTCAACCAGCAAACTAAAACTTTACCCCTTTATGCAACGCTACTACCCCAGCAGTTAAATTGTGATAACTAACACTGTCAAAACCCACTTCCAGCATCATCTGTTTTAACGTTTCCTGATCCGGATGCATGCGGATCGATTCCGCCAGATACTGATAACTGTCTGCATCCTTAGCAATCAGCTTGCCCATCAGCGGCAGCATCTTAAAAGAATACAAATCATAAATTGGCTTGAGCGGCTTAAACACATGAGAAAATTCCAGCACCAGCAACGTACCACCGGGTTGCAACACCCGATACATCTCAGCCAGTGCCACCTCCTTATGCGTCATATTACGCAAACCAAACGACACCGATACCAGATTAAAATAATTATCCGCAAACGGCAGTTTCTCCGCATCACACAACGCCACAGGCAGCGCCAGCCCCTCGTTCAGCAAACGGTCACGCCCCACAGTCAGCATGGATGAATTAATATCCGTTAACCACACCTCACCGGAACGCCCTACCCGCTTAGCCCAGCCGCGTGACAAATCACCTGAACCACCAGCAATATCCAACACCCTGTCACCCTTGCGTAACGGTGCTGTAGTAATCGTAAAGTGCTTCCAGACCCGATGCAAACCACCAGACATCACATCATTCATCACATCATAGTTCTTGGCTACCGAATGAAACACCCCGGCAACACGACCCGCTTTTTCATCTTCATCAACAGTTTGATAACCAAAATGAGTTTTGTGATCGCTCATACCACACTTTCAGAATTAAATATTGCCCAAATAAACATATCCAGCAACCAGTACCATTATCAATACAGCATTAGCCCGGTTCTCGGCTGGCACCAGCCAGAAGTAACTGTTGTTCATAACCCGCCCAGTGTTCAGCCTGCCGCATAGCCAGATCATACAAATAATCCCAGTCATATAAACCAGTATCATGCCCATCAGAAAAAGCAATGCGCAAAGCGTAATTACCCACCTGCGACAAACCAGCAATCGTCACATTACGCTTACCTGTCTGCAATACCTCCTGCCCCGCACCATGCCCGCGCACCTCTGCGCTGGGAGAAAACACCCGCAGATACTCAGCGGCAAGCTCATATGTCTGTGATGCATACACCAGCCTTAACACCTGCCGGTTCTGGCTCAAACGGATTTCAGCTGGCACCCTATCCTGCATACAAACTACTTCCTCATCACAAGCCATGAATAAACACAACCTATTCTAACCCAATATACCACTTACTGCCCACACAGAAACAGACTACCACCTGTACAACCCCCTTGCAGATACTTTGCAAGTCTACCTGCAAAGAAGTATATTAACCCCATTATACAATCAGCCAAAGGATGCATCACATGCAAGCAGCAGCCATCATCGAACACATCGTTAACTGGCTACGCGATTACGCCACCCAGTCCAACTGCAAGGGCTTTGTCGTTGGCGTTTCCGGCGGTATCGATTCCGCCGTCGCCTCCACCCTAGCCGCCCAAACCGGTCTGCCTACACTGGTACTGGAACTACCTATTCACCAGAAAGTGAACCAAATAGCACGTGCACAAGAACATATCCGCCAGCTGAAAAGCCGCTTTAGCAACATCCAAAGTAACTCAATAGACCTTACCAGCACCTTTGACTCATTTACCATCGCAGTAGATGTTGCAGACAAAAACGAACAACAAACCCAGCTGGCGCTGGCCAATGCCCGTAGCCGGCTACGCATGATTACACTGTATTACTATGCCCAGCAAAATGGCCTGCTTGTCGTAGGCACCGGCAATAAAATAGAAGACTTCGGTGTCGGCTTCTTCACCAAATACGGCGACGGTGGCGTCGATCTCAGCCCGATTGCCGACCTGCTCAAAAGTCAGGTTTATGCCTTGGCCAAAGAACTGAATATCGACCAGAAAATCATCGACGCCCCGCCTACCGACGGCCTGTGGGATGCAGACAAAACCGACGAAGAACAGATTGGCGCCACCTATCCCGAGCTGGAATGGGCAATGAGCATCTACGACACACATAAAATCGACGACTTCACCGGCCGTGAACGCGAAGTATTTGCCATCTACGACCGCTACCACCGCGCCATGCAGCATAAAATCAACCCCATTCCAGTATGCAAAATTCCGCCTGAATTACTTAACTGACACCACAACCAGATTGCAAAATCTGGTTTTTTATTCCACATAGAAACCTTATGCCAAAATCAAAAAAATCAGGCAAAAATCATATTAATTTCCTCGTCATAACAAACAAATCTAAATCAAATAACCCTAACGTCACCCAGACATAAATCTACACAAAGAAATCATACCTTAAACAAAATTGTAAAAAAATATTAATTCATTCATACTTACCTAAAACAACTCAGAACCATAGCATTATGCAAACTACAATCCAGCAGCAATTACAACAAATAGAGCAACAGCATAACATCCAGATTATTTATGCATGTGAATCCGGCAGCCGTGCTTGGGGGTTTGCCTCTCCCAACAGTGACTATGATGTGCGTTTTATATACCTGCATCCAATGGAAAAATATCTAGCCATAGAACCCATAAAAAATCAGCTCACCTTTCCTATTACCAGCGACCTTGACATTCATGGCTGGGATTTAAAAAAAACCCTGCAACTCATCCACAAATCCAACGCCACACCATTTGAATGGCTACAATCGCCAATCATCTATCAGCAACAAACAGACCTCGCCCAGCAACTATGGCGTCTATGTGCCCATTACTTTAATCCCAGAGGCAACGTCCATCATTATCTGGGCATAGCTTCCAGTGCACTGAAAAACCTCAGTGGGCGGCAAATTAAAATCAAACAACTGTTTTATATACTCAGACCATTACTCAGTGCCTGCTGGTGTATACAGCATAAACAGATTGCACCAATGACAATCACCCCACTATTACAATTACTACCAGCAGATCTACACAAACAGATTCTGGAACTCATTGATTTTAAAAATACAGTTATCGAATCCCATATAATCGAAATCAGTAGTAATCTACATGATTACATTACAACTACCACCAACCACATCAAATCACAAATACCGCAATTACCAGAACTAAATTTCACCACCACACAACTGGATACTTTTTTTATCAACACATTAAAAAACCATGCCAGCCATGAACATCACTGATTTAAAATCACAAAACCTAATTTTACTGGAAGTAATCAGTGGCAGCCGTGCATTCGGTCTGACCACCGAAACTTCAGACACAGATATCAAAGGCGTGTTCTACTTACCCAAAGACAAATTCTATGGTCTGCATTACATTCCACAAATAAGCAACGCCAGCAACGATATTGTTTACTACGAAATAGGCCGGTTTACAGAATTATTACTGAAAAACAACCCGAATATCATCGAAGTACTGGCTTCTGCTCCTGAATGTATTCTTTATCAGCATCCGTTGATGCGGCAATTTTCACTAAAACAGTTCTTATCCAAGCAAATCCAACAGACCTTTATCAATTATGCCTGCTCACAAATAAAAAAAGCCAAAGGACTAAACAAAAAAATCAATAATCCGGTAGATAGCAAACGTAAAACCGTTTTCGATTTCTGCCATATCATTGACCAGCAGCATACCTACCCACTAAACAACTGGCTGCAACAGCGCCAATGGCAACAACATCAATGTGGGCTAGCCAACATTCCTCATGCAACCGACTTATATGCTCTGTACTATGACGAAAACGGCAACAAAGGATATCGTGGCATCATGCAGCATGAAAATGCCAATGATATTTCCTTATCATCAATCAGCCCCACTGACCCCTTTATTGCCTACCTGAGTTTCAACCGTAACGGATACTCTACCTACTGCCGCGAATACAAAAGCTACTGGCAATGGGTAGAAAAGCGAAATGAACAACGTTATCTTACCAATAGCCAAAGCGGGCAGGATTATGATACCAAAAACATGATGCATACCATCCGCCTACTCCAAGTGGCATTAGAAATCATCTCACATGGCACCGTCACCAACAAACGCCCTAACCGACAAGAATTACTGGATATCAAACATGGCAAATTCTCATATACAGAAAATCTGCACAAAGTCGACTCACTGCTTAGCCAGATTACAGAAGCCAGCAAAACCAGCAGCCTGCCAGAGGAGCCAGCTACAGCAGAAGTGATGCGCACCTTAATCAATATACGCCAAACCCTGTATAACAATCACTAAACAGGCAGCACCCCATTTACCGGTAATCAACCAGATTAAAAATATCAAATAAACCAAACCGCCCACAAAAAAACCAGACTTTAAAAGTCTGGTTTTGCACAACTACCTAACTGTTAGCATTTGAGTAACGCACAAACATGAGCCACCACCTCATCAATAGCCAGCTCAGTTGCCGCAGCATCCTTACGCGCCTGATATTCAACCTTACCTGCTTTCAGACCACGGTCACCAATAACAATACGGTGCGGAATACCAATCAACTCCGAATCATGCAGTAGCACACCAGAGCGCTCATCACGGTCATCCAGCAGCACATCCACACCCACCTGCTGCAATTGCGCATATAAATCATCCGCCGCCGCTTTCACAGCAGCAGATTTCTTATAATTCATCGGCACAATCACCACCGTAAACGGCGCCATCGCTTCTGTCCAGATGATACCGCGCTCATCATTATTCTGCTCAATTGCCGCAGCTATCACACGAGTAATGCCAATCCCGTAACAGCCCATTTCCAGCACCACATTCTTGCCATTCTGATCAAGTACCGTAGCCTGCATCGCCTCAGAATACTTCGTGCGCAACTGGAATACATGGCCTACCTCAATCCCGCGCGCCAGCTTCAGACTACCCGTACCACATGGGCTAGGATCGCCAGCAACCACCTCGCGTAAATCAACAAATTCCGGCTCAGCAGCATCACGGCCAAAATTAAAACCAGTATAGTGATGATCATCCTCATTGGCACCAATCACCCAGTCTGCACCTTTAGCCGTAGCAAAATCAGCATACACCTTACCATCAAACCCCACAGGACCAAGTGAACCACCATGCGCACCATTAAAAGCAGCCTCAATCGCAGCCTCCGAAGCCATAGTTAACGGTGCTTTCACCCCTGCCAGCTTCTCAGCCTTGATTTCATTCAAATGATGGTCACCCCGTACCAGCAACAGTACCACCGTACCCTCTTCCTCGCCCTCAACCACCAGCGATTTCAGCGTTTGTTCTACCGGCAGCTGTAAAAAAGCCACCAGCTCATCAATACTGCGTACGTTCGGCGTATGAACCTTACTTAAATCCTGCCCGGCATACTGGCGTTCACCAGCCAGCGGCAAAGTAGCAGCCAGCTCAACATTAGCTGCATAATCAGAAGCATCACTGTAAGCAATAACATCTTCCCCGCTTTCAGCCAGAACCTGAAATTCATGCGACCCAGTGCCACCGATACTGCCGGTATCCGCGGCCACCGGACGGTAGTCCAGCCCCAGCCGGTCAAACACACGGCAATAAGCATCAAACATATCCTGATAAGACTGTTGCAGCGATTCAAATGTCGTATGGAAAGAATACGCATCTTTCATCACAAATTCACGCGCACGCATCACCCCAAAGCGCGGCCGCACCTCATCACGGAATTTAGTCTGAATATGATAAAAATTCAGTGGCAACTGCTTGTAACTGCGAATCTCACTGCGCACAATATCAGTAATCACCTCTTCACAGGTTGGTCCCATACAGAAATCGCGCTCATGACGGTCAGTAATGCGCAACAATTCCTTACCATAAAACGACCAGCGGCCACTTTCCTGCCATAATTCTGCGGGCTGCACCACCGGCATCAGCAACTCAATCGAACCGGCACGATTCATCTCTTCCCGAACAATATGCTCAACCTTACGCAACACCCGCAAACCCATCGGCATCCACGTATACAATCCGCTGGCCAAACGGCGAATCATTCCCGTACGCAACATAAGCTTGTGACTGGCCAATTCCGCTTCAGCAGGCGCTTCTTTCAATGTTGAAATATAAAACTGACTGGCTTTCATATATATCTCCAAAAACAGCCGCCATTGTACCAGCCTCCGGCCAGTAAAAAAGCCAAAATCCCATACCAAAATAAACAAAAATTGCACACAATAATTACTCCTAGCCAAACCTAATAAGCGTGGTATGATTCATATTATTTAACCACAACTACCTTGCCATGAATTATCTGCTTGTATACAGCAGCCGTTTTGGCTACACCCATAAAATTGCCCAGACACTAGAAGCACAATGGACTGCTGCCGGTAACACAGTTCACATGGTTAATCTGGCAGACGCACCAGTTATCCAGCAGGGTGAATACGATAAAATCATCATCGGCGCATCCATACGCTACGGCCACTATGCTGCCGCACTGGCACCCTGGATAGAACGCCATCAACACATCCTCAGCAACACCCCAAGTGCCTTTTTCAGCGTCAGCATACTGGCCAACAAACCCCACCGCAGCACCCCGCAAACCCATACCTACACCCGCAAATTCTTTGCCAAAAGCCCGTGGCAGCCACAAATTATCGGCATCTTTGCCGGAGAACTGCATTACGCAAAATATAACCTGCTCGACCGCTACATGATGCGTTTAGTAATGAAACTAAACAAAGGCGAAACCCGCCTCAATGCACATATCGAATATACCGACTGGCAAAAAGTACGCGAATTTGGTGAACAAGTGCAGAAATTAAACACATAAGCCACCATACACTCAACTCATCGAATAAATATAATACTTAAAAACAGAGCTAAAAATAATCTACTTATCAACAACAGATACCAATGCTTTTTTAAATTAGCATCAGATAAAATCACCATAGATGAAACCTAAACAGCTCTACCTCATTTCTTGAATATAAAACCTTTATATCAGCAGAACCTGTTATCTGCATTCAAAATCAGCTTGTAAAATACAAAAGAAATAACAACTAATTAAATACCAAAATCCATTAAAAACAAAAATACAATTTAATATTTAAATAAAATTAAAAAACAATAAATTACAAAAATAAAAGAAACTGGCAATCATCCAATTTCAAAAATTGATTGATATAATTCAAACCATAGTATAAAATAATTATATACTTAGATAATTGTATTTTTAAAAATCATAGCGTAATATATTAATAAATCAAGCATGCATCCAACAAACCGGTGCAAATGCAGAGAATTTTAAACACCGATAATTCAGTTAAATAAAACACTGATTAAATTAATAGTAACTACAGCAACCTATCCTGATTTAGTATTTATTACTAAACAGAATATTTTTAACTAAACTTAAACACTTAAAGCCCCAATTACACCATTACCAAAAATTTATTTTGAGTTTATTTTACCAAGCAAATAGAGAATTGCAGCTTAAACCCAGTATATATTCGTGTATTCAGCATATTTGAATTAGCAAAACTAACCAAATTAGCTCTTAATGATTAAGAAAAAATTATCAACTTTCTTACTCAACTACACCTTATTATACCCCAACGAAAGGAAAATTTTATCCAAAACAACATTCCAAAAGCATACTTAAAGTTAAACCAAAATAATCATTTAAATCAAAATATTATCTTAGATTTAAACAACAGAATACATTCAATATTACTTTAATTTTAAGCATATATTAATTATGATAAAAATATAAATCTGATTAAATCAACCTTTTAATAATAACCAAAACAAATTTATTCATTTAAAAAATCTTATTTTAATCTACTCAAAGGACTTAATAATGATACAAACAGATAACAATATTCCAAATAGGAGTAATGAAAAACCATACCGTTACGTATTTCAGGCAGGACATGGTGAAGATATTATCAATAGTAAAACCAGCAACAATAAGAACAACCAAAACATCCAAATTGTATTCGAAAAAGCCCAAGCAGATGATGCAATATTCTTACACGCAGGTAATAATCTAGTAATTCAGGCATTTAATAATCAGGACTCGGTAACCCTGATAGATTTTCTAAATCCCGACAAAACCAATATTTGTACTGTTACATTTATCTTTGATGATAAAACCTTAAGCTCAGAAGATATTGCCGATACAACAACGACATTGAACAATACCAGCAAAAACGATGAATGCACAGGTTCAGATAGCAACAATAACATCAACAAAAAAACAAGCAACGATAAGCAGTATAGCCAGAATAGTAATGATAACCTGAATGATATTGCTAGTTATAGTACACTTATTCGTGACAGCGGTAATGATATCCTTAAAGGCAGTGACTGGCAGAAAGACCGCTATGAATTTGAAGCAGGACACGGGCAGGATGTCATTTATGATTTAGGACATTGGGACAATAAAAACACTATTAATGAAATTGTTTTCAAAGGCGCCAATTTCTCTGATGCTCTCTTCAGTCGTTCTGCGGACGATTTAATCATTAAAGCATATGGCAATTCTGACTCTGTAACTTTGCCTGACTATTTTAGCTACAACAATTATTACAGTCGTTCTTTCAATTTCATTTTTGAAGACCAAACTCTCGAACCGCTAGATATAAATAACAGAATTACATTTACTCAGAATGGTGATGATAATGATAATACCATTGTAGGATGGTGGAGCAATGATATTATCAGTGGGGGTAAAGGTAATGATACCTTATGGGGTAAAGCTGGTGACGATATCCTCAATGGCGATGATGGCGATGATATTCTCAATGGTGAAGATGGCAATGATATTC